>DASZOG010000213.1:0-8242 GCA_035550895.1 Acidimicrobiales bacterium
CGGGCGACCTCGTACTCGTCCTTGTACGCCATCAGCCGGTGCAGCTGATGAGCGACCGTCCGCGTGAACGCCCCGTCGCCGCCGGCCTCGCGTTCGGCAGCGCGGCACCGGCGGATCGTCGCCACGTACCGCTCCGCCAGCCTGCCGTTCTGGAACGCGGTGAGCTCGGCGCGCCGCACGGCGACCATCCGCTGCAGCTCCGCGTCGTCGGCCAAGTCGTCGAGCCTGCGGGTGTCGACCTCTGCGGCCACCTCGCGCCCCGCGGCCGACTCGACCGATGCTGGATCGACGACCCACGCCCGGCCCCAGCGGAAGGCGGCGATGTTCGCCGGGACGGCCGCGCCGTTCAGCTCGATCGCCCGCTCGATGGAGCTCGCGGTGAGTGGGATCGTTCCCGCCTGGAACGCCACGCCGAGGAGGAACGTGTTCGCCGTGAGCGCCGAGCCGAGCAGCCCGATCGACAACCCGGCAGCGTCGACGTACCGGTTGTGCACGGCACGGCTGCGTCGGTCGAGCTCGCCGAGGTAGGCCAGGACCTCCACCGACGCGGTGTCCGGCCGGCCGACCATCCGCCCTGTCGGCGTGATGCTCGTCGAGGCGACGACCACGCTCGTCTCCGGGTCGAGCCCGGCGAGGTTGGCCGGCGTCACCGAGACGAGCAGGTCGAAGCCGACGAGCACGTCGACCACGCCGGGCCGCGGCGTACCGATCGACGTCGTCGAGACCACCGGTCCGGCCTTCTGGCTGAGACCGGTCTGGTCGACGGCGTGCGCGTCGCGCCCGTCGATCTTCGCCGCGGCGCCGAGCAGCTGGCTGATCGTGACGACGCCGGTGCCGCCGACCCCGGGCATCCGGATCGTGACGCCCCCGGCGGGCACGATGAGCTCCGGCTCGGGCTGCTCCTCCGGCGGTGTCGCCGTCGCCGCTCCAGGCGCCCGCTCGCCCGGGACCACGGTCAGGAACGCCGGGCAGTCGCCCTTCACGCAGCTCGTGTCCAGGTTGCAGCTGGCCTGGTCGATCACGGTCTTCCGCCCGAACTCGGTGTCGAGTGGCTGCAGGCTGAGGCAGTTCGACTGCACGCCGCAGTCGCCGCAACCCTCGCACACGCGGTGGTCGATGACGATCTTGGTCTTCGGCGTCGGGACGAGGCCGCGCTTGCGGTCGCGGCGCTTCTCGGCGGCGCACTGCTGGTCATGGAGCAGGACGGTCACGCCCTCGACACGCCGCAGATGCTCCTGCGCCTCGATGACCCGGTCCCGGTGCCACACGCTCGTTCGCGCGGGCAGGCCGGCGCGCCGGTACTTCGCCGGGTCGTCCGTCGTGATGATGATCTCGCGGACGCCGTCCGCGATCAGCTTCGTCGCCACTTGCGGGACCGGAAGGAGCCCGGTGGCGTCCTGCCCGCCGGTCATCGCCACCGCCGCGTTGTAGAGCAGCTTGAACGTCATCGTCACGCCGGCCGCGATCGCCGCCTGCACGGCGAGCTGTCCGGAGTGGCAGAACGTCCCGTCGCCGAGGTTCTGGAAGAAGTGCGGCGTGTCGACGAACGGCGCCATGCCGATCCACTGTGCGCCCTCGCCGCCCATCTGGGTGATGCCGAGCACCTCGCCCCGGCTGGGCCCGTCCATCAGCACGATCATCCCGTGGCAGCCGATGCCGGCTCCGACCAATGCGTCCTCCGGCGCCTTCGTGCTCGTGTTGTGCGGGCAGCCGGAGCAGAAGAACGGCGTCCGCATCGCTTCAGGCGCGATCGAGATCCGCAAGCCGTCGTCGCGCCGCGACGGCAGGAGCCGCTCGGGAGAGATCACCGTCTCGAGCACGCGGCGCAGCGGCTCGACGAGTGCTGTCGCGGTCAGCGCGCCGGCCAATGGAACCAACGCCGCGCCGGCGGCGTCGCGCTTGCCCAGCACGATCGGCGCCGAGGTCATGCCGTACAGCGCGTCGCGCACCAACGTCTCCAGGAACGGCTGCTTGTCCTCGACGACGAGCACCGTCTGCACCCCGTTCGCCAGCCGGCGCACCGCCGTCGCGTCGAGAGGGTGGACGGCGTCCAGCTTGAGCAGCCGGATGCCGAGCTCCGCCGCGCCCGCTGCATCGAGGCCGAGGACGCCGAGTGCGTCACGCACCTGCTCGGCGACGTGGCCGGCGGCGACGACGCCGAGCCACGGGTCGCGACCGTCGATGACGATCCGGTTCAGCCCGTTGGCCACCAGGTACTGCTGCACCATCTCGACGCGGGTTCCGAGGACCTCCTGCTCGTTGAGGATCGCGTTCACCGGGCCGATGTGGCCGGTGAGGGCGGGACGCCACATCTCGCCGTCGCGTTCGAGCTGCGGGATGACCGGGCGGATCCGGTCCGGATCGACCACTGCGATCCCCGACCCGTCGGCGATCGGCGTGACGACCTTGATCGCGACCCACAGCCCGCAGGCCCGCGACAGCTCGATCCCGTGCCGGCAGAGGTCGACGACGTCCTGCATCGTCCCCGGGTAGAGCACCGGGAGGCCGAGCGCGGCGAGCGTCGGGTCGGAGCGGGACGGCAGCGTCGACGACTTGCACGCCGGGTCGTCGCCGACGAGGGCCAGGACCCCACCCAATCGGGCCGTACCGGCGAACTGCGCGTGGCGGATCGCGTCGCCGGCGCGGTCGACGCCGGGTGACTTGCCGTACCAGACGCCGACGACGCCGTCGTAGCGGCGCGACTCGCGCGTCGAGGCGAGCTGGCTGCCCATCACCGACGTGGCGCCGATCTCCTCGTTGACCGCCGGGCGGTGGACTGCGCCGAACTCGTCGAACAGCGCCTGGTTCGCCTGCACCTCACGGTCGTAGCCACCGAGCGGGGAGCCTTGATAGCCGGAGATGAACGCCGTGGTCCGGCGACCGGCGCGCCGGTCGGCGCGCAGCTGGTCGAGCGGTCCGCGCACGAGGGCCTGGATGCCGGTCAGCAGCACCTCGCCGTGCTCGGCGACGTATCGATCGGCGAGCGAGAACGTCGGATCCGGCGTGAGGCTCGGAGTCCGGCTCGGCGTCAGGTCGGGGGTGAGCGTCATGGGATCCTCAGCTTGCCAGGGGACGGTTCGCGGGGGTGGGGGCCGAGACGCGGGCAGCGGCGGCGAGCACCATCCGGGCGACCCGGTCGATCCGGTCCGCCGGCAGGCGCGTGATCGGCCCGGCCACCGACATCGCCGCCACGCATTCACCGTCGCCACTGAACACGGGCGCGGCGACAGAGACGACGCCTGGCGCCGACTCCTCGACGCTGGCGGCGTAGCCGCGGGCGCGCACCTCGTCGAGGGCGCGATGGAGCAGCTCCGGCGACGTGATCGTCCGCGGCGCGAGGCGGGGCAGGCCGCCGGCGACGACGCGGTCGACGTCCGCCGGGGGGCCGAATGCCAGCAGGCACTTACCCGACGACGTGGCGTGGGCGGCGCGGCGCCTGCCGACGCGGGTCAGGATGTGCAGCATCTGCGGGCTCTCCAACCGGTCGACATATACGACATCGGTGCCGGCGAGCACCGCCAGGTGGGCCGTCTCGCCGCTCTCGTTGCGCAGCCGCTCGAGGCTGGGGTGGGCGCGCTCGCGCAGCTCGCTGCTCGCCGCCACCTGCTGGCCGATCTCGTACAGCTTCAGGCTCAGCCGGTAGCGCTCGTCCGGAGTGCGTTCGACGAAGCCGTCGGCGACGAGCGTCGCCAGGATGCGGTGGACCGTGCTCTTGCCCAGGCCGAGGCGGCGCGCCAGCTCCGACACGCCGAGCACCGGTTCGCTGTAGCTGAAGGCGGACACGACCGCCATCGCCTTGCGCACCGTGGAGTAGCCAGGGCGGCCCGCGTCGGTCACCAGGTGGCGCCGTCCAACGCGTCCCAGCACCGGCGGGTGATCTCGGCGCCGGCGAGGTACGCGGCGCGCGCCGACCGCCGCTTCTCGTCCGTATCGAGGTACTGCTCGGCGAACTCGCCGACGTGGCCACCGTGCTCCTCGTCGACGTAGATGTGGATCGTGTGGAAGCGGTAGTCGTCCGGGCTGAGGACGTCGCCGTAGTGCGCCTTGAAGCCCTCGACGACGCGCGTGTAGGCGCCGGGGATCTGGTTCTCGATCGCCAGGACGCCGCCGAACGTGAACTCGTACCACGGCCGGTGCAGCGCCATGTTGTAGAGGAAGCTCTCACTGGCGACGGCGTCGACGTTCGGGGTGGCCTGGGTGATCACCTCGTCCGGTGCGCCGAGCGCGCGGGTGAACTCGAACAGCCAGTGGAGGTGGCTGTGCCCGGACTTCGACATCGTGCCGAGCACCTCCTCGCCGAGGTTCTCGATGACGCTGTCGGTCATCTCGTACGGCATCCGCACCACCCACGCCGACAGGAACCGGCGCGTGTGGTAGGTCACGCCCCAGTAGTGCTGACGGGCCCACCCGACCAGCTCCTGCGGGGTGGCGTCGCCCTGCACGACGCGCTCGACCCACACCGCCTTGTCGAGCCCGCGGCCGGAGGCCTCCAGCTCCGCCCGCAGCTCCTGTACGAACGCCTCACCGTCGAACGCCATCGCGCACCCCCATTTCTCGATCCTCCGACCCATCGTCTCCGGTGGGCGGAGCGTGCGCCAAGGAGATCGTTGCACAATCTGGAACAGACTGCTTTCGCTTGTGGCCCGCGAGGACGACGATGGGCGCCATGGCGATCTACAAGCTCGGCCACGTCGAGGTCCGGGTCCCGGACCTCGAGCTGTGCGTGGCGTACTACACCGAGGTCCTCGGCCTGCGCGAGGTCGAGCGCAACGGCCGGCACGTCTACCTCAAGGCGTGGGACGAGCACGACCACCACTCGGTGATCCTCACCGAAGCGGCGCGCTACGGGATCGAGCACCTCGCGTTCAAGACCGAGTCGGTCGACGACCTCACGGACTACGAGACGGTCCTCGAGCGCTACGGCTGCACTGTCGAGCGGTTGCAGCCGGATGAAGAGCGCGCCCTCGGCGACGCGATCCGCTTCGACTCGCCGAGCGGGCACATCATGGAGATCTACGCGTCGATGGAGAAGGTCGGCAACGGGCTCCCGAAGTACAACCCGCCACCGTTGCCGGACGATCTGGTCGGCATCGCGCCACCGCGTCTCGACCACTGCCTGCTGACGACGGAGAACGTCCCGGACATCGCCCGGTTCATGCAGGAGGCGCTGCAGTTCCGGCTCACCGAGCAGATGGTCAGCAACGAGGGCCACCAGCTGATCGTCTTCTTCGAGCGGTCGCACCAACCGCACGACGTCGCGTTCACCCGCGGCGCGAACGGCGGGCTGCACCACTTCGCGTTCTGGCTCGACAGCTGGAACGACGTCGGTCGCGCCGCCGACATCCTCCGGATGAACGGGATCGACATCGACGTCGGCCCGACGCGCCACGGCATCACCCGCGGCCACACGATCTACTTCTTCGACCCGGTCGGCAACCGCAACGAGGTGTTCAGCGGCGGCTACAAGACGGACGCCGACTGGGAGACGATCACCTGGACGGAGGACCAGCTCGGCAAGGCGCTCTTCTACTACGAGAACCGCGTCGTCGACTCGTTCGTGTCGATCTACACCTGAGGCTCGCCACGCCATGCCGACCACACGCGACGACGCCCCGGCATACCTCCTCCGCTACGCCTCGCGCCGCGCCGAACCGCGCGTCGCCGACGACGCGGAGCCGGCCGAGCCGGCCTTCGTCGTCCGTGCCCGCGAGCGGGCCACGCGGCGCGCCCTGGAGGAGCTGGACCAGCCGAGCGCGCCTCCTGGCCGGACCGAGGCGTTCGCCAGGGAGACGGTCGCTCCGCGCGAGTTCGAGTGGCCGGAGTCGATCCGCCGCAAGGCCGCGACCGCGACCGACGTGCGGCTCATCCGCCACGGCCAGACGCAGGGCTACATCGCGGACAGCGCGCTGACGCCGCTCGGGCGGTGGCAGGCGCACCGCAAGGGCCAGGACCTGGCGAAGGGCCTGACCGAGGGCACCGTCGCCCGCGTCGTCCACGCTCCCACTGCGCGGGCCACCGAGACCGCGGACGCGCTCGCCGAGGGGTTGCGCCAGGCGGTCGCCCGGTACGGCATCAGCGACGTGACGATCACCGATCCGGAGCCGATCGACGGGTTCCGCAACTTCCAGGCGTGGTTCGACGGGCGCGAGCTCGACATCACGGCCGCCTTCCACGACTTCGCCACGGTGCTCGAGGGATACGAGCGCCACGGGGCGGGCGACCGGCCGGGGTGGATGGTCGAGCTCGACCGCTTCTGGCGGATCCAGTTCGCCGGCGGGGACCCGATCACGCAGTGGCTCGCCGTGCCGATGCACTACGTCGAGCCGCCGGCGTACGTGGCGCGGCGTTACTGGCAGACGATCGTCGAGCTGGTCCACGACGCGTCGCCTGGCGGCCGCCTGTACGTGTGCGGGCACTCGGGACCGATGCGGGCCGTCGCGGCCGCGGCCGTCGGCCACGACCCCGGCGAACCGAACAACGTGGAGGACGTGCGGATCCGCGTCCACGGCGACCTCGAGCACGCCACGCTCACCTACCGCGGGCGGGCCGTCGAGATGGACATCCCGACCACCGTCTCCCCGTCCTGGTACTGCTGACGCGCCGCTATCCGGCGCGGAGCCACAGGCGGCGGCCGAAAAGCTGCCACACCAGCACGAGCGTGACGCTCAGGCCGGCGACACCGACGGCCATCGAGCGGGCGAAGTCCGCCCAGCTCTCGGCGGGGAAGCGCGCCGCGTCGACCCACGACGGCCCTCCCCAGGAGAGGTCGAAGGGCTGCTCGCCGCGGGCCGGGTTGAGCACCCGCGCCCGGAGCATCCACGCCACGATGCGGCACGCGCCGTACACGAAGAACGCCCGGTAGAGCGCGCGCAGCGCGACCGGCGATGGCGTGAAGCGGCGCCGGATCCAGGCCCACGTCGGGTCCGCCGGCTCGACCGCCGTGGCGAAGTAGCGTCCGGACAGCGCGGCGAATCCGGCGCCGGCGATCACCAGCCAGCCGATGTCCCAGACCGCCCCGAGGCCCGAGTAGTAGGCGGTCGCGTCGCCGTAGTGACCCGCGTGGCCGGCGTACGCCCACATCCCGAACGAAACGTGCTGCGTGGAGAACGGGAAGAGGAGCATCGTGCCCGCCGTGTCGAACGTGTCGGACACGGCGTGCGCCCACTGCCCGACGAGCAGGCCGAGCGCCCACGCCCGGCTGCGGAAGACGGCGAGCACGACGAGTGAGACGCCGACGCCGAACAGCAGCGAGTGCGTCATCCCGACGCCGGGCCAGCCTCGGTGGTACAGCGCCGGGTTCGTCACCCGGAGGTACGTCAGGTCGCCGATGTTCAAGCCGTACACCGGCAGCTTCGTGAACAGGTCGGGCAGTAGGCATCCGAGCAGCACCGCGGTGAACGACATCGGCAGGCGGAGGTGCTTCTGCAGCACGTAGCTCTCGAGCTCGTGCGCCGCCCAACTCACGGCAACTCGCTCCGCGAGCGTGTCGGGACGCGGCGGGCGGTGCGCCACCGGCGTGCAGCCGCCAAGCCGGTGACGCCGCCGACGATGAACGCCGGCCCGCAGATCCAGTTCAACAGCGGCGTCCCGACGACCGCGCCGAGCACGATGAACGCCACGGCGACCACGGCGTAGATCACGGCCTCCTCCCCCGCGGTCAGCGTGGCATCCTCGTCCGCCAGCGATCGCCTGCTCATGGACTGATCGTCCGCGGCGGAGCAGGTTGCCGCATCGGCCCCGCGTCACGGACGTGTCCCGTTCAGTCCGTGACGGCGCCGTCGCGCGCTGACCTCAGTCGGCGGTCCGCCCCATCCCCGCGTCACGGGCGGTGACGATCGCCCGCGCCCGGTCCGCGACCTGCAGCTTGGTGAAGACGTTCGACACGTGGTTGCGCACGGTGCGGTGGCTGATGAACAGCTGGCGGGCGATGTCCTGGTTCGACATGCCGCGGGCGACGAGCTCGAGGACCTCGCGTTCCCGATCGGTCAGCTGCGGGAACGGCACGGCGTCGAACGACGGCCGTTGCTGCAGGTGCGCGAGGACTCGCTGCGCGATCGCTGGCCCGAAGATCGCCTCGCCGTTTTCGACGGCGAGGACCGCGGCGGCGACCTGGCGGTCGTCGGCGTCCTTCAGCAGGAAGCCGCGGGCTCCGGCGCGCATCGCGGCGAAGACGAGGTCGTCGTCGTCGAACATCGTCAGCACGAGCACCGCGACGTGCGGGCTCGTGGTGGTGATCCGGCGG
>DASZOG010000214.1:0-5122 GCA_035550895.1 Acidimicrobiales bacterium
CGGAACCGCCCACCGGTACGCTCGGGCGCACCATGACGGACAACCCCCACCGCCTCCCGCGCACGGCGCGGCCGACCCGTTACGACCTGGTGCTCGAACCGGATCTCGACGCGGCGGCGTTCCGCGGCACGGTCGACATCGCCGTCGACGTCCTCGAGCCGGTCAGCGAGCTCGTGCTGAACGCGGCGGAGCTCGACGTCCGCTCGGTGAGCATCGACGGCGCCGGCGAGTGCGCGATCGATGTCGACGAGGAGCTCGAGCGGCTGACGCTGACCCCGCCGAGCCGGCTGGAACCGGGTGCACACCGCGTCACGCTCGAGTTCACCGGCACGCTGAACGACAAGCTGCGCGGCTGGTACCGCTCGACGTACAAGGACGCCTCCGGCGCCGAGCAGGTCATCGCCACCAGCCAGATGCAGGCAACCGACTGCCGGCGGGCGTTCCCGTGCTGGGACGAGCCGGAGTTCAAGGCCGTGTTCGCCGTCACGCTGCGCGTCCGCGAGGGCCTGCTGGCGATCTCGAACGGGCCGGAGGTCGAGCGTCACGGAGGCGGCACCGGCACGGTCACGATCCGCTTCGCTGACACGATGCCGATGTCGACCTACCTCGTCGCGTTCGTCGTCGGACCGCTCGAGGCGACGAAGCCGGTCGACGTCGACGGCACGCCGCTGCGCGTCGTCCACGTGCCGGGCAAGGACCACCTGACGGCATACGGACTCGAGGTCGGCGCGTTCGCCCTGCGCTGGTTCGAGGACTACTACGGGATCCCGTACCCGTCCGACAAGGTCGACCTCGTCGCGCTGCCCGACTTCGCCGCCGGGGCGATGGAGAACCTCGGCTGCATCACGTTCCGGGAGAACGTGCTGCTCGTCGACCCGGCGACCTCCACGCAACAGGAGGAACAGCTCGTCGCCGACGTCGTCAGCCACGAGCTCGCTCACATGTGGTTCGGCGACCTCGTCACGATGCGGTGGTGGAACGGGATCTGGCTGAACGAGGCGTTCGCCACGTTCATGGAGGTCGCCGCGTGCGACGCGTTCCGCCCGGCATGGAAGCGGTGGGAGACGTTCAGCCTCGACCGCACAGCGGCGTTCGAAGTCGACAGCCTGGCGGCCACGCGGCCGGTCGAGTTCGAGGTCGTCAGCCCTGCGGACGCCGATGGGATGTTCGACGTGCTCACGTACGAGAAGGGTGGCTCGCTGCTGCGGATGCTCGAGCAGTACCTCGGCGAGGAGCGCTTCCGCGAAGGCATCCGCCACTACCTGCAGATGCACAGCTACGGGAACACCGAGACGGGCGACCTGTGGGACGCGATCGAGTCCGTCACCGGCGACCCGGTGCGCAGGATCATGGACAGCTGGATCTGGCAGGGTGGCTTCCCGCTGGTGTCCGCCACCCTCGCCGGCGACGAGGTCGTCCTCCGCCAGCGCCGCTTCCGCTTCTCCGCGGACGGCGCCGCGGGCGACACGCGCTGGGCGATCCCGGTCCGCATCCGCCAGGTCGCCCCCGACGGCGCGGCGCAGGAGGAGCGGCTCCTGCTGGACGGCGAGTCGGCGTCCGTCAGGCTCCTCGCGGACGACGCCGTGGTCGTGGTGAACAGCGGCGGCGACGGCTTCTTTCGCGTGTCGTACGACGAGCAACTGCGGGCACGCCTCACCGCTGTCGCACAGCGCGAGCTGTCGACCGTCGAGCGGTACAACCTCGTCGACGACACCTGGGCCGCGGTCGTGGCCGGGGCCACCGGCGCAGCGTCGTTCGTCGAGCTCGCCCGCGGCTTCACGGAGGAGACGGAGCTCGCCGTGTGGCGGACGCTGCTCGCCGGGCTCGGGTGGTGCGACCGCCTGCTCGACGGCGCACCGCGCCAGCGCTTGCAGGAGTACGTGCGCGAGCTCGTCCGGCCTGCGCTGTCCCGCCTCGGCTGGGCGCCCGGTCCGGACGACGACGACCTGACTCGCGAGCTGCGCGGTCTCCTCGTGCGCGCCGCCGCCGTGCTCGGCCAGGACGCGGACGCGCAGGCTCGGGCGCGCGAGCTGTTCGAAGCGCAGCTCACGGATCCGGCCCGCGTCGACCCGCCCCTCGCTGCGGCGGCGATCGCAGTCGCAGCCGCGACCGGCGGCGCGGCGGACTTCGAGCGCTTCGTCGCCAAGGCCCGTGACGCGAGCAACCCGCAGGAGCAGCTGCGCTACCTGTACGCCTTGGCCGAGTTCCCCGACGCAGAGCTGTTCGAGCGGGTCCTCGACTTCGCGTTGAGCTCAGACGTCAAGACGCAGAACGCGCCGTTCCTCCTCGCCCGGTGCATCGCCAACCGCGATCACGGCGAGCGGGCGTGGCGCCGCGTCCGCCAGAACTGGGACCACGCGAACGAGGCGTTCCCGAACAACTCGATCGTGCGCATGGTCGACCCGGTGCGCTTCCTCTGCCGCCCGGAGCAGCAGGCGGACGTCGCCGCCTTCTTCCGGGAGCACGAGATCCCGCAGGCGGCGAAGACGCTCCAGCAGGTGCTGGAGCGGCAGGCCGTCAACGTCGGGATGCGGGAGCGCGAGTCCCCGGCGCTCGCCGTGGCGTTCGGCGACGCGGCCGACAGCGCGTGATCTCCGAGTGATCGAGGTCTTCGCGGTCGAACCGACCGCGGCGCAACTCGTCGGGCGCCGCCTGGCGCCCGGATCTCACGAGATCGAGGTCGACGGCCGCACCTACGGCCTCGACGGACCGCTCGGCGCCGTCGAGGTGACGGCGTTGCGTCCGGGCACGACCTACGCGGTGCGCCTGGACGGCCGGGACGCGACGGCGCTGACGACGCTCACCGAGCCGCCCGGCCGGCTGGTGGCGCGCTTCGCCACGGTCTCCGATCTGCACATCGGCGAGCGCGGGTTCGGGCACTGGCCTCGGCTGCGCCACCCTGGCACCGGCGGGCAGAGCCATCCGATGATCTGCGCCACGGCTGCGCTGGACGAGACCGTCCGCTGGGGCGCCGAGCGGCTCGTCGTCAAGGGCGATCTCAGCCACCACTGCCGCCGGTGGGAGTACGACCTGCTCGCCCCGCTGCTGCAGGCGTGCCCCGTGCCACTCGTGCTGATCCCTGGCAACCACGACGGTGGGAACCATCACATCGACGACGCCGAGGCCTGCCTCGCCGCGCACGGGTTGCGCCTGCACATGGACGTCGAGGTCGTCGACCTGCCGTCGTTGCGCGTCGTCGCCGTCAACTCGATGGTGCCGCACCGTGACCGCGGCGGCCTGCTCGGGCGGTGGTCCCGGATCGAGGGCGCGCTGCAGGACGCACGCGGGCCGTGCCTGCTGGCGACGCACCACCAGCTGATGACGAAGCCCGTGCCGACGTACCTCCCGCCGGGGATCCTCTTCCCGCACGCGAACCGGTTCCTCTCCCGGGTCGGCGCGGCGAACCCGGCGACGCTCGTGACGAGTGGCCACAGCCACCGCCACCGCCGGCGCCGGCACGGCTCGGTCGTGGTCACCGAGGTCGGCAGCGTGAAGGACCATCCCGGCACGTGGGCCGGCTACCTCGTCTACGAGGGCGGGATCGTGCAGGTCGTGCGCCGCGTCGCCGCACCCCAGGCGATCGCGTGGACGGAGCGCACGGCGGCCTCCGTGTTCGGGGTGTGGGGCCGCTGGTCCCCCGGCCGCCTGGCGGACCGCTCCTTCAGCCACACGTGGTGACGGCGCCGCACCTCGCCTCAGTCGCTCGTCACGCCGACCTTGCGCTGGATGACACCGACCAGCGCGCCGATCAGGAAGAGCACGCCTCCGACGATGATCAGCCAGCCGAGGCTGTCGACGAGGAGTCCGAGCGATCCAAGGATGATGGCCATCACGATCAAGAACACCCAGATGAAGTTCACGGCAACCCCTCCCCCGCTGCGTCATCGCGCACCGTACTCAACGGCGATGATGGACCGGTGCACGAGGCGACCGCGGACCTGATCGTCGTCGGCGGCGGGGCGATGGGCCTCGCCACCGCCTGGTCGGCGTCGCGCACGCAGCGCGTTGTGCTCCTCGAACGCTTCGCGCACGGCCACGCCCGCGGCGCGTCGCACGGTGGTGAGCGGATCTTCCGCTTCGGCTACACGGACCCGATCTACGTGCGGCTGGCGCTCGACGCCGAAGAGCTGTGGCAGCGCCTGGAACGCGACACCGGCCGGACGCTCCTCGAGCGGATCGGCTGCATCGACCTCGCGGACGAGAGTGAGCTCGACACGATGGCGGAGGCGATGGCGGCGGAAGGCGTCGCCGTCGAGTGGTGCTCACCGGAGGAAGCGGCGTCCCGCTGGCCGGGGTTCCGCCACACGGCTCCCGTGCTCCACCAGCCGCGCGCCGGTCGCTCGCGCGCCGCGGATGCGCTGGACGCGTTCCGCTCCGAGGCGGCGCGCCGTGGCGCCGACCTGCGCTTCGAGCAGCGCGTCCTCGGGATCGAGTCCGCTGAGGAGGGGGTGGCCGTCTCCACGGACGAGGGCATGGTGCGCGCTCCGGCCGCCGTCGTGGCCGCCGGGGCCTGGACACGCGACGTGTTGCCGGAATGGCTCGACCTTCCACCGCTGACGACCACGCGCGAGCAGGTCGCGTTCTTCCGGCCGCGCCACCCAGGTCCGTGGCCATCGTTCATGGATCGCGGCCCCACCACCTTCTACGGCCTGCCCGCTCCAGACGGCATGGTGAAGGTCGCCGAGCACCACACCGGGCCGGTGACCACCGGCGACACCCGCACGTTCGACATCGACGTCGAGGCGCTCGAGCGCGTCGGTGCGTACGTCGCCGAACGGATGCCGGGACTCGATCCCGCCCCGATCGACACGAAAACGTGCCTCTACACCTCGACCCCGACCGAGGACTTCGTCCTCGACCGTGTCGGCAACGTGGTCGTCGGCGCCGGCTTCTCGGGACACGGGTTCAAGTTCGCGCCGGCGATCGGCAGCCTGCTCGCTGGGATCGCCGCCGGCGACGAGCCTCCCGGCCCGCCGTTCGCCATCGCCGGCCGCGACGAACGCCGGACAGCCGGTTCCTCGGGCCATCGGTGACGGGCCGCCGGCGTGGGACGATGCACGCATGCGCGTGCTCGTCACCGGCGGTTCGGGTTTCGTCGGCAGCAACATCGTCAAGGTCTTCC
>DASZOG010000215.1:0-2924 GCA_035550895.1 Acidimicrobiales bacterium
CGACCGGGTCGACGAGCCACTCCACGCCGGTCCCGCCCGGCCGCGCCGTCCCCTCCTCGCCGATGATGGTGTCGTCCGGTCGGGCCGTGCCGAGGCCGTTGACGATCATCGTCTCGGAGAGGTGGTCCAGCTCGGTGACCACGTCGGTCGGGCTCGACTTCGTGCCCGCCAGGACGGGACCCGCACGGCGGCGTTCGGCGACCATGTCGCCGGCCTCCACGGCCAGGCGCTGCGCGAGGTCGGCGAGGGCAACCGGGTCCACCGCAGCCGTCGGAGCCGCCGTCACGAGTGGTCGCGGTCCCCGAGCTGGCGCCATTCGCCCATCGCCCGCAGCGTGAGCACGGCGATGACCGCGGTGCCGGCGGCGGCGGAGACGGCGGTGATCCACGCACCGACTGCCGCCCATGTGGCGCATCCGTCCTCGCACTGGAGGTCGACGAACGCGTAGCCGATCAGGCCGCCGGCGAGCCCGCCGAGCAGGATGCCAACGAACGCCAACGCGCGGGCCGCCGGTGACGGGAGGGCGGACAAGGCCTCGCGCCGGCGCACAGCCGGAGACTAGGAGCACATCGAGCACCCAGAGGCTCGCACCGGCGGCTACCGGAGGGATGTCGCACCGGCGTGCGACACTCTGGCGTGGTGGCGGCCCGGACCGTGCTCCACGTCGACATGGACGCGTTCTTCGTCGCGGTCGAGCTGCTCCGCCGCCCGGAGCTGGTCGGGCGGCCAGTCGTGGTCGGGGGCACGTCCAACCGGGGCGTCGTCGCCGCGGCGTCCTACGAGGCGCGGCGGTACGGCGTCCACTCGGCGATGCCGTCCACCGTCGCGCAGCGGCTGTGCCCCGATGCGGTGTTCCTTCCCGGCGACCACGCCCACTACGAGGCCGTGAGCCGCGACCTCCACCGCATCCTGCACAGCTACACGCCGGTGGTGGAGCCGATCTCGATCGACGAGGCGTTCCTGGACGTCACCGGCGCGCAGCGGATGCTCGGTGACGGGGTGCGGATCGCGTGGGAGCTGCGCGACCGCGTCCGCACCGAGCTGCAGCTGTCGTGCTCGGTGGGCGTCGCCTCGTCGAAGCTGCTCGCCAAGCTGGCCTCCGAGGCGGCGAAGCCGCGGGCCACCAGCTCGGGTGTCGAACCGGGGAAGGGAGTCGTCGCCGTGCCGCCAGGCGGTGAACGTGCCTTCCTCGACCCGCTCCCCGTCCAGGCGCTATGGGGCGTCGGCCCGGTCACGCTCGCCCGGCTGCGCCGGCTCGGCATCGAGCGGGTCGCCGAGCTGGCCAGCACACCCGTGGAGTCGCTCGTCGCTGCGCTCGGCGAGGCCGGCGGTCACCTGCTGCACGAGTTGGCCCACGGCATCGACGACCGCCCCGTCGAGCCGGACCGCGACGTGAGATCGATCAGCCACGAGGAGACGTTCGCCGTCGATCTCGACGAACGAGATGCACTGCGCGCTGTCGTCGTCCGCCAGGCGGATGCCGTCGCCGGTCGCCTGCGCCGTCACGGGCTCGAAGCCCGGACCGTGGTGCTCAAGGTGCGCTACGGCGACTTCCGAACGATCACCCGCTCGCTCACGCTCGCCGAGCCTGCGCGATCCGGACCCGCCGTCGCTGACGCTGCCGGGCAGCTGCTCGACGCGCTCGACGTCAGTCCGGGGGTGCGCCTCCTCGGTGTCGCCGCGGCCGGGCTCGCATCGGAGGGACCGCGCCAACTGACGCTCGGCGCTCTCACCGACCCGGGATGGGACGAGGCGAGCACCGCCGTGGACGGGATCAGGGCCCGGTTCGGCGACGACGCCATCGGGCCGGTCCGCACGCTCGGACCCGGCGGGCTGCGTCCGGTCCGGCGTGGTCAGCAGCAGTGGGGACCCGACCGCCCGCCGGCGTCCTGACAACGGCTCCCGCCCGGTGACTGACCGGGCTGCCGGCGGGGCACCATGCGCGTTGTCGGCGCAGAGGTGCTGTGGAATGATGAGCGTGTAGCCGGCACGGATCGTGTCGAGGAGGAGTTGGGGCCATGCCGCTCTCGGAAGACGAACAGCGCATCCTCAGCCAGATCGAGCAGCAGTTCTACGAGAGCGACCCTGCGTTCGCGGCCACGGTGCGCGAAACCACCCTCTACCGCCACGCCTTCCGCCGGGTGAAGTGGGCCGCGCTCGGCCTCGTCGCCGGTCTCGCCTTCCTCGTCGCGACCCTCCAGATCCACGTGCTCGTCTCGTTCATCGGCTTCGTGATCATGCTCGCCTGCGCGTTCATCATCGAGCGCAACGTCCGGGCGATGGGCCGCGTCGGCCTCGAGCAGGTCACGGCGACGTTCCGCCAGGGCAAGCTGCGCGAGGGCTTCGGCTCGGGGCGGTTCACTCAGCGCTTCCGCAAGGAGGAATGAGCGCCGCTCATCGCGCGCCCACGCGGGCGGCGAACCGGTGGCGCACGTCGTTGTGCCGGCGGAGGCCGGCCTGCAGCCGGCGCGCGCAGCGATGTGCCTCGCGCTCGTCCTCCGGCTCGACCGGAGCATCGCCGTAGGCCGCCGCCGTGGCCTGCACGGCGAGCGGGGCCAGCGCCTCCGCTCCGGGCCGACCGGCGAGACGGGCCGAGGTCTCCAGCGGCGTGTCGCTGGGGATGACGTCGTAACCGTGCCGCCGCAGGTCGGAGACCGCCTGCTGCCAGTCGACGAGGACCCGCTCGCGCGGTCCGGCGGCGGACGCGCGCCGCCGGCGCCACAGCGCGGCCCGTGCGTGCGGGGCGACGAGGATCCACACGACCGCCGCGGCGAGCAGCACGCCGACGACGACGAGCGCGGCCCGCAGGATGCGACCGGTGCGGCCGCCGTCACCCTCGTTCTGCAGCGGTCCTGACGAGCCGTCCTGGTTGGGGACGAGCCCAGTGAAGTCCTCGATCGCCGGCTCCGGTCCACCGCCCGAGG
>DASZOG010000216.1:0-2224 GCA_035550895.1 Acidimicrobiales bacterium
CAGCCGGCAAGAGCTCGAGCACCACCCGGGCCGCTGCCCCATCCGTCGCCAGAGCGGCGAGGATGCCGTCCGACAGCGCGGCGGCATCGTCGTCAGACGACCGCGCCGAGGACTCCGTTAGCGCGGCGAGTGCCGCACGGACCAGCTCGGTGGTCGGGATCCTGCCGGGCGCGCGGCGGGTTGCTGCGGCGAGCACCGAGCCGAGCGCACGGATCGGCAAGCCAGCCACCGATGCGCTGCACTGCGGCCCGCGGCGACCACCCGCAACCCGCCACCCCGCGCCGAGGACAGCTCCCAGACCTTCGAGCACCGGCGCCCGCGCCGCTGCGATGAGACGCGGTCGGCCCCAGGCCACGTTCCGTCCGTTCGGCGCGACGTCGTCGACGAGCTCGGCGAACCGTGCCGGCCCCAGCTGAGCGAGCAGGAGCGCCGCCGCGGTGGGCGACTGGGCGACGACCGCGAGCTCGGTGGCGATCGCCGCCAACTCGTCGACGTCGACTCCGGGTCGGCCGAGCTCGGCGCCGGTGAGCAAGGTGGCCAATGCGCGGGCCCGCGTCTCCGGGTCGATCGGGTCGTGGCGGGCCAGCCCCCGGCGGGGATCGGTGACCAGGTCCGACCACCGTCGGCCGGCGGTGAGCGGGATCACGTTCGGGAGGGACCACGACACGTCGACGGCTCGGTATCCACTGCCGCCCGGAGAATCGACGAGACCCAGGACGTCGAGGAGGCGCGGCTGCCACTCCAGCAGGCGCCGCACGCCGTCGCGGTACGGACCGAGTAGCCCCTGCGCCTCCCACGTGTCACGTCCGAGGCGGGCCCGCTCGCCCTCCAGGTCGCCGAGTGCCTGCAGCAGCGCCCCCACACGACGGGCGTCGAACCCGAGGAACCCGGTCATGGGCCGGCTCCGCCGGCGGCCGTGAGCAACGCAGCGCGCTCGACACGCAGGTCGGCCGCGCGCTCGTCGAGGCGCCGCGCCGCTCCCCGTAAGTCGTCACGCGCCCTGTCCGCGGCGGCGGACGCGACGCGCGCCACATCGTCGAACCATGTCGCTGTCGGGCCGACCCACGTCGCCGGGCCGCTGCGGGAGAGCAGTTCGTGCACGAGGGAGCGGTCGACGGCGTGCGCGACGTCGCGCAAGGCCGCCGCGCGCTGCTGCAGCCGAGCGATCTCGTCGGTGAGGTCCGCCGCCTCCGCCATCGTCCACCTCCGCCCCCACCGTGGGAGCACGCGCCCGCCCGGCGGCAACGCGGCCGCACGCGCGTGACCGTCAGGAGGCGCTGGTGAAGATGGGTGGGAGCGTCGGGTCCTGGGAGCCGCCATCCGGTTCGATCGTGACGGCCAGCGCCTCGAAGCCCTCTGCGGGCACGTCGAAGCGGCGCTTCACGCGCCCGTCCTCCGGTTCGAACACCAGCGCCGGGACGGCCGCCTGCCCGGCGAGGAACCACAACTCGAAGTCGCGCCCCTCACCCGGACCACCGAGCTCGTCGGCAACGAGCACCGCTGCGCCCTCCGTCGGCGACCACACCACCCGCATGTCGGCGGGATCATCGCCGACGAGGCGGACCGTCTCGGCGTCCGGCGCCGTCAACACGTCGACCAGCGCCTGCGCGCTGGACCGGTCGGCGCGCACCCGCGCGTACGCGATCCCGCCGACGACGAGCACGACAGCGGCCGCCGCGGCCAATAGGCCGCGGATCACTGACCGCGACCGATCCCGCCGCGCGGCCCGGCTGGCGAGGAGCATCGGCTCCTGCGCGGTCCCTGCCGCTTCGGCGAGCGCGCGTTCACGCAGGCCGGGCGGCGCCGGCTCGGCAGCAGCCCGACCGAGCTCATCGCGCACGGCAGAGAAGCCGTCGACCTCCGCGCGGCAGGCGGCACAGCCCTCCAGGTGGGCGACGAAGCGCGCCTCCTCGTCGGGGTCGAGCGCTCCGAGCACATACGCACCGGCGAGGACGTGGACGTCCTCCGTCACTGGTCCACCCTTCGGGTGGATGGGTGACGGAGTCGCCACTGCGTGGCGACAATCCACCGTCCTTGCAGGACCTCGCTTCGCTCGGTCACGGGTCCACCCTTCGGGTGGATGGGTGACGGAGTCGCCACTGCGTGGCGACGATCCACCGTCCTTGCAGGACCTCGCTTCGCTCGGTCACTGGTCCACCCTTCGGGTGGATGGGTGACGGAGTCGCCACTGCGTGGCGACGATCCACCGTCCTTGCAGGACCTC
>DASZOG010000217.1:0-12281 GCA_035550895.1 Acidimicrobiales bacterium
CGAGTCCGGCTCCAGCGCTAGCCACGCCGGCGAACGGGTGACGAGCCCGCCCCACTCCTCGACGACGCGCTCACGCCACACGACAGGGCGGGACAGTGTGGTCCGGTTCCACAGCTCGTCGAGGCGTGACCGCGGGTCGAGGACCGGATCGGTGACCGGCACCGTGACGATGCGGCGGAACTCGGCGGTCTGATCCGGTCCGTCGCAGTAGAGGGTGAACGTGACCGTCCCCGAGGACAGGTCCGGAAGGCCATCGAGCGCGCTGCGCAGGCGCTCGAGGTCCCAGTCGGCAGTGCCGGTGATCTCGCTCGGGAACTCGGCGACCAGCCCGGCGACATACAGCCACTCTGGACGGCCGGGGTCGAGCACCGTGCCGTCGGGCGCCATGGTCGGTGGTTCGCAGGGCACGGACCCACCGCCGCTGTCGCTGGCGAAGAACGAGCCGGATGGGATCGTCGTCACCATCCACGGCGACGGCGAGCTCCCCGCCACCCGAGTCCCCGGCGGCGCAACCTGCGCCGAGTCCTTCGGCTCCCCGTCGGAGCCCGCCCACGCAGCAGATGGCGCGAGGGCGATGACGGTGACGACGGCCAGGATCACACGCACGAGAGTTCCTCTGGACCGTCGTCGTCGACCAGCCACGCTCCACTCGTTCTCACGAGCGACGCGAAGACAGCGGACGTCCGGAAGCCGGCTTGCTCGCCAGGCAAAGCGGCCCCCGTTGCAGGGTCGGCGAAGTACGTCGAGTCGAGGTAGCAGTCCAACACCAGGGCGGTATCGGCTGTGCGTGGTTCCGAGGCGACGCGGGGACGGAAGACCATTCCGTCGGCGAGCTCCAGCCGGGCATCCCGCCAAGGCTCGAGCGCCTGAATGCGCTCGTCCGCTCCACGTTCTGTATAGGTCGCTCTGACCTCGGGAGAATCGAGCTCCATCGGGAACGGGGCAGACGCCAGATGCAGGGCCTTCTGCTTGCGGGCGTAGGCGATGAGGATCTCGGCGTCCTCGGGACGGGGAGCGGTCAGATGCGGGTCGCCGGCGGAGTCCGATGGCAGGAAGAGCCACAGCTTGGGCGCCAGCTGCCAGATGTCACCCGGGGTCGACACGCCCGGTGCCGACGGCACGAGGCGGCCGAGGTCGGGTGGCAACACGATGCCCGTCGTGACCGGCAACGTCGTGCTCGGCGGAGTCGTCGTGGCGACGGTCGTCGGCACTGTCGTCACGGCGGCCGCCACCGCACTCGTGGCCGGCGGGCGCGCTTCCGGCGCCGAGCGCCCGCCGTCCGAGCAGCCACCGGCCGCGACTGCACCCAGTGCAGCGATCACGACCCACGTCGTCGAGCGCGGCCTGCGCAGCCTTCCGCTCACCGTCCGCGTCCCATCACAACCGGACCGAGGGTCACGGCGAACAGCGCGCCTGCGGACAGAGCCGGGCCGAAGGCGATGTGACGTTGGCGCGTCGCCATCGCTGTGACCACCGCGAGCAGCGAGCCCACCAGCGGGACGAGGACGGCCAGGTGCCAGCCGACCAATCCGATGGCGGCGCCGACTGCCGTTGCCCACTTGACGTCGCCGAACCCCATGCCGGCCGGAGACACGAGATGGAACACGAAGACGGGTCCGCCGCCCAACACGGCACCGATGAACACCGGCCACGGCGCGGACCCGGCCAGCCATCCGGCGGTCGCGCCGGCGAGCGTCAGCAGCGCAGCCGCGGCGACGAGCTGGTTGGGGATCCGCCGCGACACCAGATCGACGCGGCACACCTCGAGCGCCACGAGCGTGACAGCGACCAGCGTCGCGAGCACGATCGGTTGCCGCCAGAGACACCCGACCAGGCACGCGATCACAGCCACACCGGCGATGCGGAAAGCATCGACATGCGGGCGCGTGCGACGGCTGGCGCCGCTCACCCGCACCGGTCCTCCATCACGAGGACCGTGGGACCGGAACCCGCCGGACCGGCAATCGATTCGCGCCAGAGGACGCGCAACGTTCAAGACCGTCACTTCCTTGGACCGCCGGTCATGGTGAGACCAGCGCGCCGTTCGACTTTCCACGGGATCCGCCGAGGTCCCGTGGCAGGTGGGCGACGGTACCGACAGCCCCGAGGCGGTCCACCGCGGCCCGCGGACCGCGCAGCAGATCCAGCCGAGATCCAAGGAGCAGCGCCACCGACGGTCAACCACGGCGCGCCGAGGGTGCCGCTGCTGGCACTCGTGGCGCACCGCTCGCCGCGGCGTAGCCTGGGAGGCGCATGGCCATCCCGACCGTCACGCTGCAATCGAACGACCCGTGCTGGTGTGGCAGCGGCCGGAAGTACAAGCGCTGCCACAAGGCGACGGAGGGTCGCATCCTTCCCGGGGAGATCAGCCCCCGGCGCCCGGTGCCGCCGGAGATCGAGCGTCCGCCCTACGCCGACACCGGGGTGCCGATCCGCTGGGACGAGCCGGACGTGAAGTCACCGGAGATGATCGAGCGGATTCGCCGCTCGAGCCAGCTGGCGGCGAAGATCCTCCGCCTCGCCGGCGAGCAGGTGGCCCCGGGTGTCGTCACAGACGACCTGGACGCGTACGTCCACGAGCTGTGCATCGAGCACGGCGCCTACCCGAGCCCCTTGAACTACAACGGCTTCCGCAAGAGCGTCTGCACCTCGGTGAACGAGGTGATCTGCCACGGCATCCCCGACAGCCGGGCGCTGCAGGACGGGGACATCGTCAACCTCGACGTCACGACGTACCTCGGCGGTGTACACGGGGACACGAACGCGACGTTCCTCGTCGGCGACGTCGATCCGCAGAGTCGCCTGCTCGTGCGGGTCGCCGAGGAGTGCATGTGGAAGGGCATCGAGGCCGTCCGTGCCGGCCGGCCGCTGTCCGACATCGGCCGGGCGATCGAGGACCATGCCCGCCGGCACCGCTTCAGCGTCGTTCGGGCGTTCATCGGTCACGGCATCGGCGAGCAGTTCCACTCGGATCTGCAGGTCCTCCACTACTACGACTCGCGGGCCCGGACGATCATGGAGCCGGGGATGACGTTCACCATCGAGCCGATGATCAGCGTCGGCACGTGGCGCCACGTGATGTGGGACGACGACTGGACAGCCGTCACCGCCGACGGCAAGCGCTCCGCTCAGTTCGAGCACACGATCCTCGTCACGGACGACGGCGCCGAGCCGTTGACCGGTGGCGAGGGGGCGGTCTCCCCGTCAGCTCCCTGGAACCGCTGACGGGGTCACACGCGAACGCCGGTGGCGGGCGCGGGACGACCACCACCGCAGCAGCGTCTCGTCGTCGAAGCCGTACGCCTTCATCGCCTCCTCGGCGCACCGCTCGATCCGACCAGCCCGGAGGTGTTCCGCTGCGCCGGCGAGCGAGCCGCTCGGCAGCGGCAGGTCGAGGAGCTCGTCCGGCCGGAGCTTGATCGCGTCGGGCGTGAGGGCCGCTCCGACACCGCGGGAAGCGGCCCACGCGGACAGCGGCGGCGCGCACAGCGCCACGCAGAGCTCCGAGAGGCTCACGGCGCGGCTCCCGTCATCGCGGGGCACGAGGGCGATGACGGGCACGGACGGGACCCACGCGCCGGCCTCGTCGACAGCCGCTTCGATCACCAGCGTCTGGCTGGCCACGACGACCTTCGGCACGAGTCGCGCCCGGACCCACTCGCCGAGGCGCGGATCGCCCGCCTCCAGCGCGACCAGGTCCACTTGCGGCCGGGCGAACGTGGACCGGGCGAAGCGTGCCGGACGCCGACCCCACCGGCACCGGCCCACGTCGATCAGGCCCGACGTGACCAGCGGCGCCCGGCTGGTCGAGGCGGCGCGGGGCCTGGAACCACCGTCGCCGGCCGAGCCCGGCTCGGAGTCGTCGGCGACGTAGGGCGCGAGCCCGTAGAAGTGCTGGCGGAAGCCGGTGAGCGCGGTCGCCACATCGCCGATCCGGCCGGCGGAGGAATCCAACGTGACCTGCGGGATCCCGAGCAGGTCGGCCACGAGCGGTCCCCATGTCGTCGTCGTCGCCGTGGGCGGTGCCGTCGCCGGCGCGAGGGTGGCGGGCACCCCGGTCCACCGCCGCATCGGTCCGGCCAGGCGGCCGCGGGACATCGTCGCCACGATCGTGCGCACCGACGCGTCGAAGACGCGCTCGCCGACCCACCACAGCCCATCGAGCGCGCACAGCTCGAGCACCTGGCGGCGGACGGGCGCCGCGTCACGCGTCGCGAGGACGGACGCTGGCAGGACGAGGCCGACGCGGCCGCCGTCCGGCCGCGCCATGCGCAACGCCAGCGCCAGGAACTCCACGGCCACGTCGGCGTACGGCCCGCCACCGAGCGCGCTGCGGCCGGCTCTGGACGTCGCGGCCGCGAGCTGGTTGAGGTACGGCGGGTTGCCGAGCACGACGTCGAAGCCGGTGGTCAGCTCGGCGCCGATGATCCGGGCATCGCCGGTAGCGAGCTGGTCGGCACCGATGCCGAGCGACCGCCGGGCAGCCTCGGCAGTCGGCGGATGCAGCTCGATCCCGTGCAGCGCGCGGCGGGCGGCCTGCTCCCCGAACCGCGGCGACAAGCGGTGGAGGACTGCCTCGAGGATCCGCCCGTCTCCGCAGGCCGGGTCGAGCACGTGGAACCCCTGGAGATCGCGGCGAGCGGCCACTGCGGGCCCCAGCACCTCGTCGAGGAGGAACTCGATCAGCTCGGGCGGCGTGGCCCAGGCGCCGAGGCTCTTGCGCGCCGCAGTCCCGGTGCGGAAGGTGCTCGCGCCCCCGTCCACGCGACCATGCTGCCGCACCGGCCCGCCTTGCCGGGGGACCGCCGCGTGGCGTACACCACACGGCACATGCTCGTCTTGTTCGTCGCATTGCTGGCTCTCGGCCTGCTCGAAGTGTTCGTCTTCGCGCAGATCGCCGACGCGATCGGGTTCGCCAACGCGCTCGGCCTGCTGATCCTGATCAGCCTTGTCGGCGCGTGGGTCGTGCGGCGGGAAGGCTGGAAGGTGTGGCAGCGCCTGAACCTGCAGCTGAGCCAGGGACGGCTGCCGCAGGCCGAGGTGATCGACGGCGTGCTCGTGCTCGGCGCCGGGGTCCTCCTCGTCATGCCGGGGTTCGTCACCGACGTCGCCGGCATGCTGTTGCTCCTGCCGCCGACTCGTGCGCTCGCGCGGCGCGTCGCGCAGCGGCGGATGGCCGTCCGCGTCGAGCGGGTGCGTGCCACGTACCGCGGTCGGGTGTACGACGCCACGGCGAGCGATGGCCAGCCCCCTCCCGAGCGGCCGCCGGACCGGCCGCCGATCGCCCTGCCACCCCGGGACGAGACCCCGGAACCAGGCTCGTGAACCTCCCGCTGGATGCGTTCCGCGGGGGCGTCGGTGGAGGTGAGGACGGGTTCGACCCGCACGCCGTGCCGCTGCGCGACGCGGCCACCGTCATGCTCGTGCGCGACGGGCGCTCCGGACTCGAAGTGTTCATGGTCCGCCGCACGTTGTCGGCGGCCTTCGCCGGCGGGATGTACGTCTTCCCCGGCGGAGCGGTCGACGCGGCGGATGCCGGCGCCGAGGTCGAGCCGCTGTGTGACGGCGTGACCGACGCGGCCGCCAGCGGGCAGTTGGAGTTGCCGAGGGGCGGCCTCGCGTTCTGGGTGGCGGCGATCCGCGAATGCTTCGAGGAAGCGGGCGTGCTCCTCGCGCGTTCGGATGGCACCGGCGGCATGCCGGGCGACATGGTCAGGTTCGACGACGAGGAGGCGCTACGTCGCTTCGAGGATCACCGCCGGTCCGTGAACGCGGGGACAATCGGGTTGGTCGAACTGTGCCGGCGCGAGCACCTCCGCCTGGCGACGGACGAGATCCGCTACGTGAGCCATTGGGTGACACCTGTCGGTGAGCGGCGCCGCTTCGACACGCGCTTCTTCCTCGCCCGCGCGCCGCGGGCGCAGGAGCCGCTGCACGACGACAGCGAGACGATCGAGAGCTTCTGGGTCAGCCCTTCGGCCGCGCTCGGCCGGTTCCGTGCCGGCGAGCTCGGCATGTACCCGCCGACGGTGAGCAACCTGGAGTTCCTCCTCGATCACGCGGGCGCCGACGACGCGCTCGACGCCGCGGCCCGGATCGGCATCCCGCCGCGCATCCAGCCACGGCTGCGCTTCGGAGAGGACGGCCGGATCGTCGGCGTCGTGATGCCGTGGGACCCGGGGTTCGACGAGCTCCCGTTCTGACCAGCGCCGGTCAGCCCGCCGTACCCGTCGGCTGCTCGACCTCCATCCCCGCGACGCGGCAGGCACCGAACCCGCCGAGGAGATCGGACACGTCTTCGAAGCCGTGCGCGCGCAGGACGCTGGCGGCGATGCTCGACCGGTATCCGCTGGCGCACGTGACGACCACCGGCAGGGCCGGATTGAGCTCATCCATGCGGTCCAGGAGCTGCGCGAGCGGAACGTGGCGGGCGCCGGGCAGCATGCCGTCCGCCTCGACCTCGCCAGCGCCTCGCACGTCGACGATCTGCAGGCCGGGAATCGCCTTGGTCCGCTCGATCAGGTCGTCGACCGCCAACCGCGACGACTGCTCGACGACCTCCGGCCGCGTGGCGAACGCGACCAGCGGCTGGTCCAGCGCCCCGAGCACCGTGTCGAACCCGATCCGACCGAGGCGGACCCGCGCCTCCTGCTCGTGCCCCGGCTCGGTGACGAGCACGAGCGGCGTGCCGGCCCGGATCACCTCGCCGGCGTACTCGGCGAAACGCCCGCCGAGCCCGACGTTGATCGATCCGCGGAGGTGCCCGGCGGCGAAGTCGGCCGGATCACGGCTGTCGACGACCGCTGCCCCGTCCGCCTGGGCGCGCAGCAGCGCGTCGAGGTCGAGGACCGGGACCGGGTCGCTCTCGTGGAGGGTGGCCCGCTCGCGGCGATTGCGGTCGGCGGCGAAGGCGAAGTACAACGGCGCCGCCGGCTGGCCGTCGGTGACCGCGGCGACGAACGCGTCCTCGCTCATCGGCTGCAGCGCGTAGTTCGTGCGGCGCTCCGCGCCGATGGTGGACTCGGTCTCGCTCGAGAGGTGCTTGCCGCAGGCGGAGCCCGCGCCGTGCGCGGGAAAGACGCGCGTCGCGTCCGGGAGCGTGAGCAGCTGGTCGTGCAGCGACCGGTACAGCTGGCGAGCGAGGTCGTCCGCCGGCACGCCGTCGGACGAGAGCAGGTCCGGTCGCCCGACGTCACCGATGAACAAGGTGTCGCCCGTCAACACGCCGTAGGGGATGGCGTCGCCGGCGCGCTCGCGCACGACGAGGCTGATCGACTCCGGTGTGTGCCCCGGTGTGGCGAGCACCTCGACCTCGACACCCTCGCCCGCGGTGGATCCGAGTGACAGCCGGGTCCCATCGGCCAGCGGGTCGATCGGGAACTCGACGCGCCCGTCCGCGGCGGCGCCATAGCTGATGACAGCGCCCGTCGCCTCGGCCAGTTCGAGGTGGCCGGACAGGAAGTCGGCATGGAAGTGGGTCTCGATCACTCGCTCGATGCGCAATCCCGCCGCTGCGGCGTCGGCCACGTACTGCGTGACGTCGCGCTGCGGGTCGACGACCACCGCCCGTCCGCTCTCCGTGTCACCGACCACGTACGACGCGTGGGACAGGCACCCCAGGTAGTACTGCCGGAAGTAGAGCACCGGGCGGAAGTCTGCCGCCCCGCACGGCAGACTGCACGCGTGGCGACCGCTCCCGTGCCGCAGCAAGCAGCCGGCTTCCCGCACCACCCGACGTTGCACCCGGCACGGCTGGAACGCCTCGTCGCCGGCATGCCGATCGTCTACGGCGGCGACCGGATCGCACACGTGCCGGAGGACCTCGCCGACGCCTTCGTCGCGGGTGACCGGTTGATCGTCGTGCAGGAGTGCGGGGACCTGCTGCACGTGCCCCAGGCCGACTGGCTCCTCGCCGACGACGCCGTTCGCGACGCGCAGGCCGCGTTCCTCCAGCTCGGTCGGATCGACGACGACGCGATCGCCGCGTTCTTCGCCGAGTTCGCGGCCCGCCTCGCCGACGACGACGCATTCGGCGCGATCGCCGCGGCGAACGCGCAGGACGTCGCGTCCGCTCGCGGCCGCGGACGGTCGACGACGCGCCTTGTCCTCTCCGACTCGATGCGCGCCGGCATGATCGCCGGGCTGCTCTCGTGGCGGGACACGCCGTCCCGGCGCGACGCGCTGCTCGAGACCGTCGACCACGGCTCCTGGCGCGTGGAGCAGCGCGTCGCCGCGCTCGGCGTGGTCGGCTTCGTGTTCGAGGGACGCCCGAACGTGTTCGCCGACGCGACAGGTGTCCTCTGCAGCGGCAACAGCGTGGTGTTCCGCATCGGCAGTGACGCGCTGGGCACGGCCAGGGCGATCGTCGAGCACGCGCTGGAGCCGGCCCTCGCGGCTGCCGGGCTACCTCCGGGAGCGGTGCGCCTGCTCGATTCCCCGAGCCGGGCGACCGGCTGGGCCCTGTTCTCCCACCCGCTGCTCTCGCTGGCGGTGGCGCGCGGCTCTGGCGCGGCGGTGGCCCAGCTCGGAGCAGTTGCCCGGCAGGCAGGTGTCCCTGTGAGCCTGCACGGGACCGGTGGCGCATGGCTCGTCGCCGGCGAGAGCGCCGACCCCGACGCGTTCGAGATGTGCGTCCTGCACTCGCTCGACCGCAAGGTGTGCAACACGCTCAACGTGTGCTGCGTGCTCGAGTCGGCAGCGAAAGAGCTCGTGCCCCGCTTCCTCTTCGCGCTGCGCGCCGCAGCTGACCGGCGGGGGACGTATCCCAAGCTGCACGTCGCGCCGGGTGCCGAACTGTTCGTCGATGGCACATGGTTCGACACGCTCGTGCCCGTCTCCCGCGCCGAGGGCGACGTCGCCGAACCGATGGCCGAGCCGCTCCCGCTCGAGGAGCTCGGCCGCGAATGGGAGTGGGAGGACAGCCCCGAGGTCACGTTGGCCCTCGTGTCCAGCGTCGACCAGGCGATCGAGTGGTTCAACCGCGAGAGCCCGCGCCTTGTGGCGACACTCGTCTCGGACGATTCTGCCGAGCAGGAGCGGTTCTGGCAGGCGATCGACGCCCCGTTCGTCGGGAACGGCTTCACGCGCTGGGTCGACGGTCAGTTCGCGCTTGACCGCCCGGAGCTCGGCCTGTCGAACTGGCAGCACGGCCGCCTGTTCGCCCGCAGCGCCGTGCTCTCGGGAGACAGCGTCTTCACTGTCCGCACGAGAGCGTGGCAGAACGCGCCCGACCTCCACCGCTAGTCCGCCATCCACGCCCACCGTGGGTGGTCGCCGCGCCGGCGGGTACAAAGGCACACGTGGCCCGCACGAAGGACCGGCTGGACACGTACCGCCGGAAGCGGCGCTTCGACGCCACGCCTGAACCGGCGGGAGCGGCGCCGGAGCCCGGTCCCGGCCCCGGCGGCCGGTTCGTCGTGCAGCGGCACCGGGCGCGACGGTTGCACTACGACTTCCGGCTGGAGGTGGACGGCGTACTGGCGAGCTGGGCCGTCCCGAAGGGGCCGACGCTCGACCCGAAGGTGCGCCGTCAGGCGATCCACGTCGAGGACCACCCGCTCGAGTACTTCGACTTCGAGGGTGTGATCCCGAAGGGCGAGTACGGCGGCGGCGACGTGATCGTGTGGGACTGGGGCCGGTGGACACCGGCCAAGGACGACGACCCGGCCGAGGCGATCGGCACGGGCGAGCTGCACTTCGACCTCGACGGGGAGCGGCTGCGCGGCCGGTTCGTGCTCGTCCGCACCGACCGCAGCGGCGAGCGGTCCGCCAAGGAGCCGTGGCTGCTGCTCCACAAGAACGACGACCATGCCGTAGCGGGATGGGATGCGGAGGCCTTCCCCACCTCGGTCAAGAGCGGCCGCACGAACGACGAGGTGGCCGCCGCTCCCGACGCGCTGTGGCGGTCCGATCTGCCGGCCGACCGAGCCGAGCAGCGCCTCCGCGCGGACGTGCCGGCCTGGGACCCACCGACCGACGACGAGCTGGCCGCCCTGGACGCGCTCGGCAAGGAGGGCAACTGGAAGCTGAGCGGCCGGGTCCTGCACGTCACGAACCTCGACAAGGTCCTCTTCCCCGGCCGCGACGGCGAACCGCTGGTGACCAAGCGTGACCTGATCCGCTACGCCGCCCGCATCGGGCCGTGGCTGCTGCCGTACCTGCACGACCGCGCGGTGAACATGCACCGCTACCCCGATGGCGTCCAGCGGCCAGGGTTCTGGCACAAGGAGGTGCCGTCGCACGCGCCGGACTGGCTGACGAGGTGGCACTACGAGGATGCCGATCCCGACGAGACGCAGTGGTACGTCGTGGCCGACAGCGTCCCCGCGGTCGCCTGGCTCGCCAACTTCGGTGCGATCGAGCTGAACCCGTGGACGTCGCCGGTGCGCGCTCCGCACGAGCCCACCTGGGCGCTGATCGACGTCGACCCCGGCGAGAGGACCTCGTGGGACGAGCTGCTCGTGTTGACCCGGCTCTTCCGCACCGCGCTCGAGCACCTCGGCGTGACCGGCCAGCCGAAGGTGACCGGCAAGCGGGGCATCCAGATCTGGGTGCCCGTCGCCCGCGGCTGCTCGTTCGACGACACGCGGGGGTGGGTGGAGACGGTCTCGCGCGCGGTCGGACAGACCGTCCCCGAGCTGGTGTCGTGGGAATGGGTCACGGCGGACCGTAGGGGCCTGGCCCGGTTGGACTACACCCAGAACGCGGTCAACAAGACTCTCGTCGCCCCGTTCTCGGCCCGCCCCTCGCCCGGCGCGCCGGTCTCGGTGTCCATCGCCTGGGACGAGCTGGACGACGAAGAGCTGCGCCCCGATCGCTGGACGATTCGCACGGTCTTCGACCGTCTCTCCGCCGCTGGGGATCCACTGCGCCGGCTGATCGGCCTGCAGCAGGCGCTGCCGCCGCTCTAGCCGAGGCCGCTAGGCGGGTTTGGGGCCGAGGGCCACCTCGACGGTCTCCAAGAGGCGAGCGGAGCATCCGGCCATCTGCACCGGGGGGACGGTTTCAGTCGCGATCCGCTCGGCGAGCGCCCGGAACGCCGCCGCTGCCGGGCCGTCCCCGTCGAGCACGACCGGGCGCCCGGCGTCGCCGCCAGCGGCGACGGCCGGCTCGATCGGCACCTGCCCGAGCAGATCGACACCGATCTCGTCGGCGAGCGTCTGGCCCCCGCCCTCCCCGAACAGCGCGTACCGCTCTCCGTGGTCGCAGGTGAACGCGCTCATGTTCTCGATCACGCCGGCGACGCGCAGGAAGCTCCGCCGGGCCATGTCGGCGGCCCGGATGGCGACCTTCTGCGCCGCGATGGCCGGCGTGGTGACGATGATCAGGTCGGTGCGTGGAAGCATCCGCGCCAGGCCCATCTGCACGTCGCCCGTACCGGGTGGCATGTCGATGAGCAGGTAATCGAGGTCGCCCCAGCGCACGTCTCGCAGGAACTGCTCGACAGCCTTCGTCAGCATCAGGCCACGCCACATCAGCGCCGTGCCCTCGTCCTCGACGAGCATCCCGGTCGAGACGACCTTCAGCCGGCCCGCACCGACCGTCCGCTCGCTGGGGATGATCTTCGGCTTGTCGTCGCCGTCCTCACGACGTGCGGCGAGTCGGTCGCCCATCCCGAGCATGCGCGGCACGGAGAAGCCCCAGATGTCCGCGTCGAGCACGCCGACCGTGTAGCCCCGCGCCGCGAGACCAGCGGCGAGGTTGACAGTCACCGAGGACTTGCCGACACCGCCCTTGCCGGACGCGATGGCGAGCACCCGCGTCGAGACCGGCACCTCCGTGTCGGGCGCCGTCTCGCGGGCCGCCCAGCGAGCCTTGAGCATCACCGCGCTGCGCTCGTCGGGCGTCATCTCGCCCCAGTCGATGTGCACGTCGCGCACCGCCGGGTGGGCAGCGAGGCGTGTCTCGACGTCCTTCTTGATCTGGCCGCGCAGCGGGCAGCCACCGATGGTCAACTTGATCCCGACGGCGACGTCCACCCGGCCGTCGTCGGCCGGGGGCGAGACCTCCGCCCCGGTCGCCATGCCGAGCGAGACGATGTCGCCTCCGAGCTCGGGGTCGATCACCCCCCGCAGCAGGTCCATCACCTCGTCAGCCGTGGGTGGCGCCAGGCTCGGGCGGGCGGTGGTGGACACGCTCGGATTCTACCGGTGCAGCCCGTGTAAACTCGATCCGTGGCTGCGCCCACCGACCGTCCGCTCGCTGGGGATGATCTTCGGCTTGTCGTCGCCGTCCTCACGACGTGCGGCGAGTCGGTCGCCCATCCCGAGCATGCGCGGCAC
>DASZOG010000218.1:0-20465 GCA_035550895.1 Acidimicrobiales bacterium
GACGCAGCCGCACCCGAGGAGGAGGACGAGGCGAGCACCTCTGCCGTCGACGCCGTGACCTCGGCCGGATCCAGACCGAGGACCCAGGTCGCCGAGCCCTGGGGATCGAGGTCGACGACGAGGACGCGGTGGCCGGCGGCCTGCGCAGCAGAGGCCACCCCGAGCGTCACCGTCGTCTTGCCCACACCGCCCTTCTGGTTGATCATCGCTACCGAAGCACCCATCGCTTCACCCCCGTCACCCTGATGCGCTCCTCGACAGCCGCGGCAGGATAGAATGCAGTACAGCCGGGGTGATCCGCCTCGGTTTCGGTCGCGGCGGTAAACTGTCCGCAATGTCACACCGCTAACACCTCGGAGCCCTGCCGTGAAGAAGGGTCGTCATCGCCGCTTCGAAGAAGCGCGCAAGCTGAAGCAGTCCGGTCCCGGAGCGTTCGTGTTCCACGAGCCCGAGCGGGACCACCGTCCATCGGACGACGACGAGTACGCCGCCATCGCGGAGAAGTACGGCGTCACCTTCGATGACGACGAGGACGACGACGACGTGTAGCTGTGCGGCGCGCCGATCCGGCTGCGCCTGAACTCGTGCCGCCCGCACCCCTCCGGAATGTCGCGCTCATCGCGCACGTCGACCACGGCAAGACCACTCTGGTCGACGCGCTGTTGCGCGCCTGTGGGGTGTTCGCCGCGCACCAGGCCGTCGTCGAGCGGGTGCTGGACTCGTACGAGCAGGAGCGGGAGCGGGGGATCACGATCCTCGCCAAGGCCGCGTCGGTCCGCTGGCGGGACGTGAAGATCAACCTCGTCGACACCCCCGGCCACGCCGATTTCGGCGGAGAGGTCGAGCGGGCTCTGGCGCTCGTCGACGGCGCGCTGCTGCTCGTCGACGCGGCCGAGGGACCGCTGCCGCAGACGCGGTACGTGCTGGCCAAGGCGCTGGCCCGCGACCTCCCCGTCGTCGTCGTCCTGAACAAGCTCGACCGCGCCGACGCCCGACCGGAGGAGGTGATCGACGAGCTCGAGCACCTGTTCATCGACCTCGCCACCCACGAGGACCACCTCGACTTCCCGATCGTGTCGACCGTCTCCCGGAGCGGCGCCAGCCGGCGCGGCATCGGGCTGCCGGACGACGGCGCGGGCCTCGACGCGTTGCTCGACGCGATCCTGGAGCACATCCCTCCGCCGGAGGGTGACCGGGAACGCCCGCTGCAGGCGCTCGTCACGAACCTCGACGGCTCCGACTACCTCGGCCGGCTGGCGATCGGCCGCGTCGTGAGCGGTGAGCTCCGCCGGGGTGCGCCCGTCGCGCTGCTGCAGGAGGACGACGTCGCCGGCACGACGCCCGCCGTGCGCCGGCTCGCGCAGCTGATGGCCTTCGACGGCGTGCAGCGGGCCGAGGTCGACGCGCTCGGTGCGGGCGATCTGTTCGTCGTGGCCGGCTTCCCCGAGGTCGAGATCGGCGACACGCTCGCCGACCCGAACGCCCCGGTGGCCTTGCCGCGTCTGACCGTCGACGAGCCGGTGCTGCGGATGACGTTCGGCGTCAACTCCTCGCCGCTCGCCGGGCGGGACGGCACGTACCTGACGAGCCGCCATCTGCGCGAGCGGCTCGAGCGGGAAGTGCGCGGCAACGTGTCGATCCGCATCGCCGAGACCGACTCACCCGACGTGATCGAGGTCGCCGGTCGCGGTGAGCTGCAGCTCGCCGTCCTCGTCGAGGCGATGCGCCGCGAGGGCTACGAGCTGCAGGTCAGCCGGCCGGAGGTGATCGTGCGCGACATCGACGGGCGCCGCCACGAGCCGCTCGAGCGCGGGACGTGCGACGTGCCGGACGAGCACGTCGGGACCGTCACGCAGGCGCTGGCGCCGCGCAAGGGTCGCCTCGTCGATCTCCGCCCGGGCGACCCGGGCCGGACGATCGTCACGTTCGAGGCGCCGGCCCGCGGCCTGCTCGGCTTCCGCTCCCTGCTGATGACCGCCACCCGCGGCACGGTGCTGCTGCACCACCACCACGCCGGCTGGACGCCGTGGGCCGGCGAGCTGCCGCACCGCATGGGCGGCGCGCTCGTCGCCGACCGGCTCGGCGAGGCGACCACGTACGCGCTCGACAACCTCCAGCTCCGCGGCGAGCTGTTCATCGCGCCGGGCGAGCTGTGCTACGAGGGCATGGTCGTGGGAGAGAGTGCCCGCCCGGGTGACCTCGTCGTCAACGTCGCCCGGGCGAAGGAGAAGACGAACATGCGCACGCACAGCCACGACGAGCAGGTGCGCCTCGCCCCGCCGCGCGTGCACACGTTGGAGACGGCGATCGAGCACATCGCCGACGACGAACTGGTCGAGGTGACGCCGAGCGCGATCCGGTTGCGCAAGCGCCAGCTCGCCGAGGCGGACCGGCGGCGCGCCGCGAAGCGCACGCCGGCCCCCGCCTGACCAGCGTCATCGGCTGCGGCGCACCGCGGGGTGGGGGAGGAACGTCCGCCGCGCCCGCGCGTCGAGCTGACGGCAGAGCAGCGCGTACACCGTCTCGCCGACGAACTCGACGAGCTCGTCGCGCATCGTGCGGTACACCGGCGCAGGGCCGTGGAACGCCTCGGGCGCGTCGGTGCACCACCAGTGGAACTCGTGGCCGCCGGCGCCCCAGTCGCGCCGCTTCCACTCACGCAGCGTCGACGTGACGTGGCCGTGCTCGTCGGTGTGCTCCTGCAACCGGAGTGGCAGCTGCCAGCACACGTCGGGCTTCCAGTCGATCGGGCGCTCGCCCGCTTCCAGCGCGCCGATGTGCAGCGCACAGCCGATGCCACCGGCGAAACCGGGGCGGTTGAGGAAGATGCACGCGCCGTCGACGACACGCGTCGTGCGCGACCCGTCGTCCTCCTTGGCGAGGACGCCCTTCTTCTTCGCCCGCTTGCGGTACTGCCACTGCCGGTCGGTGAGGCGGGCCGCGGCGCCCTCCACGGCGGCGACGTCCTCGTCGTCGATGAAGTGGGCGCCGTAGCTGCAGCACCCCTGCTGCAGGTTCTCGGCAGGGCCGGTGAGCACTCCCTGGCAGCCGTGCCCGTAGATGCACACCCAGCGTGAGAGCAGGAACGTGACGTCGAAGACCCAGGTCCGGTCCTCGTCCGGGTCCTCGAACGAAAGCCATTCGTGGATGTCGTCGGGAGGGACCTCGGCCGGCATGGAAAGGATCACGGTAGCCCGCCGGGATGACCGCGCTACCGTCCCTGACGATGGTCGCCGCGGCGCTCGTCGACGAACTGCGAGGCGCGCTCGGGGCGCCGCACGTGCGGGTCGGTGCCACCGAGCTCGGTCTCTACCGGCGCGACGCGTCGAACATGCGCGGCGACGCGGCTGTCGTCTGCTTCCCCACGTCGACCGCGGACGTGCAGGCCTGTGTCACCGCCGCCCACCGCCATCGGGTGCCGTTCGTCGCCCGCGGCTCGGGCACCGGGCTCGCCGGGGGCGCGGTCCCCGTCGACGGTGCGGTCGTGATCGTGACGACGAAGATGGATCGGGTCCTCTCCGTCGACCCCGCGACGCGCATCGCCTGGGTCGAGCCCGGCGTGCTCAACCTCGACCTCAGCCGGCAGGTCGTCCAGTACGGGTTGCACTACGCCCCCGACCCCTCCAGCCAGCAGGCCTGCTCGGTCGGGGGCAACCTCGCCACGAACGCGGGCGGCCCGCACTGCCTCGCCTACGGCGTCACGTCCACCCACATCCTCGCCGCCGAGGTCGTCCTGGCCGACGGGACCGTCGCCCTGCTCGGCGGGGAGGACCCCGAGCCGCTTGGGCTCGACCTGCGTGGCGCGTTCGTCGGCGGCGAGGGGATGCTCGGCGTCGCCACGCGTATCGCGGTCCGGCTGCTGCCGAACCCGCCGGCGGTGAGCACGCTCCTGCTCGACTTCGCCTCGGTGGACGACGGTGCGGCCACGGTGTCGGCGATCATCGCCGCGGGGATCGTCCCTGCCGCGCTGGAGATGATGGACGCCCTGATCACCCGCGCCGTGGAGCAGTACGTCCATGCCGGCTTCCCGACGGACGCGGCGGCGATCCTGCTCGTCGAGGTCGACGGCCTCCCGGCGGCGGTCGCCGAGGCCGCCGCGCGGGTGCAGGAGATCGGCCGCGCCCACCGTGCCCGCGGCGTGCGCATCGCCCGGGACGAGGCGGAGCGGGCGCTGCTGTGGAAGGGGCGCAAGACGGCGTTCGGGGCGGTCGCCCGGATCAAGCCGAACTACTACCTCCACGACACGGTCGTGCCCCGAGCCCGGTTGGTGGAGGTCCTGCAGCAGGTGTACGCGATCGCCGCCGCGCACGATCTCGCCGTGATGAACGTCTTCCACGCCGGCGACGGCAACCTCCACCCGTTGCTCCTGTTCGACGAGCACGAGCCGGGTGTCGTGGAGCGCGTGCACGCCGCCGGAGAAGAGATCGTGCGGGCCAGCGTCGCCGCCGGCGGCGTGCTCTCCGGTGAGCACGGGATCGGGCTGGAGAAGCGCGACCTGATGCCACTGATGTTCGGTCCGGACGACCTCGACCACCAGGCGCGGCTGCGGCGCGCGTTCGACCCGGATGGCCTGGCCAACCCGGGCAAGGTCCTGCCCACCGGCAGCGGCTGCCGTGACGTGCAGGAGCTGCGCGAGGTTCCGGAGGGCGTGTGGATCTGACCGCGTTCGCCGAGGAAATCGGTTCCGCCGGACCGGTGACCATCGCCGGCCTCGGGACCCGCGGCGGCGCCGTACCCGGGATCCGGGCGGTGCGCGCTCCCGCCGGCATCGTCACCGTGCAGCCGGAGGAGATGATCGTGCGCTGCGGCGCCGGCACGCCAGTCGCCGAGCTCGACGCGGCGCTCGCCGCGGTCGGCCAGCGGGTGGCGCTGCCGCCCCGCGGGACGGTCGGCGGCATCCTGTCGGCCGGCCGCAGCGGCCCCCGCCGCCTCGGCGACGGGCCGGTCCGCGACACGTTGCTCCAGGCCCGCTACGTGAGCGCCGAGGGCCGGCCGATCACGGCCGGAGGGCCGACCGTGAAGAACGTCAGCGGGTTCGACCTCTGCCGCCTCCTCGTCGGGTCGTGGGGCACGCTCGGCTTCCTCGGCGAGGTGATCCTGCGGACGCGCCCGCGCCCTGCCTGCAGCGCGTGGTACAGCGGGCGGGCCGACCCGTTCGCGCTGCTCGAGCGCCTCTACCGGCCGGTGTCGGTCCTGTGGGACGGGACGACGACCTGGGTCTGCCTCGAGGGCCATCCCGACGACGTCGCCGCGCAGGCCGGGTTGACCGGCCTCGCCGGTGTCGACGCCCCGCCGGCGTTGCCGGGGGGTGGGCGGGAGTCGCTCCCGCCGTCCGCCCTGGCCACGCTGACCGGGGAGTTCGTGGCGGAGGTCGGGGTCGGCGTCGTGCACCGCCCGGGCCCGGTGCCGGCCCGGCCGGCTCCTCCGCGGGTCGCCGAACTGCATCGCCGGCTGAAACACGAGTTCGACCCCACTGAGCGGCTGAACCCCGGCGTGGATCCGCTCACCCGCGCCGCGGCAGGCGGTGACTGACGTGCGCCTCGACGTCCTCGACGACGACCTCGCCACCTGCGTCGGCTGCGGCCTGTGCCTGCCACACTGCCCGACGTACCGCGTCACCGGTGAGGAGTCGGCGTCACCGCGGGGTCGGATCGCGGCGATGCGCGCCGTCCACTGGGACGGGGCGGCGCCCACCGGCGAGTTCGTCGAGTTCATGGATGCCTGCGTTCAGTGCCGCGGCTGCGAGACGGCCTGCCCGTCCGGCGTGCCGTACGGCCGCCTGATGGAAGGGACGCGCCAGGCGCTGGCCGCCGAGCGGCGGATCAGCCCATGGTGGCAGCGGCTCGCGCTGCGGACGCTCGGCCACCACCGGGCCGTGCTCGCCGGCTCCAGCATGCTCGCGGTCGCGCAGCGGGCGAGGCTCGTGCCGCGGCGCCTCGGGCTGCCGCGCCTGGCGGTACGCCGCCCCCAGCTGCGGGCGACCGGCGACGACGTCTGGCTGTTCACCGGCTGCGTGATGGACGCCTGGCAGCGGGACGTCCACGTCGCGGCGGTCGACGTGCTCACCGCGACCGGTGCGGGCGTGGCGCTCCCCGGCGGCGGAGCGGCGTGCTGCGGCTCGCTGCACGTGCACGCCGGCCTCACCGGCGACGCCCGGCGGCTGGCGACGCGGGTGATCGCCGCGTTCCCCGGGGATCGGCCGGTGCTCGTCGACTCGGCCGGCTGCGGGGCGGCGATGAAGGACTACGGGCACCTGCTCGGCACCGACGAGGCCCGGGCATTCGCCGCCCGGGTACACGACGTGCACGAATGGCTCGCCGAGCGGATCGACCTGCTGCCCCAACCGCTGCGCCACCTCGGGCCCGTCATCGTGCAGGATCCGTGCCACCTGCGTCATGTGCAGCGCGCCCACCTGCCGGTGCGGACAGTGCTCGGAGCGGTGGCGGACGTGGTCGAGCTCGACGACGACGGGCTGTGCTGCGGCGCGGGCGGCGCCTACAGCACGCTGCATCCCGACCTGGCGGGCGCGATCCGCGACCGGAAGCTCGCCGCCATCACCCGCGCCGAGCGGCTGACGGGAGCGACGGTCGTCGCCAGCGCGAACCCCGGATGCGCGCTGCACCTCGCCGCGACCGGCGTCCGGGTACGGCACCCCCTCGAGCTCGTCGCCTCGGCGCTGCCCGGCGGGCGTCCGCGGTGAGCGACGAGCGGCTGGCGGAGCTCGCCGCTCGGCTGGACGGCGTCGCGGAGGAGCTCGCCGACCTCGGCATGGACGCACTGCGGGAGGCGATCGACGCCGGCGCGGCGAAGCGTCCCGAGGCCGAGCGCCGCCTGACGCAGGCCCGGAGGGCAGTGGAGAAGGCCGCCGCGCTCCTCCGCTCCGGCGCCTCCTGATCTCCGTCAGAGCTGGTTCAGCGTGTCGATCATCGTGCGCAGCTCGGCGAATCCGCGCTTCGAGAACGGCATCCTGATCCGTTCCAGGTCGAGCGCGTCGCGATCGCGCACCTCGAGCGGCAGCGGGCCGGTCCGCTCGATGCGACCGCCCGGCACGACGAGGTGGGCGAAGCGTTCGTTCATCTCGGCGAGCTCGGCGTCGCCCGGGGCGCGGTGCACGCGGATGACCAGGTCGTCGCCGACGAAGCGGATCGAGTGGTAGTTGCGATAGAAGCGCACGAGCTCGTCGACGGCCTCGGCGACCGAACGCGTCACGTGGTACAGATCGAGGTCCGGAGGGGACACGAGGCCGCGGGACAGCACCTCCTCGTGCAGGAACCGGTCGACCGCCTCCCAGTAGTTGTGGCCGGGCGCCTCGAGCAGCACGATCGGCACCGGCAGGCCCTTGCCGGTCTGGGTCAGCGTGAGCAGCTCGAACGTCTCGTCGAGCGTGCCGAACCCGCCCGGGAGGCAGACGAACGCCCGCGACTCCTTGATCAGCATCAGCTTGCGGGTGAAGAAGTACTTCATCGCCACGTACTTCTCGTCGCCGGCGATGATCGAGTTCGCCCGCTGCTCCCAGGGGAGCTGGATGCTGACGCCGATCGACCGGGCCCGCCCGGCGCCTTCCATGCCGGCTTCCATCAGCCCCGGCCCGGCGCCGGTGACGACCATCCAGCCGCGCCCGGCCATGTCCGCGGCGAAGTCGCGGGTCAGGCCGTACAGCGGTGACTCGGGCGTGATCCGCGCCGAGCCGAAGATCGTCACCTTGCTCACCGACTCGTAGGGGGCGAACATGCGGAACGCCTCGCGCATCTCGTGCAGCGCGGCGCTGGCGATCTTCAGGTCGAGGCCGTCGATCGGATCGCCGGCGAGCAGCGCGGCATTCATCAGCAGCTCCCGCACGAGGCGCCGGCGGTTGCCCGTGATGCCCTCGGCCGCGGCGATGCGGAGGAGCTCCTCGACCGCCTCGGTCAGCTCGACGGCCGGCGCGGGCACGGCGTCCACCGGGTTCACCCCGCCGAGCCTAGGTCCGAGGGTCGACGCCGGGACCCTGCCACGACCCGGCTCAGGTGAGTCCGGCGGCCTTTGCGGTGAGTGCGTCGATGAGCTGGTCGAAGCTCTTCTGGAACGTGGCCACGCCCTCCCGTTCGAGCGTGTCCGCGACGTCGTCCATGTCGACACCGGCCGCCGCCAGCGCCGCCCACGTGCCCTCCGCCTCGTCGATCCCGGCGTCGACCGTCCGGGCCAGCGTCCCGTGGTCGATGAAGGCCGTGATCGTGTCGTCCGGCATCGTGTTCACGGTCTGCGGGCCGATCAGGTTGTCGATGTACAGCGTGTCCGGGTAGGCCGGGTTCTTCGTCGACGTGCTCGCCCACAAGGGGCGCTGCACACGCGCGCCGCGGCGGGCCAACGGCTCCCACCGGGGCCCGGAGAAGGTCCGCCGGAACAGCTGGTAGGCCAGCTTGCCCTGGGCGACGGCGGCCCGCCCGCGCAGCTCGAGCGCTTCGTCCGAACCGATCGCCTCAAGACGGCGGTCGGTCTCGGTGTCCACCCGGCTGATGAAGAAGCTGGCCACGCTGGCGACGCGGGACAGATCCGTGGCGCCGCGCTCGACGAGCGCCTCCAGCCCGGACAGGTAGGCCTCCATCACCTCCGCGTACCGCGAGAGGCTGAAGATCAACGTCACGTTGATGCTCTTGCCCTCGGCGATCATCTGCCGGATCGCCGGCACGCCCTCGGCTGTCGCGGGGATCTTCACGAACAGGTTCGGCTCGTCGATCGTCGCATGGAGCTCGCGGGCCGCGGCGATCGTGCCCTCCGTGTCGTGGGCGAGGTCGGGGGCGACCTCGACGCTGACGAAGCCGTCGCCGCCGTCGCTCGCCTCGTGGACCGGCCGCATGATGGCCAGCGCGTCCTCGATGTCCTGGCCGACGAGCGCCCAGTACGTCGTCAGCGCGGGGCCGGTGGCGAGGGCGCGGAACTGCTCGTCGTAGTCGGCGCTGCCCTCGATCGCCTTCTGGAAGATCGTCGGGTTCGACGTCAGGCCGCGGATCCCGCCGTCGCGCAGCTCGACGAGCTGGCCGGACGTCAGGTAGCCGCGCTTCATGTTGTCGAGCCAGGGACTCTGCCCGAACTCCTCGTAGAGGCGGATGAGTGGGTCCATGTCTCCTCCTCTCGTGGGGTTCATGCTACGAGCGTCCGGCGCGGACCCCGCTGCTGAGCAGCGCTTTCGCCCGCTCGACGACGTGCGCCGGGTTGATGCCCAGGTTCGTGAGCACGATGTCGCCAGGCGCACTGACGCCGAAGCGGTCGATGCCGATCGAATCGTCGGCCCACCGCTCCCAGCCGAGCGTCGTCGCCGCCTCGACGGACAGGACCGGGACGCCGTCCGGGAACAGTGCGGCACGGACGTCCTCGCCGGCGCGCTCGAGCCGGTCCCAGGAGGGCACCGACACCACCCGCGCCGCGACCCCCTCGTCCGCCAGCGTCTCGGCGGCGGCGACGCAGACCCAGACCTCGCTGCCGGTGCCGAGCAGGATCACGTCGGGCGCCCGGTCGTCGTCCGGGTCGCGCACGACGCCGGCGCCGTTGGCGACGGCGGAGCCGTCGGTCACCACCGGCACGGCCTGCCGGGTGAGGACGAGCGCCGTGGTGCCGTCGTGGTCGACCGCGGCGCGCCAGGCCTCGACGGTCTCGTTCGCGTCGGCCGGGCGGATGATGTGCAGCCCGGGGATGGCCCGCAGCGCGGCGAGGTGCTCGACCGGCTGGTGGGTCGGGCCGTCCTCGCCGACGCCGACCGAGTCGTGGCTGAACACGAACACGGCCTTCACGTGGGACAGCGACGCAAGGCGCAGCGTCGGGCGGAGGTAGTCGCTGAAGACGAAGAACGTCCCTCCCAGTGGCAGGACGCCGCCGTGGGCGCCCATCCCGACCAGCGCTGCGCCCATCCCGTGCTCGCGCACCCCGAAGTACACCTGGCGTCCCCCCGGGTGCTCGGGCGACTGGCGGTCCTCGTCGGGGAGCTTGACGCCGGTGTTCCCGGTCAGATCGGCGGCGCCGGCGATCACGCCGGGCACCGTGTCGAGTGAGGCGTTGATCGCCTTCTGCACGGCCTGGCGGGTGGCCACCTTCTCGCCGGCGTCGAAGCGGGGGAGGCCGGCCTCCCACCCGGGAACGCCGCGCGACGCCCAGCAGGCGTCCCACGCCTCCCGGTCACCGGTCCAGCCTTCGAGCCGGGCCTGCCACTTCGCCCGCTCCTCACGACCGCGTCCTCGGACGTGGTCCCGGTACGCTTGCACGAGCTCGGCGGGGGCGTAGAACGGCTCGTCGGGGATGCCCAGCACCTCCTTGGTGCGCGTCACGTCCTCCGCGGTGAACGGGTTGGCGTGCGCCGCAGGGTCGTCGGTGTGGTCGGGCGAGGGGGTGCCGATGTGGCTGCGCAGGACGAGCAGCGACGGCCGCTCCTCCTCGGCCATGCCGCGGCGCAGCGCCGACTCGAGCTCGTCGAGATCGTCGCCGATGTCGCGCAGGTCCTCGACGTGCCAGCCGTAGGCCTCGAAGCGTTTCCCGGCATCGTCGCTGTACGCCAGGTCGGTGTAGCCGTCGATCGTGACGTGGTTGTCGTCGTAGACCGCGACGAGGCGCCCGAGGGCGAGGTGCCCGGCGAGGGAGCCGGCCTCATGGCTGACGCCCTCCATCAGGCAGCCATCGCCGGCGATGCAGAAGATGTAGTGGTCGATCAGGTCCGCGCCGAACTGGGTGCGCAGGCGGCGCTCGGCGATCGCCATCCCGACCGAGTTGCCGAAACCCTGGCCGAGCGGCCCGGTTGTCACCTCGATGCCCGGTGTGTGCCGCCGCTCCGGGTGGCCCGGTGTGCGCGACTCCCATGAGCGGAAGGCGCGCAGATCGTCCATCTCCAGCCCGTACCCGCACAGGTACAGATAGGCGTACTGGAGGATCGAGGCGTGCCCGTTGGACAGCACGAACCGGTCCCGGTCGGGCCAGTCCGGGTCGGCCGGGTCGTGGCGCATGATCCGCCCGTACAGCACGTGGGCCAGCGGGGCGAGCGCCATCGCCGTGCCCTGGTGCCCGGAGTTGGCCCGCAGCGGTGCGTCCATGGCGAGCCCGCGTACGACTGCGATCGCCTGCTGTTCGATCTCGGGGCGCAACGAGGGGGACACAGAGCGACAGTACCCCTGCCCGTCCGAGGCGAGCCCCGGGGGCCGGATGTGTGAGCGCGTCAGCCAGCAGGCGGCAGCAGCGTGTACGGCACGAGGTGCCACGGCCCGCGGTCGATGCGGCAGTGCGCCACGACCGTGCCGTACTCGGTGAACTCCAGCTCCCCGCGCACGAGGCGGTACGTGAACTTGCCCGGCTCGACCGTGAACGGGCTCACGTTGCGGGCGACCTGCTCCTCGCCGCGGCGGAACACGACCTCGAAGATGCCCTCCCCCGCGTCGTCGGGAGGGCACCACACGAGCCCGATCAGGTGCGGAGTGACCGTGACCGGCACGGGCGATGGAGCCGCGGCGGAGAAGTGGACCCCGGTCAGGTCGATGCGCGTCGAGGGCCCAGGCGCCGGGCGCATGTTGAACTCCTCGACGAACAGCACCGACACGATCTCCACGGCCGGACTCCAGGCCGTCAGGCGGCGCGACGGGGGGAGGAGCGCACCAGGCGCACCTCGTTGAGGCGAACCTTGGCCACGCCGAAGCGGCGCAGCACGGAGATCACCCACCACCCGGGGTCGAACTCGCCCCGCCGGTGCGACAGGCGGGCGGAGGTGGGAGCGGCGTGGTGGTTGTTGTGCAATCCCTCGCCGGCGGTGAGCCAGGCCAGCCACTGCAGGTTGCCGGCCAGGTTGTCGTACGGACGGCGACCGAAGTGATGCCCCATCGCGTTCACGGCGGCGCTCGTGGCGAGGTACAGGTTGGCGTGGACCACGGCGGCAACGATGCCGGCCACCGGGCCGAGCACCCACACCATGAGCGCGACGCCGAGGCCGAGCCCGAGCAGCGAGCGATCGAAGAGGATCCGGTCCCACCGGTCGGGTGGGAGGTCCTTGGCATAGCGGGCGACGGTCAGCGGGTTGTTCGCCTCCCGCCGGTACAGCGACACGTTGGTCAGCTGGACACGTACCCAGCCGAGCAGCTTGGGGGAGTGCGGATCTCCCTCGACGTCGGCGAACGCGTGGTGCTTGCGGTGGACAGCGACCCACTGGCGCGGCTTGATCCCCGTCGTCATCCACACGAGCACGCGGAACACGAACGTGACCGGCTGGCGCAGGGTGAGCCCGCGGTGCGACAGGGCGCGATGGAGGTACACCGTCGTGCACACGTTGGCGACCATCGTGACGAGGAATCCCGCGACCAGGCCGAGCACGACCTGGCCCAGCCAGTCGGGGAGCAGGTCGGAGAAGGTGCCGGAGAGCATGCCGGGAAGGTACCACCTACCTACCGGTCGGTAGACATGGAGGCCGGAGATGCTTACGCTCGCGGCCGTGGTCCTGGCCGCGGAACACCACTCGACCCGCGAGTCGATCCTCCTCGAGGCCCGGCGGTGCTTCGCCGATCACGGGTACGAGGCGACGACGCTGAACGGCATCGCGTCCCGGGTCGGGATCCGCAAGCCGAGCCTCCTGCACCACTTCCCCTCCAAGGAGGCGCTCTACGGCGAGGTGTTCGAGCGGATGCTGTCCGACTGGTTCCAGCGGTTGGAGACGTCCGTCGGCAGCCAGGCGGGCGGTTGGGACACGGTGCAGACCGTGCTCGAAGTCGGCTTCGAGTTCTTCGACGAGAACCCCGACTACATCCGCCTGATGCGTCGCGAGGCGATCGACGGCGGCGCGCACCTCGGCATCGACCTCGCCGGCGTCCTGCGCCCCCAGTTCGACTCGGCGTCGGCGTGGTTGCAGCGGGAGATGGATGCCGGTCGCTTCCGCCGCCACGATCCCCGCCAGCTGATGCTCACCGGCTACGGCGCGTTGCTGACCTACTTCAGCGACGCGCCGTTCGTCGCCGGGCTCCTCGACGAGGACCCGCTCTCCGCCGATGCGCTCGCCGCGCGCCGCCGGCACGTCGCGTCGTTCTTCCGCGCCGCACTGCTGGCTGCCTGAGTCCGTACGCTGCCGGCCCGTGATCACGCTCTCGGAGGCCGCGTCCAAGGCGCTGCTGCGCGATCACGGCGTGCCTGTCGTCGACGACCGTGTCGTCTCGACACCGGCCGAGGCGGTCCAGGCGGCGACCGAGCTCGGCCTGCCGGTGGCCGTGAAGCTCTGCGGCGCAGGGATCGCGCACAAGACCGAGCGCGGTCTCGTGCGCCTGCGCCTGGCCACTCCTGGCGCCGTCGCGCGGGCATCTGCGGAGCTCCTCGCGGCGGCCACCCCGGCGGACGGGTCGGTCGCGCTGCTCGTGGCCCCGATGGTCGCCGGCCACCGCGAGCTGATCGCCGGTCTGGTGCACGACCGGCAGTTCGGGCCGAACGTGATGCTCGGCGTCGGGGGTGTCCTGGCCGAGGCGATCGCGGACGTCGTGTTCCGCCCCGTGCCGATCGGCCCGGCCGACGCGGCCGAGATGATCGACCAGCTCCGCACTCAGCGGTTGCTCGGCGCGTTCCGCGGCGAGGGCGCCGTCGACCGCCAGGCGCTGGCCAGCGTGCTCGACGGCTTGTCGCGCCTGGCCGAGGCGCGCCCCGACATCGCGTCGATCGACGTCAACCCGCTGATCGTCCGGCCCGACGGCACGGTGGTCGCCGTCGACGGGCTGGTCGAGGTCACCGAGCCCACCGCCCCGGCGGCGGACACCACCTCCGTGCCGGCGCGGCGGGACCGGCCGTCGGACGCCGCGTTCCGCGCCCTGTTCGAGCCCCGCGGCGTCGTCGTCGCGGGAGCCTCCGCGCATCCCGGCAAGTTCGGCTTCGTCTCGCTGCACAACGTGCTGGCCGCCGGCTACCAGGGCGTGGTCGAGGCGACGAACCTCCAGGGCGAGGCCGTGCTCGGCGTGCAGACCGTGGCCAGCATCGACGATCTGCCCGACGGCGAGGCGGACCTCGTGTTCGTCTGCACCCCGCCGGCCGCGAACCCGGATCTGCTGCGGGCGTGCGCGAAGAAGGGGGTGCGCGCCGCGTTCGTCACGACCGCTGGCTACGGCGAGGCCGGCGATGAGGGCCGAGCCGCGGAGCAGGAGCTGGTCGCGATCGCCGACGAGGTCGGCATCCTCCTCGCCGGGCCGAACGGCCAGGGTTTGGTCTCGACCCCGGTGAACCTCTGCGCGCAGATCGTCGCCCCGTACCCGCCCCGGGGCCGGATCGCCGTCGCCAGCCAGTCGGGCAACCTCGTGTCCAGCTTCCTCAACCTCGCCCGCTTGACGGGAGTCGGCATCAGCAGGGCCGTCTCCGCGGGGAATGCCGCCGGCGTGGGCGTCGCGGACTATCTCGACTGGTTCGCCGACGACGACGAGACCGCGGTCGCGCTCGCGTACCTGGAGGGCATCCGCGACGGGCGCGTGCTGCTGGAGCAGATGCGTTCGGCCGCGGCCCGCAAGCCGCTCGTCGTCGTCAAGGGCGGCGCGACCGAGGGCGGAGCGCGGGCCGCGGCCTCCCACACCGGCGCGCTCGCTGCTGACGACGCGATCTTCGACGGGGTCTGCCAGCAGGCGGGTGTCACGCGGGCGGCGACGATCGAGGAGGCCTTCGAGGCCGCGGCGACGTTCGCCACGCAGCCTCTCCCAGCGGGGCCGAACGTCGTCGTCGTCACGACCGCCGGCGGTTGGGGCGTCGTCACCGCCGATGCGGTCAGCCGCGATCCACATCTGCGACTCCTGCCGCTGCCGGACGACCTCCGGGCCGAGATCGACACGAAGCTCCCGCCGCGCTGGAGCCGCAGCAACCCGGTCGACATGGCCGGCGGCGAGACCCGCGACACGGTCCCCGATGTGCTCGACCTCGTGGCCGCGCATCCCGACGTCCACGCCGTCGTCTACCTCGGGATCGGCATCCAGACGAACCAGGCTCGGATGATGCGCGAGGGGCCCTTCTACCCGGACCACGGGCTGGAGCGGATCGTCACCTACCACGAACGCCAGGACGCCCGGTTCGCCGAAGCAGCCGACGAGATCTCCCGCCGGACGGGAAAGCCGATCCTGACGGCGACCGAGCTGGCGGTCGCCGACCCGGCGAACACGGGACCGGCGACGGTGCGCGCCTCCGGCCGGCTGTGCTACGCGTCGGCGAACCGGGCGGTCACCGCGCTCGGCCATCTCGTGCGCTACGCCCGTCACCGCAGCGCACACGGGATCGAGTGAGCGAGAAAAGTAGCGAGCGAGAAAGGTAGTGAGCGAGAAGGTGCGCCGGTGAGCAACGTCCTCACGGACCGGTCCCGGCGTGCCGGCCGGCTGCGCCTCTTCGTCGCGCTCGCGGTCCTGGCCGTCGTGCCGACGGTGGCGCTGATCGCGCTCTCCCGCTGGGCGACGGATCGGGTGGAGGCGGCAGAACCCGTTCCGGCGCAGCAGGTCACGCCGGGGCCGGCGACGGCGACGCCGCTGCTCTCGGCGCGGCGGGTGCCGCAGAGCGTCCACGACGGCGTGGCCCGGCAGGCGCTGGTCGCCGCGCTGGCGCCGTTCGCGCAAGGCGTCGGCCCGGAGGGATGCTTCACGACGGCCGTCGACGGCGTCGAGATCGTCGACGCGGCGGGTGCCCGCGCCGTGCTCCCGGCGTCGAACACGAAGCTCGTCACCGCCGCCGTCGCGCTCGAGGTCCTCGGCGCGGACCACCGGTTCACGACGACGGCCAAGGTCACGGGCCGGGACGGCGGGACGGCCGAGACGCTGTACCTCGTCGGTGGCGGCGATCCCGTGCTCGGCACCCAGGAATACCTCGCTGCCTCCGCGGCGCAGGACACCTACCCGCAGCCGCTCGTCACGCCGCTCGAATCGCTCGCCGACCAGATCGTCGCCAGCGGCATCACGCACGTCACCGGAGGCATCGTGGGCGACGGGAGCCGGTACGACGGCGAAGAGGTTGTCCCCACCTGGCCGGAGAGCTACATCGCCGAACGGCAGTCGGCGCCGCTGTCCGCGCTGCTCGTGAACGACGGCAGCGCGCAGCTGTCTCCGCTGCAGTCGACCGCCGAGCCGGTCACGCACGCGGCGGGCGTGCTGCACGACCTGCTCGAGGCGCGTGGTGTCACGGTCGAGGGCGGGGTGTCCGCCGGGGTCGCGCCCGCGGACGTGCCGGATATCGCCGCCGTGCAGTCGGCGACCTTGGCCGAGCTGATGCCGGATCTCCTGGCGTGGAGCGACAACACGACCGCGGAGCTGCTCGTGAAGGAGATCGCCGTCGCCACCGGCACCGTGCCGGGCACCCGGCCAGCCGGGCTGGCGGCGATCGACGCCACGCTGCGCTCGTGGGGCGTGCCCCTCGAGGGCGTGGTGCTCACCGACGGCTCGGGGCTGGACCGGGGGAACCGTCTCACCTGCGACGCGCTCGGGGCGGTGCTCGCCCGCAGCGGCCCGGACGGACCGCTCGCCGCGGGGCTGTCCGTTGCCGGCCAATCGGGCACGCTCGCCGGCTACTTCGTGGGGAACGAGGCGCAGGGGCGGCTGGCCGGGAAGACCGGCACCCTGACCGGTGCCCGGGCGTTGTCGGGCTTCGTCGCCGCCGCCGACGGGACGCGCCACGTCGCGTTCAACTACGTCGAGAACGGGGACGGGGCACGGCCCTACGCCGAGAGCCGGTGGGGCGAGCTCGGGCGGATCCTGACCACCTATCCCCAGGCACCTGCGGTCGACCAGCTCGCGCCGCTGCCGGCAACGACCGGCTGAGGACGCAGCGAGGACGTGGCGGGGCGGAGCGGCGAAGGCTCTACCCTGCGCGCGTGGCGGTGATGCCGATGTTCCCGCTCGGCTCGGTGCTGCTGCCGGGATCCGTTCTCCCGCTGCACGTCTTCGAGACCCGCTACCGACAGCTCGTGGAGGATTGCCTCGCCGGCGAGCCCGAGTTCGGCGTGGTGCTCATCGAGCGTGGCCGGGAGGTTGGCGGCGGCGACACGCGCACCTCGGTCGGGTCCGTGGCGCGGATCCTGGAGGTGCTCCGCCTGCCCGACGGGCGGAGCGGGCTGACGACGGTCGGGACGCGGCGGATCCGCGTCCTCGAATGGCTCGCCGACGACCCGTACCCACGGGCCGAGGTGGCGGACTGGCCGGACGAAGATCCTGCTGTAGTCACCACCGAGCGGGTGGCGACCGTCGGCGCCCGCGTACGGCGTGTCCTCGCGCTCGCCGCGGAGCTGGGGGACACCGCACCGGCCGTGACGACCGAGGTCAGCGACGATCCTGTGCTCGCCAGCTACCACCTCAGTGCGTTGAGCCCGCTCGGTCCGCTGGACCGGCTCGCCCTCCTCGCCGCGCCGGGACCACTCGAGCGGCTCGACCTCCTGGAGCGGTTGCTCGACGACGTCGACGAGGTGCTCCACTTCCGCCTGGGCGCTCCCGGAGCGGCGGGCGAGGACTGAACGCGTTTGGGCGAGTGGCGAGTCTGCTAGGAAGTCGCGCCGTGCCGGATGGTTCCATCACGACCCGCCGCGACCAGGGCGCGCAGATCAACGAGGCGGTCGAGCTCGTCAAGGCGTACGCCCGCCAGGAGACGATCGAACCGCTGAAGAACACAGGGCGGTTCCTCGGCTTCGGCGTGGCCGGCGCGGTCCTGCTCGGAATCGGGATGATCTTCTTGTTGCTGGCCGTGCTGCGCGTGCTGCAGACCGAGACCGACGCGTTCGACGGCACGTGGTCGTTCGTCCCGTACCTGATCGTGTTCGTGGTCGCGGTGGCGATCGTCGCCCTCGCCGTGAGCCGTGTCCAACGCGGCTCGCTCGACCGGAGGAGCCATATGTGAGCCAGGCTCAACGCATCAGCCGCGACGACATCGAGACGAAGCTGCGCGAGATCGACAGCGGCTTCCGCCAGCAGGTGGTCGACAAGAAGAAGACGATCTTGACCGGCATCGCCGTCGGCAGCGCGGTGATCCTGCTCGTGATGTTCCTGCTCGGGAAGCGCAGCGGGAAGAAGAAGACGACGATCGTCGAGATCCGGCGGGTCTGACGTGCGACGTCGACGCGGCCTGTTCACGACGCTCGCCCGCGGCAGGCGCTTCGGGTCGCCGGGCCGCTTCATCCGCTACCAGATCATGACCCGCGGCCTGTACGGCGACTCACGCGGGTGGCGCACGATGTGGTACGTGGCGACCATCGGCGGGCTCCTGCGGCGGGTCTTCGGCAAGAACCCGGAGGTGGCCGCGATCGAGGTGCTCGAGCCGGGCCAGCAGGTGACGCTGCGGACGATCACGCCGCCGACGCGTCGGGAGCGGCGGGCGGCGAAGAAGCGCTCAACATCCGTGTAGTCGTCGCGTCGGTGGCGACCCGCCACGGCACAATGTCCACGTGAAGGTGCCCACGTGAAGGTCGTGCTGCGCAACCCGCGGCGGGAGGTCGAGGTCGACGGGCCGTTGCGCGTGCAGGTGTTGCTCGATCGCCTCGGACTGAACCGGGAGGCGCACCTCGTGGTGCGCAACGCCACGCTGGTGCCGGGCGACGAGGTCCTCGACGACGGCGACGTCGTGGAGATCCGCCCCGTCATCTCCGGGGGGTCCGGGTCGTGAAGTGTCGCGTCTGCCGCGGCCCGGCCGTGATCGACCTGCCGCGGCACAACGCGAACTTCTGTGGGCCGCACCTGATCGAGCACTGCCGGCGCCAGGTCGTCAAGGCGATCGACGACCATCGGATGCTCGAGCCGGAAGAGCGCGTGCTCGTTGCCGTGTCCGGCGGGAAGGACAGCCTCGCGCTGTGGGACCTGCTCACCGAGCTCGGCTACGCGGCGGACGGGTTGTACCTCGGCCTCGGCATCGGCGACTACAGCGCGGCGTCAGGGGACACGGCGCGCGCCTTTGCCGCCGACCGGGGGCTGAAGTTGCGCGAGATCGACCTGCGCGCCGAGTTCGGCTACGACGTGCCGACGGCCGCCGCCGCGACGCGGCGGGTGCCGTGCTCGTCGTGCGGGCTGAGCAAGCGTCACCTGTTCGACCGCGCCGCGCTCGACGACGGGTACGCCGTCGTGGCCACCGGGCACAACCTGGACGACGAGGCGGCCGTGCTGTTCGGGAACACCCTGCGCTGGGATGTCGAGTACCTCGCCCGGCAGCTGCCGGTGCTCCCGGCGCGTGACGGCTTCCCGCGCAAGGTCAAGCCGCTCGTCCGCCTCAGTGAGCGGGAGACCGCCGCCTACTGCATCGTCCGCGGGATCGACTACCTCGTCGAGGAGTGCCCGATGGCGGCCGGCAACCGCCACCTCGGCTACAAGGAGGCGTTGAACGCGGTGGAGCAGCGGTCGCCGGGCACGAAGGCCGCGTTCTACCTCGGCTTCCTGGAGCGGATGGCGCCCCGACTGGTGGAGGAGTCGGCGGCGGCGCAGGGCGGGCTCGCCTCGTGCGCGACCTGTGGCGCGCCGACGACGGGCACGGTGTGTGCGTTCTGCCGGCTCGTCGAGACGGCGGCCGCGCACGACCCGGTGCCCGTGGAGCTCGTGCGGCCCGGGCGGCCCGGGCGGCGCGCATCGTGAGCGAACGCAGCGACAGGACAGCCGGCTTCGGCCTCGGTGACAAGGTGCTCCTCGTCGACCAGAAGGGACGGCGGTACCTCGTCACGTTGAAGGAGGGCGGCGAGTTCCACTCGCACCAAGGCTTCGTCCCCCACAGCGACCTCGTCGGCGCCGACGAGGGGATCACGGTGAAGAGCACCCGCGGCACGGCCTACGTCGCCCTCCGCCCGACGCTCGAGGACTTCGTGCTGGAGATGCCCCGCGGCGCGCAGGTGATCTATCCCAAGGACCTCGGCCCGATCCTCGTCCTTGCGGACATCGGACCAGGGATGAGGGTGCTCGAGTCGGGGGTCGGCTCGGGCGCGCTGTCGATGGCGATGCTGCGCGCCGGGGCCCGCGTCATCGGATACGAGCTGCGCGAGGACTTCGCCGAGCGGGCGCAGGCGAACGTCGGCTCGTTCCTCGGGGAGGCGGTGCTGGAGCGCTACGCGGTGGAGATCCGCGACGCGTACGACGGGATCGACGCGGAAGGGCTCGACCGGGTGGTCCTCGACCTGCCGGAGCCGTGGCGGGTGGTGCCCCATGCCGAGCGCACGCTGCGGTCCGGAGGGATCGTCGTCGCCTACACGCCGTCGATCGTGCAGGCCATCCGCCTCCGCGAGGCGCTGGCCGGTGACGCCTGGCTGGCGCCACGCACGCTGGAGGTGCTCCACCGCACCTGGCACGTCGAGCCGCCCGCCGTGCGGCCCGACCACCGCATGGTCGCCCACACCGGCTTCCTCACCACCGCCCGCCTGATCGCTCGCTGACCCGCCTCGGGCACCTTCACGAGCGGCCAGCGGATGGGGCCCGGAGTGGAGAACGAGATGAAGGGCGAGATGGGGGCCGAATGGAGGGCCCGCTACCGGCCGCAGGCCGGTGCGCGGAAGGATCCTCTCGACAACA
>DASZOG010000219.1:0-3185 GCA_035550895.1 Acidimicrobiales bacterium
GCGCACCACGACCTTGCGGCGATCACGGGTCCGCGTCCGCTCGACGAGGCCACGTTCCTCCAGGCGGTCGATGCGGTTGGTGACGGCGCCGGTGGTGACCATCGTCTGCCGGACGAGCTCGCCGGCGGTCAGCTCGTACGGCTCGCCCGAACGGCGAAGCGTCGCCAGCACGTCGTACATCCAGCTCTCGATGCCGTAGCGCGCGAAGTTCTCGGCGAGGCGCCGGTCGACGAGCCGCGACAGCCGCGACACCCGTCCGATCACGTGGATCGGCGACACGTCGACCTCGGGACGGACGACGTTCCACTGGCCCGTGATCCGATCGACCGCATCGGGCTCTCGCCGGGGCACGGCGGGACTGTACCGCCGGAAAGGAGGAAGGTAATAGCCTCAATGTTAAGATAACGAACATGAAATCAAATCAGCCGGGAGCGGCGTGGGCGACGGCCGGCGCCACCGTGCTGGCGCCCGTCTCGTGGGGAACGACCTACATGACCATCACGGAGCTCCTCCCCGATGGCCGCCCCCTGCTCGTGGCGACCGTGCGTGTCGTCCCCGCCGGCTTGGCCCTGCTGCTGGTCGCCGCGGCACGGTCGCGCTGGAGACCCCGTGGCGCAGACTGGCGGCGCATCGCCGCGCTGGCGCTGTTCAACTTCGGCGTCTTCTTCCCGCTGCTCGTCGTGGCCGTCTACCGCCTGCCCGGCGGGGTTGCGGCGGCGGCCGGCGGACTGCAACCCCTCCTCGTGGCCGCTCTGGCGTGGCGGATCGCCCGGCGCCGGCCCGCACCGCTGGAGTTGGCGGTCGGCGGTGTCGCGGCCCTGGGCGTGGGCTTGGTCGTGATCCGGCCCGGGGCGGGCCTCGACAGTGTCGGTGTGCTGGCGGCCATCGCCGCCAACGTGTCGTTCGCCGTCGGCGTGGTCCTGACGAAGCGCTACCCGGCGCCGACGAACCGCCTCGCCGCCACCGGCTGGCAGCTGCTCATGAGCGGCGTGATCCTCGTGCCGCTCACAGCGATCGTGGAGGGCGCGCCCCCGCCGCTGACCGGGCGGAACGTCGCTGGGTTCGCCTACCTCAGCCTGGCAGCCACCGCCCTGGCGTTCGTCCTCTGGTTCAACGGCATCCGCCGCCTGCCGACCGCCGCCCCGCCCCTCCTGGGCCTGGCGGCGCCCGTCACGGGTGCGGCGCTCGGCTGGGCCGTCCTCGACCAGTCGTTGTCCCCGGTGCAGCTCACCGGGTTCGTCGTCACGTTGGGCGCCATCGGCTACGGCGCCTCACTGCCAGCGTCGGCGCGTCGCCGTGCCGCGTCGGCCGGGATGAGGTCAGGTGGTGCAGAACCAGTCCTCGCCCACGGCGTCGTCCGCATCGGCACCGCTCCCGTCGGGGGCAGGGAAGGGCGAGCGGAACGTGAAGGCCTCGGGCGAGGGGCCGTGGCGGCGCAGCGACTCGAGGCGCGCCTTGGCGTCGGCCACGGTGGGGAGGGTGCCGGCCGGGATCCACCACAGCACCAGGTACGCCTCGGCGAGCCGTTCGAACCACTCGCGGCGGCGCCGCATCACGTCGCGGTGCGGCGTGCGGTACGTGAACTCGGCAAGTTCGTCTAGCGACTCCCAGACGCTCATGTTGAGCAGCAGCATGTCGTCGTGGAACGCCCGGATCGCCGTGGCGTCGCCGGCCTCGGTCTGCAGCCGCCAGACGAAGCCCGGCGCCTCGTCGGCCATCCGATTGACCGGCTCCAGCGCCTCCACGAACCCGGCGAGCTGCGGCGAGTCGAGCGGCGCCAGCACCCGACCGATGTTGCACTGCGCCAGGTGGTAGGCGGCCGGCATTGGATCCACCGCGTCGGAGGCCATGCCGGTCAGGCCGGCGCCGACGGGCCGACGCCGCCCCGGGCGACCGTCCGCTCGAGGATCCCGAGGGTGGCTCGCAGGGCACCCTCGGAGATGATCGGGAAGATGTCGGCCTCCTTCCACACCGGGTCGATCTCGGACCAGTCGTAGTACGAGGTCACGAGCGTCCCCTCGTCGGCGGGCGCCAGCGTGTACCCGTAGATGTGGCCGATCTGGGGACGGATCCTGCCGCGGATCGTCCACGCGATCTCGCGGTCGGGAACGAACGTCGTGATCGCGACCGTGACGTCGTAGCGGCCCAGCGGGAAATCGTTGAGCGCCTCTCGGTCCATGTGCACCACGAAGCTGTCGCCGACGGCCGACACGGGCTCCCCCTCCGCGGACATCAGCATCCCGGAGCTGTCGATGGCGACATGCCCCTGCGGATCGCACAGCACCCGGAAGATCGTCGCCGCATCGGCCGGGATGGTGCGCTTCACCTCCATCCGCTCGACCTTCGTCTCGTCGGTCGTCGCGTCGTCGGTCGTCTCGGCGGTCGTTGTCTCGGCGGTCGCCTCGTCGCTCATGCCGGCATCCTGCCACTGGGACGGTGGCGGTGCGCCGCGCCGTCAGTCGTCTCGGCGCGTGCAGGTGTACGTGCCGTAGGCCGAGCGGCGGAAGCTGCGCTCGACGATGTCGAACCCGGTGTGGTCGAGCATCGAGTCCAGCAGCCAGCTGTACGTGCTGAACTCGCCGCGCACGTGCTCGGCCAACTCCTCGGCCGTCCAGCCGACCGCCCGGTCGGTCACGGCCCCCGACAGCCACCCCTCGATACGGTCCTCGGCCTCGTGGGGCGCGAAATCGAAGACCAGGTCGCGCAGCCGCAGGGTGCCGCGGGGACGGAGGAACGACGCGATCCGGTCGAGCGCGATCGCCTTCCAGAAGTCCGGGAGCTGGTGGAGAGCGTTGCGCGTGAACACCACGTCCGCCGGCCCGCGGTCGTGGACGTAGGACAGGAAGCCGGCGTCCACGACGGCCACGTTGTCGAGCCCGAGGTCCTCGACCCGCGCCCGGAGCGCCGCCGTCATGGCGCTCGAGACGTCCACCGCGACCACCTGACGGCAGAAGGGCGCCACCGACACGGCGAACGTCCCCGTGCCGGCACCCAGGTCGACGACGAGCGAGTCGGGGCCGAGGCCACGCTGCCGGAGCGCTTCCACATCCTCGGCCGGATCGAACCCGGCATTGCGGTCATATCCGGCCACGTAGCCGGCGTCTAGGTGCTCCCTGCCTGCGTGGGCTCGCTCGTCTAGATGGCCAATTCCAAGGGGTGAGGGTCCGCGTGTGAGGTGGTGAGGG
>DASZOG010000220.1:0-7004 GCA_035550895.1 Acidimicrobiales bacterium
GACGGAACACGAACTCGGCGACCGCGGCGACGAGCCCCGGCTGGTCGCGGCAGGAGAGAAGAAGGCTGGCGGTCACCCTCTTCGCTGCGGTCGACATGTGCCGGTCACTTGTCCCAGGTGTGAATGGTGGCCAGCACCGTACGGAGATCGGTGTTCAACAGTCATCGGTCGCATCCACAATCGTGAGGGCTCGCCCGTTGTGCGGCCGTCACATTCTCAGGGTGCCTGATACCGTCGGCTCCACATCGAGGAAGGGGGTCGGGGTGCTGGTCATGGCTGATGCCCTCGTGCGGTCGCGCCAGATCGCGGCGTCCCGGACGGCGGTGGTCTGCGGTGACGTCGTGCTCGACCACGAGACGCTCGCGCAGCGCTGCGCGCGCGTGGTCGGCGCGCTCAGTGGTCTCGGCCTGCAACACGGCGATCGCGTCGCCGTGCTCGCAGCGAACTGCCACCGCTACGTCGAGGCGTACCTCGGCGTCCCGTCGGCGGGAATGGTGCTCGTCCCGCTCAACACACGGCTGGCGGAGGCCGAGCTGGTCGACATCGCCCGCAGCGCGCGGCCGGCGCTGCTGCTGACCGACCGCGATCCGGGCCTGCTCGGCGCCGAGGCGGGCCGGGTGATCACGTTCGACGAGTGGGAGACGTTGGTCTGCAGCGCGCCGCCGGCGCCGCTCGGTACCGGCGTCACCGAGGACGACCTGGCGCTGCTCTACTTCACGAGCGGCACGACCGGTCGCCCGAAGGGGGTCATGCTCACCCACCGGAACGTCGTGTCCAACGCGTTCCACAAGACCATCGCCTGCGGGCTGGAGGACGACGACGTCTTCCTTGCCGCGGGGCCGTTCTTCCACGTCGCGGGCACCGCGCCCGTGCTCTCCCTCGTCTGGCTCGGTGGCACGATCGTCGTGCTCCCGGCGTTCGCCGCCGCGGCCTGTCTCGACACGATCGAGTCCCACCGCGTCACGGTCACGATGCCCGTGCCGACGATGCTGGCGATGCTCGCCGACGAGCAGCAGGCCCGCCCGCGGGACGTGTCCTCGCTGCGGATGATCGGACATGCGGGATCGCCGATCACGTCGGCGCTGATCCGCCGCGCCCACGAGACGTTCCCCGGGGCCGAGCTGGCGCAGTACTACGGCGCGACCGAGACGGCGCCGATCCTGACGAGCCTGCGGCACGAGGAAGACCACCTCGCCGGGGGCCACCTTGGTTCGTGTGGCCAGCCGGTGATGGGCGTGGCGGTCACCGTCGTCGGCGCCGACGGACGGCGGTGCGCGGCGGGTGAGGTCGGCGAAGTCCTCGGCCGCGGGCCGAACGTCACCCCCGGCTACTGGGAGAACGCGGAGGCGACCGCGGCCGCGTTCGTCGATGGGTGGTACCGCACCGGCGACGTCGGCTACCTCGACGACGAGGGGTACCTCTGGCTCCTCGACCGGGCCAAGGACATGATCGTCACGGGCGGCGAGAACGTGTACTCGATCGAGGTGGAGGAGGTCCTCGCCCGCCATCCGAGCGTCCTCGAGTGTGCCGTGTTCGGCGTCCCCGACGAGCGGTGGGTCGAGGCGGTGTACGCGATCGCCGTCGTTCCGTCCGCCGATCTCGTGGGGGAGGCCCTCGTCGCCGAGCTGCGCCAGCACTGCCGGGAGTCGATCGCCGGCTTCAAGGTTCCCAAGCAGATCGAGCTGCGCACTGACCCGCTCCCCAAGTCCGGACCCGGCAAGGTCCAGAAGCGCGATCTTCGTGCTGCCCACTGGGAACGCGGCTAGTGCCCCGTCAGGCAACCTCTGCCCCGTTTCCCCCGGCCAGCGACACCGATCGCGGCGTCCGCCTCCTCGCCAAGTGTGCTGCGGCGATTGCCTCGTCAGCGTCCACGCGCTCGGCGCCGCTGACTCGGCGGTCGACGGGCCACGGTTACCTGACGGGGCACTAGTCGGCGCCGAGGCCGCCGCGGAGGGCGTGGACGCTGTGCAGGAGCGCGTTGCGCAGCAGCGTCTTCTCGTCGGCGCTCAGGCCGGCGACCATGCGCGCCTCGACCTCCCGGACCTGCTCGTCGCACGCGGTGAGCACCCTGCGGCCCTTGGCCGTCAGGCGAGCCTGGAGGATGCGGCCGTGCTCGGGATGGGCGCGCCGGCGCACCAGCCCGCGCTTCTCGAGCGCGAGCAGCACCTCGTTCATCGACTGCGGGGAGACGAGGGCGCGGCGGGCGAGCTGGGCGTTCGACAGGCCGCTGCGCCGGTTGAGGACGCTGAGCGTCGTGTACTGGTTGACGGAGAGGCCGTGGGCGCCGACGACGTCGTCGATCGCGCGGCGCACGACGCGGTCCATCCGCCCGACGAGGTAGAGCAGCGTCGGTCCGGTGCCGTTCCCCGAGGCAGGCGCAGCTCCTGCGGCAGAGCCTTCGCTTCGCTCGCTCACTGGTGCACCGCCCTGATGTGGTGCCGCAGTATGAGCTTCGCGGCAGACGGTGCACCAGTGAGCTGTCCGCCGCTGTGCGGCGGACGACGCGCCGTTACATGGAGCTCGCTTCGCTCGCTCACCGGAGCTTCGCCATCAGCTCGATCGTCCGCCGGCGCTCCTCGTCCCTGCCGAACGGTGTGACCTGCAGGTCCGTCACGCCGGCGTCGCGCAGCCGGGCGACGGCAGCGCCCAGCTCGGCCTCGTCGCCGGTGACCGCGAGATCCGCTGCCGAGGTCGCGCCTTCACGTTCGAGCATCGCCTGGTACACCGGCAGCCGCCCGTAGGTGCCGAACTCCTCTGCGGCTCGGGCCCGGGCCGCCTCGCGGTCCACGGTGAGCATGAACGGCAGGCTGGCGAACACGCGCGGCGCCGGCCGCCCGGCACGGGCGGCCGCCTCGCTGACTGCAGGCACGGTCAGCTCGGCGAGTGTGCGCACCCCGACCAGCCACGTCGCCGCCCCGGCGGCGAGCTCGCCGGCCAGCTGGAGCATGCGCGGCCCCAGCGCGGCGATGAAGACGGGCGGGCCGTCGTGGTCGGAGTGCGACGCCTCGAGCCGGAAGCGCGTCCGCAGCGTCGGGCCAGCGTGGTCCACCCGTTGGTCGTGCAGCAGCGGAAGCAGGATGCACAGGTAGTCGCGCATGTGTGCGAGCGGGCGCCGCGAATCGATGCCGAGCATCCCCTCGGTGACGACCTGGTGGGACACACCGATCCCGAGCGTCAGCCGCCCGCACAGCGCGTCGTTGACGGTCAGCGCCTGGCTCGCCAGCGCGACCGGATGGCGGAGGTACGTCGGTACGACCGCCGGACCCAGCTCGAGCGACCGGGCCGCGGTCCCCGCGGCGGCGAGCAGCGTGAGCACATCTGGACCGTTCGGGATGCCGGGGATCCACGCGCTGTCGTACCCGAGCTCCTCGGCCGACGCGAGCTCGGCCGCAACCCGCGACACGGTCGCTCGCTGGTTCGGCAGCACGAGTCCGATGCGCATGATCCTCCCCGAGGACTCCCCCGTCCGGGGATATCAGGTTTCCTGAGATTAGCGTGCCGGGAGGCGGTCGAGGACGATGTCGAACGTCGTCGCCAGCTCGCCGTTCTCGTCGGGCTCGAAGCGCCGCACGAGGCTGTCCCGGACGCCGAACACCGCGTCCTCCCGCAGGTACTCGGTCTGCTCGTCGAACACGTGGGTGATCAGGTCCTTGAACCCGTCCGCCTTGACCCACATGTGCGTGTGCCCCGGGCGCATCCAGTTCCGGCCGTGGGCCTTGAGCATGTCGCCGACCGGCCCGTCCGACGGGATCGGGTACGGCACCGGCCGCACCGTCCTGATCTCGTACGCACCGTCCTCGCCCGTCGTGTAGATGCCGCGCAGGTTCTCCGGTGTCTGGCCGTCGGGCTGTTGCACCGCGTAGAAGCCAGCCGTGGCGTTCTGCCAGCAGTCGAGCGTCGCCCCGGCGAGCGGCTTGCCGTCCGCGTCCGTCACCGTGCCGCGGATGACGACGCGGTCGCCGTCGTCCGGGTCGACGAGCATCGTCTCGCCGCGGGCGCGATGCGGGGAGCCCGGCACGTAGAACGGCCCGAGCACCGTGTTCTCCGTGGTGCCCTCCGTGCCGCCGTGGGTGAGCATCTCCACGAGCGTCGACACGCCGAGGGTGTCGGAGAGGAGGATGAACTCCTGCCGTTTGTCGTCGCACTTCTGGCCGATCGCGGTGAGGAACTGGATGCCGGCGAACCACTCGTCGCGCTGCAGGCCGACCTCGGCCACGAACGCGTGCAGGTGGCGGACGGCAGCCTCTGTCATCTCGCGCAGCCGTGGGTTGGGGGAGTTCTCGTGCCGCGAGAGCACGTCCTCGAGCAACTCCACCTGGGCCTTCTCTGTCATGCGGGGACCTCCTTCACTGGAAGATCGCTGGGAAGATCGTTGGGAACATCACTGGGCAGATGAACACGGATCTCCTGCAGCGCCGAGATCGCGTGGTCGAGATGTTCGTCGTGCGACCGGCCGGGATCGGCCAGCCGGTTGAAGCCGATCGACAGGTCGGCGAACCCGAGCTCGACGGCCTGCTCGAGCTCGCGTTGCCAGCCCTCGCCGAGGTAGATCCGGCCGTGGATCGGCAACGTCGCCGGATCGCGGCCCGCCTCCTCGCACAGCTGGCGGAGCCGGCTCACCCCTGCGGCCACCGTGATGTGGTCGAGGCCGGGGAGCAGGAGCGGCATCCACCCGTCGGCGACGCGCACGACGCGGCGGAGCACCGGATCGGCGGCGCCACTCCCGACGAAGATCGGGATCTTGCGCGACGGCAATGGGTTGATGCCCACCCGATCGAGGTCGTGGTAGCGACCGCGGTATGTCACGAGCGGCTCGGACCACAGCTTGCGGAGGACCTCGATCTGCTCCTCGAGCCGGCCGGGGCGGTCATCGAAGTCGACACCCAACCCCTGGTACTCGGCGAAGTTCCACCCGGCGCCGACCGCGACGCGCATCCGCCCCCCGCTGAGCAGGTCGACCGTGGCGATCTGCTTGGCGGCGAGCGCCGTCTGGCGCTGGGGCAGGACGAGCACGCTCGTCGCCAGCTCGATCGTGGTCGTCACCGCGGCGAGGTGGCTGAACAGGACGAGGATCTCGTGGAACGTGTGCTCGGCGGTGTACGGCGCGTTCGGGAACGGTCCGAACGGTCCTGGGCCGAGCCGCTCCACCGAGGCGCCGAGCACGTGGTCGTAGGCGAGGATGTGCGCGAAGCCGGCGGCCTCGGCGCGCTGCGCCCAGCGGCGGATGGCCTCGGGGTCGGTGCCGCTGTCCGCCTGCGAGAAGACGACGCCGACCTTCACTGCGCCGGCTCCTTCGGATTCTCCCCGGCCAGGATGCGCCGGGCGCGGGCGTCGAACTCCGGCAGCGACTCGGGATGGGTGAGGACGTAGAAGCGGTTCTCGCGCACCGCGGCGCAGACCTGGTCGGCCACCTCCGCCGCCTCGCGGGCGATCGTCGTCAGCTGCTCGCGCCGCTTCGCCTTGTACGTCGCCTGCTGGGCCATCTGGTCGGTGTCGAGCGTGTAGGCGAAGCGTTCCGGACGGTTGCGGTCGGACGTGGAGATGTTCGTCCGCACCCAACTCGGGCAGAGCACCGAGACCCCGACGTTGCTGCCCTCGGCCTCGAGCTCGAACAGCAGCGTCTCGCTCAGGGCGACGACCGCCGCCTTCGAGGCGTTGTACGGCCCCATCCGCGGCAGGTGGTACAGCCCGGACATCGACGCGGTGTTGACGATGTGGCCGACGTCGTTCGCGACGAGGTGGGGCAGGAATGCCGCCAACCCGTGGACGACGCCGAACAGGTTCACGCCGATGACCCATTCGAAGTCGCGCAGCGGCAGCTCGGCGACCGGCAGGCCGCGGCTGCCCACGCCGGCGTTGTTGCACAACACGTGGACGTCGCCGAAGTGCTCGAGCGTGATCGCGGCCAGCGCCCGCACGTCCGCCTCGAGGCTGACGTCGGTCGGCACGGTGAGCGCGTCGACGCCCGCCTCCGCCAGCGCCACGGCGGCGCGCTGCAGCGCCGGGCGCTCGATGTCCGCCACGACCACCCGCATCCCCTCGGCGCCGAACCGCTCGGCCATCGCGTAGCCGATGCCCGAGGCGCCTCCGGTGACGACGGCGACCTTTCCGACGAGGTCGTCCATTGCCTTAGACCCGGAGGAGGTAGGCGGAGTGGAGCAGCTCCGGGTCGTCGCGCAGCGCCTGCGCGGTGCCGTCGTACCGGATCCGCCCGCCCTGAAGGATGTACGCCTTGTTCGCCAGGCCGAGCGCGACGTGGGCGAACTGCTCGATCAGGAGCACGCCGACGCCGGACGCCGCCACCTCGGCGAGCGTCGGCACGAGGCGCTTGACGACGAGCGGCGCCAGACCGAGCGACAGCTCGTCGACGAGCAGCACCGCCGGGTTCGAGGCCAGCGCCTGGGCGAGCACGACCATCTGCTGCTGGCCGCCCGAGAGCGACCGCGCCGTCGTGTCCCAGCGCGCCTCGAGCTCGGGGAACAGGTTGAGCACGTGCTGCGTGCCGCGCTCCGCCTCCTCGCGGCTCAGCGAGTAGGTCGCGACGCGGAGGTTGTCGGCGACCGACAGCTCCGGCAGCAGCCGGCGACCTTCCGGCACGACCGCCACCCCGGCGCGGCGGATGCGCTCGGGACGCTTGCGGGTCAGCTCCTGGTCGCCGAGGAAGACATGCCCGGCGGTGGGCCGGAGGACGCCGGCGACGGCGAGGACGAGGGTCGACTTGCCCGTGCCGTTCGGTCCGAGGAGCGCGGTGACCTGCCCGGGCGGGATCTCCAGCGACACGTCGTGCAGCACCGGCCGCCCGCCGCGGGGCACCGACAGCTCGTCGATGCGCAGCGCCTCCCGGGTCGGGGCGGGCGCCGTGGGACGTGGGGCCTCGGCGGTCCCGGCGGCGTCGGCGACAGGCGCGGCGTCCTGCCCGTTGACGTCTGGCCCGTGCTCGATCCGCGGCCCGTCGGTCACTGGGGCACCTTTCGGGTGCTGGAGCGACCGAGTCGCCACTGCGT
>DASZOG010000221.1:0-3448 GCA_035550895.1 Acidimicrobiales bacterium
GGACCACGCTGTCCCGTCCGGTCCTGTGGCGTGAGCGCGTGGTCGAGGAATGGGGCGGGCTCGTCACGCGTTCACCGGCCTGGCTCTCGCTGGAGCCGGTTTCGTGGCAGCCGGTCGCCTCGAACGTCGAACACTGGCGGATGTGGACCTTGCGCCTGGTCCTCGTCCCGAAGGCGCTCTCCTTCACCGTCGCGTACCTGCCGGCTGCGGACGGCCGGGCCGTCACCGCGCCGTTCCGCGTGAACGTCGCGTGTGTCGTGAGCCCCCTCGCCGTCGACATCGAAGCTGCGCAGGTCCCACCACGGCCCGTGCACCTGCCTGACTTCTCCGCCGCTACCGGTCACCGCCCAGAGCTCGGCCCGTGCGCCTTCGTGCCCGGCCATCGCGGTTCGCTGACCGTCACGCCGAGGATCACCTACGAGACCACCTTCGTTGCCAACGACTACCGCGAAGCACTGCCCGACTTCGAGTCGGAAGGCGACGCCACCACGTTCCGTGTCGGCGAGCTGCACGCGGTGAACACCCGAGGAACCCCCTGATGACCGCCGTCACCCACGCCCCGCCCTCCACCCGCGCCGGGAGCGACCGCCACAGCGCGGCCACGTCGCCCACCCGGCGCGTCCGCGTCCCGCTCCTGATCGGCGCGTTGGCCGCGACGCTCTTCGCTGCCGTGCTCGTCCTCTACGGGTTGTCTTCGGCAGCGGATCGGATGGAGGTGCTGCGCATCACGCGTGACATCTCCGCCGGCGAGGAGATCACCGCCGACGCACTCGCACCGGTAGGTGTCGCTGTGGACAGCGCGAGCCAGCTCGTGCCCGCCGCGTCGAGTGCCGACGTGGTCGGCAAGCTGGCAGCGAAGACGATGGCGCCAGGCGATCTGGTCTCCCGCACCGACGTCGCCGACGTCCCCCGGTCCCTCGCCGGCGAGCGTCGCGTCGGCGCAGTGCTCGTCCCGGGCCGGTATCCGCTCGATCTCCGCCGCGGCGACCTCGCCCTCGCCACCGCGACCGACGGGGACACCTCGACCGCCGCCGTGCGCGTCCTCGACCTGCGCCCTGCCCGCGAAGGCGTCGAAGTCGTCCTCGCCGTCCCCGCCGATGCGGGTGCAACCGTCGCGCAACTCGCCGCCCAGAACCGGCTCGCCGTCGTCGGAGAGCCTCGCCCGTGACCACGATCGCCGTCGGCACGGTCAAGGGTGGCATCGGCGCGACGGCCACGGCGCTGGCGCTCGCCGCGGCGTTGGCCGAGGCCAAACCGACGCTCCTCGTCGAGGCGGACCCGTCCGGAGGCTCGCTGGCGGGCACCTGCCCGAGGCTCGCTCCCGCCCCCACGCTCGAAGCGATGATGACCGAGCGCCGGACGCGAGCCACGCTCGACCAGCTGCTCGAGTGCACCCAGCGTCTGGGCGAGGTGCTCGTCGCTCCGTGCCCGGCCGAGCCGTTCCGCGCCCAACTGATCGTCGGGCAGCCGCGCTCGCCGTGGCTCGACACGCTGCGCGACGTCGACGGGCACGTCGTCTGCGACGTCGGCCGCGTCCATCCCGCGTCGCCCTCGTGGCCGGTGCTCCACGCCGCGGAGGTGGTGCTGCTGGTGACGGGAGCGGCGCCGATGGGAGTTGCGGCCACCGTGGAGTGGGCCGAGCAGCTCGGCCGCGTCGCCCCCGACATGGAAGGTCTCGCCACGGATTCCGTGCGCATCGCCGTGCTCGCGCCGCCCGGCGCCGGCCGGAACGGGGCGCCACCTGCCGCGCTCGTCGCCGAGCTCGGCCACCGAATCGCCGGCCACCTGCCTTGGGACCCCGCGTCACTGGACCTCCTCCAACGGGGCGCGTCGCTCCGGCACCGATCGCTGCGCCGGTCGGGACTGGCCGGCGCCGCGCGTGCGCTCGCCACGACCCTCGCCTCGCCGGTGGCGACGCGATGACGGTGCTGACCGACGACGAGCTCGACGAGCTGACGACGAGCGTTCGCCGGCAGTGGGGTGACCAGCTACCCGCGTCGGCGCCCGACGAGAGCGCGCAGGAGCGTGAGCTGCGCGAGGAGCGCACCCTGCACGTGCTGCATCACGCCGTGCTGCCGGAGCTGGCGCAGGCGCGGATGGACGACCGCGCCGCGCCACTCACCCACGAGGACGAGGACGCGCTCGTCGAGCGGGTCGTGTCCGCCCTGTTCGGCCTGCCGAAGCTGCTCGGCGTGCTACGCGACCCGCACGTCTCCGACATCGTCGTCATGGGTGCCGATCCCGTCCGTGTGGAGCGCGCCGGCGGCGCCCGGGAGGAGCTCGCGCCACTCGTTCGCCGCGATCGCGACCTGGAGCGGGTGATCTACGACGTCGCCGCCGCCCATCGCCGACCGTTCAACCGCGAGGCGCCGTTCGTCGACGTCGAGCTCGAGCCAGGAGTGCGCTTTCACGGTGAAGGCTTCGATGTCGTCTCCCGCCCGCTGATCACGATCCGCCGCGCCGTTGCGATGCGGGCGACGCTCGACGAACTGTGCGCCTGGGGGACGATCTCCGAGGGCGCGGCCCGGCTGCTCGCCGCGGCCGTCGCGGCGCGGCTGTCGATCCTCGTGGCGGGCGAGATGGGCGCCGGGAAGACGACGCTGCTGCGCGCGCTCGCCGCCGAGATCCCCGACGAGGACGTCATCGTGACGATCGAGACGGACTTCGAGCTGGCGCTGCGTGACCTCGGCCGGCACCGGTGGGTGCACGCGTTCCAGGCCCGGCTGCCCTCGACAACGGACGCCCGCGGCGTCTCCTGCGCGGACATGATGACTCCCGCGCTGCGGACCCGCGCCGACTGGATCATCGTCGGTGAGGTGCGCGGCGGCGAGGCCGGGGCCATGGTCCAGGCGATGTCCGTCGGCCAGGGCACGATGGCGACCGTCCACGGCGGAACGGCGCAGGACGGGCTGGAGCGCGTGGCCGCGCTGACGTCGATCCACGACAGGCTCGATCTCGCCACGGCCCGCTGGCAGGTGCATCGCGCCGTCGACCTCGTCGTCCACCTCAAGGGCGACAACAGCCGCGGTCGCTGGGTGTCGGAGATCGTCGCTCCGTCGGTCGAGGACGGTGGCGGGCGCTTCGTGCTCCACACGCTGTACGCACCGGATCGCCACGCAGACGACGATCGGGCACGACCGGTGAGCGAGCCGCAGCGATGGATGGCGGACCGGCTGCAGCGCGCGTCGGCGCGGTTCTCGCTCGACGCTTGGCGCACCGGCCACGACACGTACCGCGACCTGCGCGGTCCATGCCTGCGAAGCGTCGGATGAATGTCATCGTCGCAGTTCTGGTGGACGCGTGCGTCGGTGCCGGTGTCCTCCTCGCGGGCGCGAGCCTCACCGCTGCGCCCGCCGTCTCTCGGCGCCATGGCCTGGCCCGCGCTGTGAACGGGCGCCGCCTCGCGCTCGGCGCCGCGGCGGGCGTCCTCACCGCGATGCTGTCCGGC
>DASZOG010000222.1:0-22378 GCA_035550895.1 Acidimicrobiales bacterium
CCAACCGATCACGGAGGACGACCCGGTGTGGCACCGGATCCACAGCGAGCGTTACGCCGTCGCACCGGACGTGCTCGACGCCTGCCGCACCGCGCGGCGCGTCGTGGCCGTCGGCACGACGACGGCGCGGGCGCTCGAGTCCGCGGCTGGCGGCGAGCTGTCGGGGCGAACGCGGCTGTTCATCCACCGCCCCTACGAGTGGCAGGTCGTCGATGTGCTGCTGACGAACTTCCACCTGCCGCGCTCGTCGCTGCTGCTGATGATCGACGCGTTCGTCGGCTCCCGCTGGCGCGACCTCTACGAGCTCGCGCTCGCCGATGGCTACCGCTTCCTCTCCTTCGGCGACGCCATGCTCCTCAACCGCCACCTCGAATGACTGGTGCTCTCAGCGGCGCCGCCCCAGGCGCTCGTACGATGCGGCGGGATGGGCGCCACCGCGTCGGTGACGAGGATCGGATGAGCGCTCCTGTCACGGTGACCGTGACCGCGCAGGAGGGGGCGGCGCGGACAGGCGAGGCAGTGGCAGCCCAGGGCGCCTACCGGATTCCGTGCTTCATGCCTGTCGGGACGCGGGGGGCCGTGAAGTACCTGTCGGCGGCCGACTACGAGCGGCTCGGGTGCGAGATCGTGCTCGGGAACACGTACCACCTCATGCTCCGCCCGGGAGCGGACGTCGTGGCCCGACTCGGTGGGCTCGGGCGGTTCGCCGGGTGGGACGGGCTCACCCTGACCGACTCGGGCGGATACCAGGTGTTCTCGCTCGGCCCGACGATCGACGACGAGGGCGTCCGCTTCCGCTCGGTCTACGACGGCTCGCTGCACCGGCTCACGCCGGAGTCGGCAGTCGCGGTCCAGGAGCAGCTCGGCGCGGACATCCAGATGGCCCTCGACGTCTGCCCGCCGCTGCCCTCGCCGTCCGAGGTCGTGCGCCTCGCGGCCGACCGCACCGTCGCCTGGGCGGCCCGGGCCCGCGCCGCGCACACCCGCGCCGGCCAGGCACTTTTCGGCATCGTCCAGGGCGGCATCGACACCGCGCTGCGGGCGGAGCAGGCGAAGCGCGTCGCCGAGCTCGACTTCGACGGGTACGGCATCGGCGGCCTGTCCGTCGGCGAGACGCGCGCCGAGATGCTGCCCGCGCTCGCCGCTGCACTCGAGCACCTGCCCGCCGACCGGCCGCGGTACCTGATGGGCGTTGGCGACCCGGCCTCGATCGTCGAGGCGGTCGCACTCGGCGTCGACCAGTTCGACTGCGTCCTGCAGACCCGGCTCGGGCGCCACGGCACCGCCCTCACCGCGCAGGGCAAGCTGCAGCTGAAGAACGCCCGCCACGCCACCGCCGAGGAGCCCGTGGACCCGGCCTGCCGATGCGAGGTCTGCGCGCGGCACTCGCGCGGCTACCTCCGCCACCTGTTCCTGGCGAACGAGCCGACCGCGTCCCGGCTCCTCACGCTGCACAACCTGGCGTGGACGTTCCAGCTCGTCGACCGGATGCGGGCCGCGATCGCTGCCGGCACGTTTGCCGGGCTGCGCCGCGACGTGCTGGACGTGTGGGGCTGACCCGCCCGGCCGCGCGACCGGGGGAGCACGTCGCCCGGCGACTATCCTCGCTCCGTCCCACCACCCGCTCGAATGGCTCACCCGATGCTTCTCACGATCCTGGCCGCGGATGATGGCGGCGGCGGTAGCTCCATCGTCGGACTCCTGCCGCTGCTCGCCCTGCCGGCGCTCTTCTACTTCCTGCTCATCCGGCCCCAGCGGCGGCGGATGAAGGAGCAGCAGGCGCTGCTCAGCCAGATCGAGGAGGGCGACGAGGTCCAGACGACGGCTGGCATCCTCGGTTTCGTCACCGCCATCGAGGGCGACATCGTCTGGCTCGAGATCGCCGAGGGCGTCGACGTCCGCATCAACCGCGGCGCCATCGCCCGCAAGGTCACGGCGCCCGCCGAGCCGGAGGAGCAGCCCGCCGACGAGGACACCGACGTCGGCGAATCGGCGTGATCTCCGCCAGCTCCCACCCGTCCCGCCACCGGTGAACCGCCGCTCGCTGATCGCATCGCTCATCGCGATCGTGGTCATCCCGCTGACCGCGCTGGCGGCGACTGTCGCTGCCGGGGCGACACCGGAGCTGGGCCTCGACCTGCAGGGCGGGGCGTCCGTCGTGCTCCGTCCGGAGGGCGACTACGACTCCGAGGCGATCGACGTGGCCGTGGAGCAGATCCGGTCCCGCGTCGACAGCCTCGGCGTCGCCGAGCCGGAGGTGATCCGGCAGGGCGACACGATCGTCGTCAACCTCCCCGGCGTGCGGAACCAGGAGCGCGCCCTGCGCATCGTCGGACGGACGGCCGAGCTCCGTTTCCGCCCGGTGCTGCAGGCGCTCGGTCCGGACCCCGAAGCGGTGACCGACACGTCCACGACGATCCCCGGCGCGACGACCACGACCACCGCGGGCGCGACCACCACCGCTGCCACATCGACGACGGCGACGACATCCACCACGGCGACGACCGCGGCGAGCGCGACGACGGCACCGGGCGCGAGCACGACCGCGCCGTCGGGTTCGACCACGGTCCCGGTAGCCACCACGGCCGCGCCGACGACCTCCGCCGCCCCACCGTCCACGGCGGCTGGCGGAATCACGCCTCCCGAGGACGACCTCGCCGACGCGACCGTGGTCCTGCCGGACCAGTCCGACCCGCCCAACCGCTGGCTGCTCGGCCCGACCGCGCTCACGGGGGAGGGCGTCTCCGAGTCCGACGCCTACTTCGACCAGAACACCGGGGCGTACAGCGTGCGCCTCGACTTCACCGGCCCTGGCAGCGCCGCGTTCGACGGCCTGGCCGGGCAGTGCTTCAACCAGACCGAGCAGTGCCCGAGCGGGCAGCTGGCGATCGTGCTCGACGGCATCGTCCAGTCCGCGCCGGTCGTGCAGGACGCGTCGTACGGCGGCGAGGTGAGCATCACCGGCGACTTCACGAGCAGCGAGGCGGACGACCTGGCGACGGTGCTGCGCTACGGGCGGCTGCCCGTCCAGCTCGAGCCACAGGCCGTGCAGACCGTCTCTGCGACGCTCGGCACGGACTCCCTGCGCGCCGGCATCATCGCCGGGGCGATCGGCATCGGTCTCGTCGTCCTGTTCATGTTGCTCTACTACCGCGCGCTGGCGATCGTGGTGGTCGGTGGACTCGTCATCTCGGCGGTCATCCTCTACGTCGTCGTCGCCGTGCTGTCGCGCACCTCCGGCCTCGCGCTCACGCTCGCCGGGGCGACCGGGATCATCGTCTCCGTCGGCGTGACCGTGGACTCGTACGTCGTGTTCTTCGAGCGGATGAAGGACGACGTCCGCGCCGGGCGCTCGCTGCGGGCGACGGCCCAGCGTGGGTTCCAGGGTGCGTGGCGGACGATCGTCGCCGCCGACGTCGTCTCCCTGATCGGCGCGGGCGTGCTGTGGTGGCTCTCGGTCGGCGCTGTCCGCGGGTTCGCCTTCTTCCTCGCGCTGTCGACACTGATCGACCTGGCAGTGTCGTGGTTCTTCACCCGGCCGGCGGTCATCCTGATCAGCGCCTCGGACCGCTTCGCGCGGTCGAAGGTGTTGGGTGTCGAACGCGGTGAGGCGAAGCCTGCGTTCGCCGGGGCGGGAGGCGGAGCGTGACCGCGCCGACCGCACCGCCACGCCACGGGCTCTGGCACCGCCTGTACCACGGCGAGACGACCTACGACTTCGTCGGCCGGCGCCGGGTCGGGTTCGCCGTCTCCGGTGTTCTGGTCGCGATCACGATCGTCTCGCTGTTCACCCGCGGCCTCAACTTCGGCATCGACTTCGAGGGCGGCATCGCCTGGGAGGCACCGACCGGCCAGGGGCTGACGACGGACGACGTCGAGGACGTGATCGACGCCAACGGGATCCCGGTCGGTGACGCCAAGATCCAGACGATCTCCGGGCCGGGTGGCGATCGGATCCGCGTCCAGGTCGGCGATCAGCCCGCGGAGGTGCAGCGGGCCGTCAGCGCGGACCTCGCCGCTGCTGCCGGGGTGGAGGTCGAAGACGTCAGCGTCAACGTGGTCAGCTCGACATGGGGCGAGGAGATCACGGAGAAGGCGATCCAGGCGCTCGTCGTCTTCTTCATCCTGATCGCGCTGTACATCTCGATCCGCTTCGAGTGGCGGATGGCGCTCGCGGCGATCATCGCCGTCGTCCACGACGTGCTGATCAGCGTCGGCGTCTACTCCGTCTTCCAGTTCGAGGTCACGCCGGCCACGGTGATCGCCTTCCTGACGATCCTCGGCTTCTCGCTGTACGACACGATCGTCGTCTTCGACAAGGTGCACGAGAACACGCGCAAGATGGTCACCTCGCGGGCGACGTACACCGACGTGGTCAACCTGTCGATGAACCAGGTGCTGATGCGATCGCTGAACACGAACCTCGCCGCGGTACTGCCCGTGCTGTCGTTGCTCGTGATCGGCGGTTACGTGCTGGGCGCGATCGCGCTGGAGGACTTCTCGCTGGCGCTCCTCGTCGGGCTGGTCACCGGGACGTACTCGTCGATCTTCATCGCCACGCCGATCCTCGCCATGCTCAAGTCGGGCAGGAAGGTGGGGGCGACGAGCGAGATCCCCCGCCCGGCACGGGCGCGGGCGGCCTCGACGAGCGCGCCGGCAGAGCCGGAACCCGTCGGTGCGAGCGGTGCCGGCGGCACGGGCGGCTCCCAGACGGCCGCCACCGCAGCGACGCGCCAGGCCGCGCCGTCCTCGGCGCCGGCCGGGCTGGGTCACGCTCCGCGCCCGCGCAAGAAGCGCCGCCGCTGACACAGGCCGGCCCCACGCGCTGCCGCCGCCACCGTCTCGGCTAGGGCCAGTGCCGCATCCGTCACTCGGCGCGCCGCGAGCATGCGCGCCGGTACTGTCCGCCAGATGCCTGCCGTCTTCGTCCACGGGAACCCCGAGACGCCTGCCGTATGGGCGTCGCTACTCGCCGAGCTCCAGCGCCGGGACGTCGTCACGCCGCAGCTGCCCGGCTTCGGGATCCCGGCGCCGAAGGGTTTCGGCGCCACGAAGGAGGAGTACGTCGACTGGCTCGTCGGCGAGCTCGAGGGGATCGGGGAGCCGGTGGACCTCGTGGGGCACGACTGGGGCGGCGGGTTCGTGCTCCGTCTGGCCTGTACCCGACCCGACCTGCTGCGGTCGTGGGCGAGCGACGTCGCCGGCCTGCTGGATCCGCGATACGTCTGGCACGACCTCGCCCAGATCTGGCAGACGCCGGGCGCCGGCGAGGAGTGGGTGGCCGCGACCTTGGCCGCGCCGCGGGACCAGCGCATCGCGTTGCTCGCCGGCTTCGGCGTCACCCTCGATGCCGCGGCCGCGTTCACGGACGCCTTCGACGAAGAGATGGGCCGGTGCATCCTCGCGCTGTATCGCTCGGCCGCACAGCCGGCGATGGCGGAGTGGGCGAAGGACGTCGAGGCGGCCACCGCCCGGCCGGGCCTCGTGATCGTGCCCACCGACGATCCGTTCACCGGCGGCACCGGATCGGCGGAGAAGGTCGGCGCACGGATGGGCGCCCAGGTCCAGATCCTCGACGGTCTCGGTCACTGGTGGTCGCTGCAGGATCCGGCCCGCGGTGCCCGCGTCCTCGAGCAGTTCTGGGGATCGCTCGCCTCCTGACGGAGCGTTGCCAGGCGAGCAAGCCCGGTGTCGCGCGCCGATGCTCTCGCCGGCCGATGGTGGACGCCCGGTAACCTCGGGTCATGGCGGCCGACACCACGTGGCTCACCTCGAACATCCGGGACATCCCGCACTACCCGAAGCCCGGGGTCACGTTCCGCGACATCACGCCGCTGCTCGGCCATCCTGACGCGTTCCGGTTCACGATCGACGCCATCGCCGACCGGTTCTCCGGTGTCGACGTCGACCGCGTCGTCGGCATCGAGGCGCGCGGGTTCATCCTCGCCGCACCCGTCGCCTACCGGAACGGCGCCGCGTTCGTCCCGGTGCGCAAGGCGGGCAAGCTGCCCTGGGCTGTGGCGCGGGAGGAGTACATGCTCGAGTACGGGACCGACAAGCTCGAGATGCACCGGGATGGCGTGCTGCCGGGGGAGCGGATCCTCGTCGTCGACGACGTGCTCGCCACGGGCGGCACGGCCTGCGCCGCGGTCCGTCTCGTCGAGGGGCTCGGCGCCGAGGTCGTCGGGCTCGGGTTCGTGATCGAGATCGGCGACCTGAACGGGCGCAAGGCGCTCGACGGGTACGACGTCCAGAGCCTGCTCTCGTACTAGGGAGGTGTGAGTGGCGACCGTCGACCGGGTCCTGCCCTGGCGGCGGCACGCGCCGGCCGCGAGCGATCCGTTGGGACCGCTCGTCACCGCGTACCGCGCCCGGCACCCGAAGGCGCCACTGCAGCTGATCCAGCGGGCGTACGAGGTCGCCGCGCAGGCGCACGAGGACCAGCACCGCGAGAGCGGGGAGAAGTACATCAACCACCCGATCGCCGTCGCTCGGGTCGTCGCCGACATCGGCCTCGACGACACGACGATCGCCGCTGCGCTGCTCCACGACGCCGTGGAGGACACGGCGATCACCGTCACCGACCTGGAACGGCTCCTCAACCCCGAGGTCGCCGCGATCGTCGACGGCGTGACGAAGCTCGACCGCATCCGCTTCGACTCGCGGGAGGAGCAGCAAGCGGCGACGATGCGCAAGATGCTCGTCGCGATGGCGCGCGACCTGCGCGTCCTGATCATCAAGCTCGCCGACCGGCTGCACAACCTGCGCACCGTCGCCGGCCGCCCGCACGACAAGCAGGCGCGTACCGCGCAGGAGACGCTCGACATCTACGCCCCGCTGGCCCACCGCCTCGGGATGCAGGAGATCAAGCAGGAGCTCGAGGACCTGTCCTTCGCCGCGCTGCATCCGAAGCGCTACGCGGAGATCGACCACCTCGTGGCGGCGCGCTCACCCGGCCGCGAGCACTACATCGCGCTCGTCGAGACCGAGGTGCGGGCGCGCCTCGCCGAGCTGCGCATCGACGCCGAGGTCACTGGCCGGGGCAAGCACCTGTGGAGCATCTACGAGAAGATGGTCCAGAAGGGGCGCGAGTTCGACGACATCTTCGACCTCGTCGGGATCCGGGTCGTCGTCGACTCGGTGAAGGACTGCTACGCCGCGCTCGGGTGCATCCACGGCACGTGGAAGCCGGTGGTCGGGCGGTTCAAGGACTACATCGCGATGCCGAAGTTCAACCTCTACCAGAGCCTGCACACGACGGTGATCGGGCCCGAGGGGAAGACGCTCGAGGTGCAGATCCGTACCCGCGAGATGCACCAGCGGGCGGAATGGGGCGTCGCCGCGCACTGGCAGTACAAGAACGGCGCCACGCACGACGACCTGGCCTGGCTGAACCGGATCATCGACTGGCAGGCCGACGTGCGCGACCCCGAGGCGTTCATGGAGACGCTGAAGACGGACCTGCAGCAGGACGAGGTGTTCGTCTTCACGCCGAAGGGCAAGATCATCAGCCTCCCGATCGGCGCGGTGCCGGTCGACTTCGCCTACGCGGTGCACACCGAGGTCGGCCACGCGTGCATCGGGGCGCGGGTCAACGGCCGGCTCGTGCCGCTCGACCACAAGCTGCAGTCGGGCGACACGTGCGAGATCTTCACCTCGAAGGTCGAAGGAGCGGGCCCGAGCCGCGACTGGCTGAAGATCGTGCGCACGCCGCGGGCGCGCAACAAGATCCGCCAGTGGTTCTCGCGTGAGCGCCGCGGCGACGCGATCGAGGCAGGTCGCGAAGAGCTCACGGCCGAGCTGCGCCGGGAGGGGCTGCCGGTGCAGAAGATCCTCGCCGGTGACGTGCTCGCCGAGCAGGTGAAGGAGCTGCACTACCCGGACCTCGAGGCGCTGCTGCTGGCGATCGGCGAGCACCACGTCTCGGGCCGTTCCGTGGCCCAACGGTTGTCGCGGGCGCTGAAGTCCGGCGAGAGCGACGACGTCCTCCCGATGACGGCCCGCCAGCCGCGGCGCCCGCGGCGGGGTCCGGGCGGCCAGTCCGTCGGCATCCACGTCGAGGGGCTCGACGACGTGCTCGCCCGCTTGTCGAAGTGCTGCACGCCCGTTCCCGGCGACGAGATCATGGGCTTCATCACCCGCGGCCGCGGCGTGAGCGTCCACCGCGCCGACTGCGCGAACGCGGTGTCGCTGGCCGCCGAGCAGAGCGGGCGGATGATCGAGGTCGAGTGGGACGGCGACAGGGCCGGCGGCAACTTCCGCGCCCAGGTCGAGGTCAAGGCGCTCGACCGCTCCCGGCTGTTGCGCGACGTGGCGAACGCGCTCGCCGACCACCACGTGAACATCGTCGCCTGCTCCACGCACACGGGTGCCGATCGGGTGGCGACGATGCGCTTCGAGTTCGAGATGGGCGACCCGAGCCATCTCGACGCGGTGATCCGCACGATCCGCTCGATCGACGGCGTCTACGACGCGTTCCGCGCCGTGCCCGGCGCCGCCAAGCGGAACTGACGCCCGCCGCTACCCTTGCCGGGTGCCCGACTACCAGGCCCCGCGCGGCATGGCCGACGTGCTGGCGCCCGACTCCGCCCGCTGGGCGGAGCTCGTCGCCACGTTCGCCTCGCTCGCCGAGCGGGCCGGGTTCGGACTCGTCCTGACCCCGCTGATCGAGCACGTCGAGGTCTTCCAGCGCGTCGGTGACTCGACCGACATCGTCCGCAGGGAGATGTACGACTTCGACGACAAAGGTGGCCGGCGGATGGCGGTGCGCCCGGAGATCACCGCGGGGCTGATGCGCGCCTACGCCGAGCACCGGCCCCAGGCGCCGTGGAAGGCGTGGACGGTCGGGCCGAACTTCCGCTACGAGTCGCCCCAGGCGGGTCGCTACCGCCAGCACCACCAGGTCGACGCCGAGATCGTCGGCACCGACGACCCCGATGCCGACGTCGAGGTGATCGCCCTGCTCGACGCGTTCCACCACGCGCTCGGGCTCCGGCAGCGGACGCTGCGGCTGAACACGCTCGGCGACCAGAGCACCCGCCCGGCGTATTCCGACGCCCTCCGCCGGCACTTCGCCGGCCGCCGAGAGCTGTCGGAGCAGAGCCGCCAGACGTTGGAGCTGAACCCGCTGCGCGTCCTGGACTCCAAGCGTCCGGAGGACGCTCAGGCGATCGCCGCCGCGCCGGCCCTCGCAGAGTTCGTCGGCGCCGACGCGGCCGCGCACTTCGAGCGCGTGCAGCACGGCCTGCGGCAGCTCGGCATCGAGTTCACGGTCGATCCGAAGCTCGTGCGCGGTCTCGACTACTACACCCACACCACGTTCGAGGTGGCCAGCCATGCGCTGGCCGGCGCGCAGGACGCGATCGGCGGTGGTGGCCGGTACAACGGCCTGGTCGAGGCGCTCGGTGGGCCGGCCGGGACCGGCGGCGTCGGCTTCGGCGCCGGCATCGAGCGGATCCTGCTGGCCTGCGACGCCGAGGGTGTCTTCCCCGCGCCGCGCCAGCGCGTCGACGTATTCGTCGTCGACACCACGGACAGCGGGACCGTCATGGTGCTCGCGAGCGAGCTGCGCGCCGCGGGCTGGCGCGTCGACCGCGCCTTCGACGCGCGCAGCATGAAGAGCCAGATGAAGGCCGCCGATCGCTCCGGCGCAGCCGTGGCGGCGATCGTCGGCAGCGACGAGCTGGCCGCCGGCACGGTGACGCTTCGGCCGCTGCGCGGCGGCGAGCAGGAGGCCGTGCCCCGCGAGAAGCTGCTCCACCGCCTCACCGAGCTCCTCGCCCCCTGACAGGAAGCAGCGCATGTCCGCCACCGCCCTCCGCACCCATCTCTGCGGCGATCTGCGCGCCGCGCACGCCGGCGAGACCGTCTCGGTGTGCGGCTGGGTCGCCCGCCGGCGGGAGCACGGCGAGCACCTCGCGTTCGTCGACGTGCGCGACCACACGGGCATCGTCCAGTGCGTGGTCGACGGTGCGACCGACGTCCGCAGCGAGTACGTCGTGCGGGTCACCGGCACGGTTCGCGTGCGGCCGGAGGGCACGGTCAACCCGCATCTGCCGACCGGTGAGGTCGAGATCGGCGACTGCACGGTCGAGGTGCTGTCCGTCGCCGAGCCGCCCGCCTTCCCGATCGACGCCCGCGCCGACACCGTCGACGAGACGGTGCGCCTGCGCTACCGGTACCTCGACCTGCGCCGGGAGCGGATGCAGCGCAACCTGCGCATCAGGGCCCAGGTCAACGCAGCGATCCGCGGGGCGATGGAGCGGCAAGGCTTCGTCGAGGTCGAGACGCCGATGCTCGTGCCCTCCACGCCGGAGGGTGCCCGCGAGTTCCTCGTGCCCTCCCGCCAGTCACCGGGCAGGTTCTACGCGCTGCCCCAGTCGCCGCAGCTGTTCAAGCAGCTGCTGATGGTCGCCGGCGTCGACCGCTACTACCAGATCGCCCGCTGCCTGCGTGACGAGGACCTGCGCGCCGACCGCCAGTACGAGTTCATGCAGCTCGACGCCGAGATGAGCTTCGTCGACCAGGACGACGTCCTCGCCGCGATCAGCGCAGCCGTGCTCGACGCGGCGGAAGCCGTGACCGGCGCGCGGCCCGGCGACATCCCCCACATGACGTGGCACGAGGCGATGGACCGCTACGGCGTCGACAAGCCCGACCTGCGCTTCGGGATGGAGCTCGTCGACCTCGGCCCCGCGTTCAGCGGCACGGAGTTCAAGGCGTTCGCGTCGGCGCCGGTGATCAAGGGCATCCGCGTGCCCGGCCGCGCCGAGGAGTTCGGGCGGAACAAGCTCGACGGGCTCGTCGACCGGGCGAAGCAGCTCGGCGCGAAGGGCCTGGTGTGGTTGAAGGTCGCGGCCGGTGGTGAGCTCGAGTCGCCGGTCGCCAAGTTCCTCGCCCCGCCGGAGCGCGACGCGCTGCGCGACCAGCTGGGCGCGGAGCCAGGCGATCTGCTCCTCCTCGTCGCCGACGAGTGGACGACCGCCGTCGAGGTGCTCGGCCAGCTGCGCAACGACCTCGGCCGGCCGCCCGTCCACGAGGGGCCGGCCCGCTACGTGTGGATCGTCGACTTCCCGATGTTCGTCGGCGTCGACCAGGAGTCCGGCCGCCCGAAGCCGGCACACCACCCGTTCACCAGGCCGCATCCCGAGGACGTCGACCTGCTCGAGACCGATCCGATGAAGGTCCGCAGCCGGGCGTACGACCTCGTCCTCAACGGCTGGGAGCTCGGCTCGGGATCGATCCGGATCCACGAGCCGGAGCTGCAGCAGCGGGTCTTTTCGCTGCTGGGCATCGATGCGGACGAGGCGCAGCGCCGTTTCGGGTTCTTCCTCTCGCCGTTCAGCTACGGAGCGCCACCGCACGGCGGGTTCGCCTTCGGCATCGATCGCCTGACGGCGATTCTGGCCGGCGAGGAGAACATCCGCGAGGTGATCGCCTTCCCGAAGACGCAGTCCGGCACGGATCCGATGACCGACGCGCCGACGCCGGTCGACACGCGGCTGCTGGCCGACCTGGGCATCCGCGTCCTCCCCCCGCCGAGCTGACGAACCGTGGCCGACGACCTGTTCAGCGCGTCGGTGGAGGACCGCCTGCGGCAGCAGTCGCCGCTCGCCGCCCGGCTGCGGCCGCGCACGCTCGACGACATCGTCGGCCAGGATCATCTCGTCGGACCGGGCCGGCCGCTGCGCGGGCTGATCGAGGGTGACCGGCTGACGTCGGTGCTGTTCTGGGGGCCGCCCGGTACGGGGAAGACGACACTCGCCCGGCTCGTGGCGACGCTGACCGACGCCGCGTTCGAGCAGCTCTCCGCGGTGTCGGCCACGGTGAAGGACGTACGCGAGGTGATCGAGCGGGCCCGCAGCCGGCTCGGCGAGCGGGCGCAGCGCACGATCCTCTTCCTCGACGAGATCCACCGGTTCAACAAGGCGCAGCAGGACGCGCTGCTCCCCGCGGTCGAGGACGGGTTGATCACGCTCATCGGCGCCACGACGGAGAACCCGTTCTTCGAGGTCAACCCGCCTCTACGCAGCCGCTCCACGCTGTTCCGTCTGGAGCCGCTCGACCACGCGGCGATCGTCACGCTGCTCGAGCGCGGGCTCGCCGCCGAGGGCGCGACGGCAGATGCAGAAGCGATCGAGCTGATCGCCGAGCGGTCGGGCGGCGACGGGCGACAGGCGCTGACCTCGCTGGAGGTCGCGGTGGCGCTCGCCGAAGGGGAGCGGGTCGAGGTCCGCCACGCCGAGGCCGCGCTGAGCACGAGCGCGCTGCGCTACGGCCGCGACGACCACTACGACGTGATCTCGGCGTTCATCAAGAGCCTGCGCGGCTCGGACCCCGATGCCGCCGTGTACTGGCTGGCCCGGATGCTCGAGGCGGGGGAGGACGCCAGATTCATCGCCCGGCGGATGGTCATCTTCGCCAGCGAGGACGTCGGCATGGCCGATCCGACGGCGCTGCTCGTGGCCGTCGCCGCGGCGCATGCGCTGGAGCACGTCGGTCTCCCCGAGGCGCAACTGAACCTGTCCCAGGCGGCGATCCACCTCGCCACGGCGCCGAAGAGCAACCGGTCCGCTCTGGCGGTCTGGGCGGCCCGGGAGGACGTGCGGCAGGGCAAGGTCGGGGAGGTGCCGGCGCACCTGCGCGACGCCAGCTACCGCAGCGCCCGGGTCCTCGGCCACGGCAAGGGATACCGCTACCCTCATGACGACCCACGGGGCTGGGTCGCGCAGCAGTACCTGCCGGAGGGGATGGAGGGCGTGCGCTACTACGACCCGTCGAGCCACGGGAACGAGCAGGAGGTGGCGCGTCGGGTGGCGGAGCGGAGGGCGGGCGAGTGACGGCCGCCGAGCTGGCGCTCGTCGTGACAGCGGTGCTGTGCGTGCTCGCGTTCGCCGCGTTGATCGTGACCCTCGTCCGCGTGCTCGACGCGCTGCGGGCCTTGCGCCGCGAGGTGGAGACGTTGCGGGCCGAGACGGGCCCGCTGCTCGCCGAGCTGCGCGGTTCTGTCGAGGACGCACGCGACGACCTGGAACGGTTCGATCGGCTCATCGGCTCGGCCGAAGCGATCAGCGACACCGTCCAGGCCACTGCCGGAAGGGTGACGCGGGCGGCGCTCACCGCCCCCGTGATCAAGACCGTCGCGCTGGCGACCGGCGGGTCCCACGCGGCGCGTAGGCTGCGGCGGAAGGAGAGCGGCCGATGATGAAGCGACTCACGTGGTTCGCGGCGGGCGCAGCCGCAGGTGCCGCCGGGTCGCGCTACGCCGCCCGGAAGGTGCGCCGCACGGCGCAGACCCTGGCGCCGTCGAACGTGGCCCGGGCGACGCTGCATCGCCTGCGGACCCGCGGCGAGGTCGTTGCCGGCGCTGTGCGCGAGGGCCGCGAGGCGATGCGGGCGAAGGAGGCCGAGCTGCAGGCCCGGCGCGACGGCCACGCCGTCGTCGCCGTCGAGCCCGGTCAGGTGATCGTCCTGCGCGACGTACGCGCCGTCGCCGAGGGCGACGAACGCCGGTCGCGCCGCCGCCGGCGCTCCGACGGCGCCTGAACTCCCCCCGGCCGGGAGAGAACCCCCCGGTAGGCTGGGATCTGCATGAGCCAGGTTCCCCGCACCGCCGACGAGGTGCGCAACGCGTTCACCGCGTTCTTCGCCGAGCGCGAGCACGCCGTCGTCCCCTCGGCGAGCCTGATCCCGCACGACCCGACGGTCCTGTTCACCGTCGCCGGGATGGTCCCGTTCAAGTCGTACTTCGTCGGTGACGAGGTGCCCCCGTTCCGTCGGGCGGTCAGCTCGCAGAAGTGCGCCCGCGCCGGCGGCAAGCACAACGACCTCGACGACGTCGGGCGGACCAAGCGGCACCTCGTGTTCTTCGAGATGCTCGGCAACTTCAGCTTTGGCGACTACTTCAAGGAACGGGCGATCCCGTGGTCGTGGGAGCTCGTCACCGAGGTCTTCGGCTTCGACGGCGACCGGCTGTGGATCACCGTGCACGAGAGCGACGACGAGGCCGAGCAGATCTGGCACGACGCCGTCGGCGTTCCCGCGGCCCGCATCCAGCGCCTCGGCGACGCCGACAACTTCTGGCAGATGGGCGACACCGGCCCGTGCGGCCCGTGCTCCGAGATCCACATCGACCGCGGTGCCGCGTACGGGCCGGACGGTGGTCCGCTGCACGACCCCCACGGCGACCGGTTCATGGAGTTCTGGAACCTGGTCTTCATGCAGTACGACCAGGCGCCCGACGGCACACGCACCCCGTTGCCGCGCCCGTCGATCGACACCGGCGCCGGCCTGGAACGGATCCTGACGCTCGTCCAGGGCGTCGACTCGATCTGGGAGACCGACGTCCTCCTCCCCCTGGTGGAGACCGCGGCGTCGCTCACCGGCAGGACCTACGTCCCCGGGGACTACACCGACCGGGCCAGCTTCAGCCTGCGCGTCCTCGCTGAGCACGGGCGCTCGGCGGCGATGCTCGTCAACGACGGTGTGTTCCCGTCCAACGAGAACCGCGGCTACGTCCTGCGGCGGATCATTCGCCGCGCCGTGCGCCACGCGTACCTCCTGGGCACCGAGAAGCTGGTGATGCCCTCGCTCGTCGAGACGGCGATCGACGTGATGGGCACGGCGTACCCCGACGTCGTGAAGAACCGCGACTTCATCGTCGGGGTGATGACCCGCGAGGAGGAGCGCTTCCGCCAGACGCTGCGCACCGGTGTGGCGATCCTGGAGGACGAGTTGCGCGCCGGCGTCTCCACGCTGCCGGGGCGGACCGCGTTCACGCTGCACGACACGTACGGCTTCCCGCTCGAGCTCACCCAGGAGATCGCCGGCGAGCGAGGGGTGGACGTCGACACGGCGGGGTTCGCCGCGGAGATGAGCGAGCAGCGGCGCCGGGCGAAGGAGGCCCGCAAGGGACACGACGTCGACGACGACCGCGTCGACACGTACCGCGAGATCGTCGAGCAGTTCGGCCTGACGACGTTCGTCGGGGACACCTCCGACGAGACCGAGGCGCGCGTGCTCGCCGTCGTCCCTGGCACGGACGGGAGCGTCGAGGTGTTCCTCGACCAGACGCCGTTCTACGCCGAGTCCGGCGGCCAGGTCGGGGACACCGGCACGGTCACGACGGACACTGGCGTCGCCGACGTCCTCGACACGACGTACGCCCTGCCCGGCCTGCGCCGGCACGTCGCTCGCGTGACCAGCGGCGAGCTCACCCCCGGGCAGACCGCCCACGCGGCGATCGACGCGCCGCGCCGGGCGGCGATCAGGCGCAACCACACCGGCACCCACGTCCTGCACTGGGCGCTGCGCGAGGTGCTCGGCGAGCACGTCAAGCAGGCCGGCTCGCTCGTCGCGCCCGACCGCCTGCGGTTCGACTTCAGCCACTACGCCGCGCTCACGCCTGAGGAGATCGAGCGCATCGAGCAGCTGGCGAACCGCGAGGTGCTGGCCAACGAGCGCGTGCGGGCCTACGAGACGACGATGACCGAGGCGCAGGCGATGGGCGCGATCGCGTTCTTCGGAGACAAGTACGGCGACGTCGTGCGCGTCCTCGAGGCCGGCAAGAACAGCCTCGAGCTGTGCGGCGGCACGCACGTCCGCGCGCTCGGCGACATCGGCACGATCAAGATCGTCAGCGAGGGGTCGATCGGGTCCAACCTGCGGCGGATCGAAGCCGTGACCGGCGAATCGAGCGTCGCCCTGCTCCAGCGGGACGAGCGGGCCCTGGCCGACGCGGCGCGCCTGCTCGGCACGCCGCCGGAGGGTGTGGTCGACGGCATCGAGAAGCGCCTCGCCGAGATCAAAGCGCTGCAGGACGAGCTGAAAGCGGTCAAGGCGCAGGCGGCGTCTGGTAGGGCGGCCGAGCTCGCCAGCGGCGGGCGCGACGGGATCGTCGTCGCCCGCGTCGACGGGCTGGGCCCGAACGACCTGCGCGAGCTCGCTCTCGCCGTGCGTCAGCAACCCGCTGTGCGGGCGGTGATCCTCGGGAGCGCGACGGACAGCGGAGGTGCGGCGCTCGCCGCGGCGGTGACGAAGGAGTCGGGCCTGCAGGCGGGCGAGCTCGTCCGCGACGCGGCCCGCGCCGTCGGTGGCGGGGGCGGCGGCAAGGGCGACGTGGCCGTCGCCGGGGGCAAGGACCCCGGCGGGATCGACGAGGCGCTGGCCATCGCGGCGCGCGCCGCCGGTCTCTCCGACGCCTGACGGGCGCGTGCGAGCCCTCGGACTCGACCTCGGCGAGAAGCGGATCGGCGTCGCGGTCTCCGACCGCACGGGCACGATCGCGACGCCGCGGACGGTGCTCGTCCGCACGGGTACCCGCGCCGAGGACCATCGCCGCATCGCGCGGCTGGTCGAAGAGGAAGAGGCGGAGGTGGTCGTCGTCGGCCTCCCGCTGTCCCTCGACGGGGCGCGTGGACTGGCGGCGCGGGCGGCCGTCGCCGAAGCGGACGACCTGCGCACGGTGGTGGGCGTCCCGGTCGAGCTGTTCGACGAGCGACTGACGACGGTCAGCGCGCAGCGGGCGCTGACGGAAGCAGGCGTTCGGGGCGACGCGGGGCGGCGCGTGGTGGACAAGGTCGCCGCCGCGGTGATGCTCCAAGCGTGGCTCGATCGCCGGCATCCGTGACGCTTCCATGACGCCGGTCGAGGCGTTCGGCTCGCTAGCGTGCTCCCGAGCCCATGCCGAAGACCGACCCGCTGCTCACCGACTGGCACACCGATCCCTGGGACGAACCGGCCGCGCTCCCCCCCGAGGAGTTCGTGCGCGCGCCGCGCGACGGGAAGGGAGTTCGCTGGCTGCTGTTCGTCGTCGTCGTGCTGATCGTCGGCGCGTTGCTCGCGGCCGGTCTCGGTGGGCGGTGGGTGCTCAACCAGGTCGCGCCCCCGGGCGACCCCGGCGACCCGGTGAACTTCACGGTCGCCGAGGGCGAGTCGATCCCCGACGTCGTGGACCGCCTGCAGTCCGAGGGGATCATCACGAACGCCCGCGTCTTCCGCTGGTACATCGACCGCAAGGGCGGACTCGACCTCCAGCCCGGCTACTACACGCTGCGGCCGCGTGACGACCTGGGCAACATCCTCTCCACGCTGCGCACTCCGCCGGAGCAGACCTACGAGCAGGTGACGTTCCCCGAGGGGTTCACCGTGGCCCGGATGGGGGAGCGGCTGCAGGAGACGGTGCCCCGCCTGTCGGCCGAACGCTTCCAGGAGGCGGCGACCGCGGGACAGATCCGCTCCACGCTGGCGCCGGACGTGGCGAACCTGGAGGGCCTGCTGTTCCCCGACACGTACCAGATCGGCGGCAGCGAGAACGAGGGCCAGATCGTGTCCCGCCTCGTCCAGCAGATGGAACGCGTCGCCAACCGGGAGGGCATCGCCAACGCCCCGCAGAAGGTGGGCATGACGCCGTACCAGGTGCTCGTCATCGCGTCGATGATCGAACGGGAGGCCGGCGTCGCCGCCGACCGGCCGATGATCGCCCGGGTCATCTACAACCGGCTGTTTTTGAACATGCCCCTGCAGATCGACGCCACCGTGTTCTACGGGGCGCCCGCGGGGCTGGACTTCGGCGAGCTCGTCGAGCGGGAGTCGCCGCACAACACGTACAAGGTCACGGGTCTGCCGCCGACGCCGATCGCCAACCCGGGTGCGGCCTCGATCGAGGCCGCGCTGAACCCGGCGCCGAACCCCGATCCGTCCGTGTGCGGCGGCGTGGAGCCCTGCGCGTGGCTCTACTACGTGCTCGGCGCCGAGGACGGCAGCCACGTGTTCGCCACCAACCTCGAGGAGCACGAGGCGAACGTCGCCCGTGCCCGGGCCCAGGGCCTGCTCTAGTGGCAACACTAGGTACACCGGGATGACGATCACGGGGGAGACGCGGCTGGCGGCGGTCATCGGCAGCCCGATCCGCCATTCGTTGTCGCCGGCGATCTACAACGCCGCGTTCGCGTCCTGCGGGCTCGACTGGGCGTTCGTCGCGCTCGAGGTCCCGGAGCGGGAAGCCGTCCATGCGCTGACCGGGATGCGGGCGTTGGGCCTCGAAGGCCTCTCCGTGACCATGCCGCACAAGGCCGACGTGGCGCGCGCTGTCGACCGGTTGACCCCGGAGGCGCGGACGCTCAACGCCGTGAACTGCGTGGTGCGCGAGCCGGACGGGACGCTCACCGGGCACAACACGGACGCCGCCGGCTTCATGGACGCGCTGCGCGCCGACTACGGGTTCGACCCGATGGGCTGGCGGGTCGTCGTCATCGGCGCCGGCGGTGCGGCGCGGTCGGTGGTCCTCGGCCTGACCGAGGCGGGTGTCAGCGAGGTCGTCGTCGTCAACCGGGATCGGATGCGCGCCAAGGAGGCATCGCGCCTCGCCGGGCCGATCGGGCGGGTCGGCGACCCGAGTGAGGTGGCCTACGCCGACCTCGTCGTCAACGCCACGCCGCTCGGCATGCTGACGCGGAGCGACCCCCTGCCGATCGATCCGGAGATCCTCCACGCCGGTCAGGTGGTCGTCGATCTGGTCTACTCGCCCCGGGAGACGCGGTTGCTGTACGAGGCGCGGGGGCGGGGGGCGCGGGCGATCGAGGGCATCGGGATGCTCGTCCACCAGGCGGCGCACCAGTTCAGCCTGTGGACAGGTCGCCCGGCTCCGGTCAACGTGATGCGTGCCGCGGCCGAGGGCGCCGCGCAGTAACGGGGCCGGTTCCCGCCAGCGGCCTCCTACGATCGCCGTCGTGTTGCGGTTCCTGACGGCCGGCGAGTCCCACGGGCAGGCGCTCGTGGTCGTCGTCGAGGGGCTGCCGGCGGGCTTGCCGATCACGGTCGAGGACGTGCAGGCCGAGCTCGCCCGGCGGCGGCTCGGGTTCGGGCGTGGCCCCCGCCAGCGGTTCGAGGTGGACGAGGTCACCCTCGTCGGCGGTGTCCGCCACGGCCGGACGCTCGGGTCGCCGGTGGCGATCGAGATCAAGAACACCGAGTGGTTCCGCTCCGACCGGTGGCACGCCGAGATGTCGCCGGCGCCCGGTGCCACGGAGGCACCGCTCACCCAGCCCCGTCCCGGGCACGCCGACCTGGCGGGGATGCAGAAGTACGGCTTCACCGATGCGCGCGACGTCCTCGAGCGAGCCAGCGCCCGCGAGACGGCGGCGCGGGTCGCCGCAGGCACGCTGGCCAAGGCGCTGGTGGCCCGGCTCGGTATCTCGGTCCTCTCCCACGTCATCCAGCTCGGCCCGGTGCGGGCCAAGGCGGGTGTCCGCCCCACCCCCGCGGACCTCGACGCCGTCGACGCGTCGCCGGTGCGCTGCTTCGATCCGGTCGCGGAGGAGGCGATGATCGCGGAGATCGAGGCCACGGCGAAGGCCGGCGACTCGTTGGGTGGCGTCGTCGAGGTGCTTGCCTACGGCGTGCCGGTCGGGTTGGGCAGCCACGTGCACTGGGACCGCAAGCTCGATGGCCTGTTGATGCAGGCCGTCGGCTCGATCCAGGCCGTGAAGGGGGTCGAGCTCGGCGACGGGTTCGAGGTCGCCGCCCGGCGCGGCAGTGCGGCGCACGATCCGATCACGTGGGACCCGGTGGCGGGTGCCTACCGCCGGGAGTCGACGCTGTCCGGTGGGACGGAAGGCGGCATGAGCACGGGCGAGCTGGTGGTCGTGCGCGCCGCGATGAAGCCGCTGTCGACGCTGAACCGCCCGACGCTGAAGACCGTCGACGTCGTCACGAAGGAGGAGTCGGTCAGCTTCAAGGAGCGCACCGACGTGACCGCGGTGCCGGCGATGGGGGTCGTGGGCGAGACGATGGTCGCGCTCGTCCTCGCGTCCGAGGCGCAGCGCAAGTTCGGCGGCGACTCGCTCGACGAGATGGTCCGCAACGCCGACGCGTTCCGCGCTGGACTGACGTGAGTGGGCAGTGAGCACCTGGTGCTCGTCGGGCTGATGGGCACCGGCAAGACCACGATCGGCACGCTGCTCGCGGCGCGGCTGGAGCGCGATCTGTTCGACTCCGACGCGATGGTCGAGGCGCGCACCGGGCGGACCGTGCGCGAGATCTGGGAGGCGGACGGCGAGGCGGCCTACCGCGTCCACGAGACGGCGGTCCTGCGCGACGCGCTGGCATCGACGGATCCCCGCGTCATCGCCGCTGCCGGCGGCGTTGTGCTGCGGGAAGAGAACCGGCACGCGTTGCGCGACGCCGACGCGTTCGTCGTCTGGTTGCGCGCCGATCCAGAGGTGCTCGTCCACCGCGCCGTGACCGGCGAGCACCGCCCGCTGCTCGACCGCGATCCGCTCGGCGCGCTGCGCCAAATGGCGACCGATCGGGAGGCGCTGTACCGGGACGTGGCCGACGCCGAGATCGACGTCTCGCACCGCACCCCTCACGAAGTGGCCGACGCGATCGTCGCGGCGATGGGCGCACGGCGATGATCCGGGTCACCGTGCCCCTCGGCGACCGCAGCTACCCGGTCCTCATCGGCCGCAAGGCGGCGCGGGAGCTGTTCGCGCTGTTGCCGCGTGCGGCACGGCGCGCCGCCATCGTCACCCAGGACGGCATCCCGTTCACGGTCGATCCCGGGATCGAGCATCGCCGGTTCACGATCGGTGACGGCGAGGAGCACAAGACGCTGGACACCGTCGAGGGGCTGTGCGGCCAGTTCGCCCAGTGGGGGCTGGCCCGGGGCGACGTCGTCATCGGCGTCGGCGGCGGGATGGCCACGGACGTCGCCGGGTTCGCCGCGGCCGTGTACCACCGCGGTGTTCCCGTCGTCCATGTCGCGACGACGCTGCTGGCGATGGTCGACGCGGCGATCGGCGGGAAGACCGGGGTCAACCTGGCGGAGGGCAAGAACCTCGTCGGCGCGTTCTGGCAGCCATCCGCGGTGATCTGTGACCTCGACGCGCTCGACACGCTCCCGGAGCGGGAGCAACGCTGCGGCGCGGGGGAGATGGCCAAGTACCACTTCCTCACCGGCGACGACCTGCTCGCGCTGCCGCTCGACGAGCGAGTGGCGCGGTGCGTGGAGATCAAGGCCGAGGTCGTCGCCGGTGACGAGAGGGAGTCCGGGCGGCGGGCGATCCTGAACTACGGGCACACGCTGGCCCACGCGTTGGAGGTCGCCGGGGGGTACCGCATGGCCCACGGCGAAGCGGTCGCCGTCGGGCTCGTGTTCGCCGCCCGCCTGGCCCGGCACCTGGGGCGGATCGACGACGATCGCGTCCAGCGCCATCTCGACGTCGTGGCGGGTGAGTACGGGCTGGACGTCGCGCTGCCGGCGGGCCTCGACAGCGAGGAGCTTCTGCGCCTGATGGGCCGGGACAAGAAGGCGCTGGACGGGTTGACGTTCGTGCTGGACGGGCCGCGTGGGCCGGAGCTCGTGCCCGGCGTGCCGGCCGGTCCGGTGCGCGCGGTCCTCGAGGAGTGCCTCACCGCGTGACAGCGGCACCGGTGCTGCGCACCGACCGGCTCCTGCTGCGGGGATGGACGGACGCGGACCGTGCGCCGTACGCGGCGATGAACGCCGATCCGGAGGTGATGCGCTACTTCCCCTCGACGCTGTCGCCAGAGCGCTCCGATGCTCACGTCGATCACATCGCCCGCCACTTCGCCGAGCACGGGTTCGGACTGTGGGCCGTGGAGGTGCCGGGCGAGGTGCCGTTCATCGGCTTCGTCGGCCTCGACGTGCCGACGTTCGACGCGCACTTCACGCCGACGGTGGAGATCGGCTGGCGGCTGGCGCAGGCCTACTGGCGGCGCGGGTACGCCACGGAAGCGGCGCGGGCGGTGCTCGACGACGCATTTGGCAGGGCCGGGCTGGCCGAGGTGGTGTCGATGACGGCGGTGCCGAACGAGCCGTCGCAGCGCGTGATGCAGCGGCTCGGCATGCACCGGGACCCGGCGGACGACTTCGAGCACCCGAACGTCGCGCCCGGACACTGGCTGCGCCATCACGTGCTGTACCGGATCACCGCCGAGGAGTGGCAGCGGTACCGTTCCGGCACATGACCGAGCGGAGCGAGGTCCAGCGAGCACGGTCGGTAGTCGCCACGAAATGGCGACTCGGTCAGTCCAGCACCCGCAGGGTGCCCCTGTGACTGACACGGCCGCGTCGACGGGTGGTGGCCGGCCGCTCGTCCTCCTGCTCCACGGGCCGAACCTGAACCTGCTCGGCCAGCGCGAACCGGCGATCTACGGCACCGCCACGCTCGACGACGTGGTCGGGATCGCCCGCGGCGCGGCCGCGCGAGCCGGTCTGGAGCTGGAGGCGTTCCAGCCGAACCACGAGGGTGGACTGGTCGACGCGATCCACGGCGCGCGGGGGCGCGCCGCAGCGATCGTGATCAACCCCGGGGCGTTCACGCACTACGCGTGGAGCCTGCAGGACGCGCTCGCA
>DASZOG010000223.1:0-3417 GCA_035550895.1 Acidimicrobiales bacterium
GAGAGCGACTCGTCCATCCGGGCTGCGATCAACCCGGCCGGGAAGCTGGACACCACTCCGCCGAGGCCGACGGCCGCAGCCACGCGCAGGTCGACGTTGCGCCTCCGCCGGTTGCGCCAGGTGCCCATGATCGACGTCGGCAGGATGACGAACAGCGACGTGCCCTTGGCGACCGCGCTCGGGATCCCGTAGAGCACGATCATTGCCGGCACCATCACGATCCCCCCGCCGACGCCGAGCAGGCCGGCGAGGATGCCGGTCGCCAGCCCGACCAGGACCAGCCCGATCGCCGCGCCCACGGTGAGGGAGGCCCGTCCGTCGGCGCTCGAGTGGTCGGTGAGCAGCCGGATCGCGGTGGCGATCAGCAGCGCGGCGAAGATCAGCCCGAGGACGCGTTGTGGCAGCACGTGGAGGATGTGCGTGCCGATCACCGCGCCGCCCATCGCCCCGATCGCGAGGAGGACACCGACGGGCCAGTCGACCTTGCCCTCCAGTGCGAGCGCGGCAAGTCCCGACGCGGCGATCAGCAGGACTGCGGCCAGCGACGTGCCGTGCGCGAGCCGCTGCTCGAAGTGGAGCAGGAGGACCAGCGCGGGGACGATCAGGATGCCGCCGCCGACGCCGAAGATGCCCGAGAGGAATCCGGCCCCGAGCCCGACGAGAGCAGCCCGCCGGACGCGCTCAGACATCATCAACGGAAGTGGCAGGCGACGAAGTGGCCGGGTGCTTTCTCCTCGAGTGGTGCAGGCTCGACACGGCAGCGATCCTGCACCAGCGGGCAGCGCGTCTGGAAACGGCAACCGCTCGGCGGGTGCATCGGGTTCGGGATCTCGCCTTCGAGCACGATGCGGCGCCTGGCCCTCTGCAACGGCGGGTCCGGGATCGGGACGCTCGACAGCAGTGCCTCGGTGTACGGATGGCGCGGCCGGTCGTAGACCTCTTCCGACGGTGCCACCTCGACGAGCTTGCCGGCGTAGAGGATCGCGATGCGGTGCGAGATGTGCCGCACGACCGACAGGTCGTGGGCGATGAACAGGTAGGTCAGGCCGAGCTCGGACTGCAGATCCTGAAGGAGGTTGACCACCTGGGCGCGCACGGAGACGTCGAGCGCCGATACAGGCTCGTCGGCGACGATGAAGTCCGGGCGCAACGCGAGGGCGCGGGCGATGCCGATCCGCTGCCGCTGCCCGCCGGAGAACGCGTGCGGGTAGCGGTCGATGGCGTCGTTCGGCAGCCCGCAGCGCCGCAGCAGCTCGGCCACCTGATCACGCGCCGCTTCGACCTTGCCGGCGACACCGTGGACGACGAGCGGTTCGGCGACGATCTCGAGCACCGTCATCCGTGGGTTCAGCGAAGCGTACGGGTCCTGGAAGACGAGCTGCATGTGCCGCCGGAGCTGGCGCAGCGACTCACCCTTGACCTCGGTGATGTCCGCACCCTTGAACCGGATCCGCCCGCCCGACGGATCGATCCGGCGCAGGATCGCCCGCCCGGTCGTCGTCTTGCCGGAGCCCGACTCGCCGACGAGGCCGAGCGTCTCGCCGCGGTGGATGGTGAACGTCACCGTGTCGACGGCATGCACGAACGTCGGCTTGCCGCCCCATCCGCCGCTGACCGGGAACGTGATCGACAGGTCCTCGACCTCGACCAGCGCCTCGTCGGACGGGGCCTGGCGGGTGAGCTCAGGTGAGGACGTCGTCGAAGGCGCGCCAACAGGCAACGGCCCGTCCCCTTTCCGTGTCGTGTCCTGCAGGGTGCTCGACGAGTGGTGGCATCTCGGCCCGACACTGGTCGACGGCGAGCAGGCAGCGCGGCTCGTACGGGCAGCCGGCGGGCGGGCGGACCAGATCGGGCGGCGCGCCCTCGATCGACACGAGCCGGGGAAGCACGAGGTCGAGCCGGGGTGTGGACCGCAGCAGCCCCGCGCTGTACGGGTGGCCCGGTCGCGCGTACAGGTCGGCCGCGTTGGCGATCTCGACGAGCTTCCCGCCGTACATCACCGCAACGCGGTCGCACAGACCGGCCACCACGCCCAGGTCGTGTGTGATGAGCAGCACGGCGAGGCCGAGACGCTCCTGCAGCTCGGCGATGAGCTCCAGGATCTGGGCCTGGATCGTGACGTCGAGCGCGGTGGTCGGCTCGTCGGCGATGAGCAGCTCCGGCTCACAGGCGAGCGCCATCGCGATGAGCACGCGCTGGCGCATCCCACCGGACATCTCGTGCGGGTACTGCCCGACGCGCTGGCTCGGGTTGGCGATGCCGACGAGGTCGAGCAGCTCGACCGCCCGGGCGCGCGACGCCTTGCGGCCCATGCCGAGATGGCGCTGGAGCACTTCGCCGAGCTGCGTGCCGATCGTGTACACGGGGTTCAGCGACGTCATCGGGTCCTGGAAGACCATCGCCATCTCGTGCCCACGGACCCGCTCGACGCGCGCCGCCGCGTCCTTGCCGTGGACGAGCGACGCGCCCTTCCAGCGGATGTCTCCGCCCGTGATCTTCCCCGGCAACTCCGTCAGGCCGAGCAGCGCCTGCGCCGTGACGCTCTTGCCGGAGCCGGACTCACCGACGATTCCGAGCGTCTCGCCGCGGCGGACGGCGAACGACACGTCCCGCACCGCGTTGACCGTGCCGCGGCGGGTGAAGAACTGCACTCGCAGGGCATCGGCCTCGAGCAGGACGTCGGCGGTCGAGCTCGTGCCGGGTGTGAGCGAGGTGTCGACCGCGGTCACGTCGCCGCTCCGGTCGCGGTGACGCCGCCCGACGTCGCCGTGGCGGCGAAGCGCTTCTCCCGCTCCTGCGGGTCGAAGACGACGCGCAGCCAGCTGGCGACGAGGTTCACGGACAACACGGTGATCGACAGCGCCAGGCCGGGGAAGACGACCAGCCACGGGTTGGAGAAGATGTAGTCGCCACCACGCGCCGTGTCGAGGCCCCACGACACCTGCGGGAACTGGATGCCGAGCCCGAGGAAGGACAGCGCCGCCTCCGCGAGGATGATGCGGGCGAGCTCCAGCACCCCGAGCGTCGCCAGGGCGGACGTCAGGTTCGGCAGGATGTGCTTGAAGATGACCCGCTTTGGCTTGCAGCCGACCATCTCGGCCGCCTCGACGTACGGCGTTTCCTTCACGGTCAGCACGATGCCGCGGGTCATGCGGGCGTAGACCATCCACCCGTTGAGCGCCAGCACGACGATCACGGACGTCACGCTGCCGCCGACGAGGGAGAGGATGACGATTGCCAGCAGCAGGCCGGGGAAGGCGACCTGCAGGTCGACCCAGCCCATCATCCAGCGATCGGCCTTGCCTCCCTTGTACCCGGCGATCAGGCCGAAGACCACACCGAACGTGCCGGCGAGGACCACGACGGCGGCGCCGATGAACAACGACGTGCGCGCGCCGTAGATCAGGCGCGACAGCA
>DASZOG010000224.1:0-8704 GCA_035550895.1 Acidimicrobiales bacterium
CGAAGCTCTCCGCACAGTCACCCGCTTGGAGGAGGAACGCTTCGCCGGAGACGACCTTCGCCAGCGAGGCCTGCAGTGAGCGGGCCTCGCCGGCGAAGACGAGTGGGGGGAAGCCGGCGATCTGCTTGACGGCGCGCTCGAGCGCGGCGTCGTCCGGCCACTCCGGCTGCTGCTCCGCCGGCTTGGCGCGCCACGACCGAGGTGTCCACGTCTCCGGCACGGAGCAAGCGTGCCCGGGACCCTGCACGCCGCGCAACGCGGTTGTTACGCGACCAGGATCTTGGCGGCGTCGTCGCGCAGGTCGTCGACGGCGCGCTTGACCAGCCGGCGGGCCGCCTCGGCGGTGACGCCGAGGTCCTCACCGACCTCGCGGAAGCTGCGCTTCTCGCCGTCGAGCAGGCCGAACCGGGCCTCGACGGCGTAGCGGGCGCGGCCGTCGAGGCCGCCGAGCAGCTCGTCGAGCAGCTCGCGGTCGACCATCGCCAGCACCTCACCCTCGGGACTGACGGTGTCGGACGCGATCAGGTCGCCGAGCGTGGCGTCGCCGTCGTCGCCGACGTTCCGATCGAGCGACACCGGGGTGGTCAGGCGGTGCAGCTCGGCGTTGTCCGCGTCGAGCTCCTCGCCGGAGCCCGAGTTCTGGCGCAGCGCAGCCCGGAGGCTGGCCGCCCGGTCACCCGGGATGCGCACGAGGCTCGCCTTCTGATCGAGCGCCCGGCCGATCGCCTGGCGGATCCAGAAGGTGGCGTAGGTGGAGAACTTGAAGCCGCGGCGCCAGTCGAACTTGTCGACCGCGTGCTCGAGGCCGAGGTTGCCCTCCTGGATCAGGTCGCCGAGGTCCATCCCCGGGGGGAGGGGATAGCGGCGGGCGATGGAGACGACGAGACGGAGGTTGGCGCGGATGAACCGGTCCTTGGCGACTGCCGCGTTCTTGATGGCGCGGTCCAGCTCCCTGCCCTTGTGGCCGGCGTCCTTCCGGGCCTGGGCTTCCTGGCCGGCCTGGATGGCGCGCGACAGCTCGCGCTCCTCCTCGGCGTTGAGGAGGGGCACCTTGCCGATGTCGTTGAGGTAGAGGCCGATCGAATCGTTCATTGCGTAGGTGAGAACGTGCGTGACACCTCTGTCATTCCGTGATTTCGGCGCGGTTTTTCCTGTGTCACCTGGCACATACCCGTTTCGGGGGCCATGTAGCGGGGGAATCGCGATTCTAGACTGATCCGTCGTGCCGGTGCGGATCGGGTTGTTCGGAGGAACGTTCGATCCACCGCACGTCGGCCACCTGATCACCGCTGTGAACGTCCGCTACGCCCTGCGCCTCGACCGGATCCTGCTCGAGGTCGCCAACGTGCCCTGGCAGAAGGAGGCCGCCCGGCGGATCAGCCCTCCCGAGGACCGCTACGCCTTGGTCGTCGCCGCCGTAGAGGGAGTCGACGGCCTCGAGGCGAGCCGGCGGGAGATCGACCGAGGTGGACCGAGCTTCACCGCCGACACGCTCCGCCAGCTCGCCGAGGAGTACCCCGATGCCGAGTTGTTCACCGTCGTCGGGTGGGACGCGGCCGTCGGCTTGCCGACGTGGGACCGCCACGAGGAGGTCGTCGCCCGCTCGGAGCTCGTCGTGGTCGACCGCCCCGGTGTGTCCGGTCCCTTGCCTGCCGGCGTGGAGTGGATCCGGGTCGAGGTGCCGTACGTGGAGGTCTCGAGCACCGACCTGCGGGAGCGGGCGCGGGACGGCCGGCCGCTCGACTACCTCGTGCCCGACGACGTGCTCGACGAGATCCGGGCCCGGCACCTCTACGGGGTGGCTGCGTGACGGACGGCGTGCCCGAGTCCGGCGCGGCGCGTCCCCGCCGGCGCCGGCCGGTCAGCGTGCGCCGCCGGCCGTGGCTGGCTGCCGGGGTCGTTGTGCTGGGGGTGGGCGCGGCGGTCGCCGTGCCGCTGCTCGCCGTCGAGGCGACGGACACGCTGTCGGACAGCACCGCCGGCGAGATCGCCGCGCCGACACCGGTCGACCGCCTGCCGGAGACGCCGGCAACACTGGTGGCCGCGGTCGACGAGAACGGCGAGGTGGCCAGCCTGGCGGTGTTCGCCGGGGCGCCCAGCGGGCAGGGCGGCACCGTGATCCTCGTCCCCGCGGGCAGCGCGGTCTCGGCGCCGGGAGCGGCGACCCGGGTGCGACTCGCGTCGCGGTACACGGCGAGCGATGGAGGGCCGGAGGAGCTGGTCCGCGGGGTCGAAGAGCTGCTCGGCATCACGCTGAGCGAATCCGTGGTGCTCGACGAGGCGGGCCTGGCGGAGCTGCTCGAGCCGTACGGCCCGTTCGAGACGACGTTGCCGGCGATGGTGTCGGACAGCGAGAGTGGCGGGCCGGCCGAGCCGATCTTCGAAGCCGGCACGCGGGAGCTGTCCGCGCAGGATGCGGCGCGCCTGCTCACGGCTGTTCCGGCCGCGGAGTCCGAGGTGATCCGCTATCCGGCGGTCGAGTCCGTGTGGAAGGCGGTCGCCGCCGCCGTCGGGGAAGGCGCCGGCGCGCCCGAGAGCGACGACGAGGGTGCGGTGGGCAACGTGCGGGGCGTGTTCGCCGGCCCGGCGCGCGTCCGGGCGGTCGGTGCGGTGCCCGTGTTCGATCTGGCCGCCAACCCGGACGAGCTGGACCTGCTCGAAGTCGACGCCGGCGAAGTGCTGGAGCTCGTGGCCCGCGTCTTGCCCGGCGCGGCGTCGCCGGTGTCCAGCGGCCTGCGGGTCAAGCTCGTCGACGCGACGGGTCGCGGCGGAGCGATCGCCGACGCGGTGACGTTCCTGACGTACTTCGGGGTGGCGATCATCTGGATCGACGATGCCCCGCAGCAGGCGGAGACGTTCGTCAGCTACCGCAGCCCCGACGACGTGCAGCTGTTCGAGGAGCTGGAGAGCGTGTTCGGGGAGGTCCGGCTGGTGCCGGCCGACCGCCCGCTCGAGGGTGTCGACGCGACGATCGTGCTCGGCGAGGCGTTCCCCGAGTTTCCCGGCGCGAACGTCCCGATCACGATCGATTCAGAAACCACCGTGGCCGGCAGTCCGGCGACGTTCACCCTGCAGCCGGAGACAACGGAGAACGGCGACGATGACGGCTGAGCCGCCCGTCTCGGAGCCGACGGCGGAGGAGATCGCCATGGTCGCCGCGATCGCCGCCGACGAGAAGAAGGGCGAGACGACGGTCGTCCTGCGCGTCGGGCCGGTGCTCGCCATCTGTGAGCTGTTCGTCGTCACGAGCGCCTCGAACACGCGCCTCGTGCGCACGCTCGCCGAGGAAGTCGAGAAGGCCGTGCGCGCCCGCACCGGCGAGTCGCCGTTGCGCGTCGAGGGAATGCGCGACCTGCAGTGGGTGCTGCTCGACTACGGCGATGTCGTGGTGCACATCTTCCACGAGGAGGCGCGCCGGTTCTACGACATCGAGCGCCTCTACCGGGACGTCGAGCGGGTCGCCTGGACAGATGCCGCCCACCGCCGCGCCGGTTCGTGACGTGATTCACACCTGGCTCACGACATCATGGCCGGGGCGCGGGCGTTGCTCTTGACGTGAGTCCGACCACCACGCTGACGGGGCCGTTCGACACGAGCGAGCTCCCGCGCTTGGGTTCGGACCCGGTGACGGTGACCGTGTCGCGGGTCGTCTTGCCTGGTCGGGAGAACGAGTTCGAGGCGTGGGCTGGCGAGGTGGAGGAGACGCTCGCCGGGTTCCCGGGCTGCCTCGGCGCCGGGCTGCTGCGGCCGGGCCCGGCGGGCGGTCCCTACCAGATCGTGTTCCGCTTCACCGATCCGGTGTCGCTGCGCCGGTGGGAGCACTCGCCGGAGCGTGCTGAGCTGCTGGCCCAGCTCGACGACCTCATCGAGGTCACGCGTGTCCAGCGCACCGTCGGCGTCGACCGCTGGTTCGAGGCGCCGGCGCTCCTCGAGCCGGCTCGGCCGTGGTGGCAACGGTGGGTGCACGACCTGGCGTGGATCTATCCCGTCAGCGTCGGCATGTCGCTCCTCGTGTCGCCGCGCCTCGTCGGCATGCCGCCGCTGGCGGCGATCGGTGCCGGTACGGCGCTGTCGGTCGGGCTGATCGGCTTCGTCGTCATGCCGCTCCGGCGGCGGATCCGGGCGAAGGTGCCAGAGGTCGCGCACGAGCTGCACAAGGTCGCCCCACCGGTGGCCAGGCCGCTGCTCAACCGGTCGCGGGTCCGCTAGCCCGGAACCCGCCCGCTCGCGGGGCCGCGCCGGCTCGCCGGGCCGCTGGTATCCTCGCTCCTTCGCACGGGGCTGTAGCTCAGTTGGTAGAGCGCTTCCATGGCATGGAAGAGGCCAGGGGTTCGATTCCCCTCAGCTCCACACCTTCGGCTCGACACTCCTGACGATGGCCACACGCCTGAGGCGGTTCCGCTGGCCCGGAGACATCAAGTCCTGGAAAACCCGACCGCCAGGCGGGCGACCGCGAACGAGTGTACGGTGACGGGCGGCACGGCGAAGCCCAAACGTGTCGGAACCGCCCCGTGCGTGTTCCGGGAGCGTTGCTCCAGACCCAGGTAGCGCGTCATCGAGCATGCGAGCGAACCGGGATCTCATGACGGCAACGATCATCGCCGAGTCACCGATCGATCCCGCGTGGCGGATGCATCCCTCGAAGCTCTCGGTGGTCGCAGCGGTGACGCGGCGGCTCGTCCCGTACTTGATCGAGGCGACGCTCATCCCCACGCTGTTGTTCTACGCCTTCTTCATCACGTTGGATCTGAGGTGGGCCTTCTTCGCCGCGCTCGTCTGGTGCTACACGGCGGTTGCGCGCCGGATGGTCGGCCGACGGCCGGTCCCGGGACTGCTGGTGCTTGGATGTCTCGGCATCACCGTGCGCACGGTTGTCTTCCTGCTGAGCGGCAACGCCTTCGTGTACTTCGTGCAGCCGATCCTGCGCACGCTCGTCACCGCCGCCACGTTCGGATTGTCGGTGGTGATCGGCCAACCGCTGATCGCCCGTTTCGCTGCCGACTTCTGCCCACTGAGTCCTGACGTGCGCGCGAGACCGGCCATCGAGCAGTTGTTTCGGCGGCTGACCTACCTGTGGGCGGGGGTCAATGCACTCGCTGCGGCGGTGAGCCTGACGTTGCTGTTGACGGTTCCGACGGCGATCTTCGTCGGCACGACGACCGTCGCGGCCTGGGCCATCACGTGTACTGGGGTGGTCCTGACGGTCTCGGAGTCGGTTCGGACCGCTCGCTCCGAGGGTCTGGCCACCGCGATCGCGCCGGGTGGCGCACTGCACGCGTATGTGGTCCCGCATGGTGCAGCGGGCGGCGCGCGGACCGGGACGTTGGCGTTGCATCCAGGTCGCTAGGCGCGCCGCTCGGCTCACCTACCGCGACCGTGAGGTTCTTCGCGCCGTCTGATCGTCGTCCGATTCCTCTCGACAACCGGCCGGCCTCGCCGGCGGGTGGTTTCGCGCCGCGGTAGTGTGCCGTGCCGGTCAAGCTCAAAGCGGGGCCGCCTGATCCGAGGGAGCGCAGGATGACCGCCCCGGCTCCGACCGACGACGATCTGGTCTCCGTCCTGTACGTCGTCCAGCAGGGCGACGACTCGGACGTTCTGCTCGACAACGAGGGCATTGCGAGCGCCCTCGGTCTCACGCTCGACGAGGTCGCCCGCCGGCTCAGGGAGGCGAAGTCCCGCAGCCTGATCTGGGGCTTCCGGGACGGTCGGAGCCCGGCACCGTGGTTCACAGATCTCGAGCTGACCGTGCAAGGCAGGCGCCTCCTGGCCAGCCACCCGACGTCTCCGTCGGGCGATCAGGCGTGACGCGAACGCATCGAGCCACCGCGAGACCGGTCGCGACAGGTGCAGCATCATCGGCGGCGTGACAGGAGCGCCCGTTCGTTGCTGACATCGTCGCCGGACGCCGGCGAAGCGTGACGACTCGAACCGATGTGATCCGACAACCGGTCGTCAGCCGTGGCTGGCGTCGACGATGCAGAAGCGGTTGCCTTCGGTGTCGGCCAAGACCACGAAGTCGGCATCGCTGGGGTAGTCCCAGGGAACGCGGGTCGCGCCGAGCGCCACGAGCCGGTCGATCTCGGACGCCTGCTCGCCCGGACCGTCCACCACGAGATCGAGATGGACCCGCGGGCGCTCCTGGACGGGAGTGAGCGACCGATGCACCGCGATCCTCGTCCCGTCTCGATCGGGCGGGACGAGGATCGTGAAGTCGTCGCCGGAACCGGGGAACGAGACGACCTCGAAGCGGAGCACGTTCGCCCAGAACGTGGCGGCCCGCTCGGCGTCGTCGGCTCCCAAGACGATCGTCCCGAGGCGCAGCACGCGAAGAGTCTCCCGCGCCTGGACCGGTGATGCCTTGCCGCGGCGGGGTCGAGGCGCCGGAGCCTGCCGTCTCTCTCGTGCTCGCTCGGCACAGAGCCGCCTCCACCACGGTGGCTACTGTGACGGCCCCGAACCGTCACGCAGGGGGAGATATGGCCGAAGAGATCAACGGTGTGCCGTGCGAAAAGATGTTCGGCGCGATCGCCAGGTTCCGCGCCGACGGCGACCTGGCCCAGTTCCGATTCTCGGCCAAGAACGAATGGGTCGAGGGGACGGCCAGCCAGTCGACGATCCATGAGTGGCACGGGGTCGGCGCGGACCAGTTGCACGTGCAGGAGTTCTCGTACACCGCCGACCACCCGACCCTCGGTCACGGGCACGGGCCCACACCGCAGGAGTTCGTGCTCCATGCACTCGCGGCTTGCATCACTGCGGGGGTCGTCACCGGCGCGGCGGCACGCAACATCCCGTTGACCCGGGTGTCGTCCAAGGTCAGCGCCGACATCGACGTGCGCGGTGTCCTCGGCATCGATCCGGACGTGCGGAAGGGTTTCAGCAACGTCGACGTGGAGTTCGAGATCGACGGCGACTGCGACGACGCCCAGAAGGACGCGTTGGTCGCCGCCGGCGCGAAGTACTCGGCAGTGTTCGACATGCTGGTCAACCCGACCGAGGTCAACGTCACGCGCCACTGACGACTCGCAGGCTGCGTCCGTCCCGTCGATACGGTCCGAGCATGAGGTTCGGGCTCTACGCGATCAACTACGGCACCTGTGCCGATCCCGCTTCGCTGGTGCGCGTGGCCCAGTACGCCGAGCAGGCGGGGCTCGATTCGCTGTGGGCCGGCGAGCACATCGTGCTCCCCAGTCCGCAGCCACCCGACTACGCCATCGCACCCGAGATCCCGTTCCTCGACGCGGTGGTCGCGGTCGCCCTGGCGGCGGCGAAGACCACATCGATCGCGGTCGCCACCGGGATCCTCGAGTTGCCGTTGCACCAGCCGGTGCTGCTCGCCAAGCAGCTGGCGAGCATCGATCAGATCTCGCGCGGCCGGTTGATCGTCGGCATCGGCGTCGGCTACCTCGCCGCAGAGTTCGCCGCGCTCGGTGTCCCACTGGACGAGCGCGCCACGCGCACGGACGAGTACCTCGCAGCGATGCGCGCGTTGTGGACGATGCCGGCGCCGGAGTTCCGCGGCCGGCACGTGGACGTCGCCGGAGTGGACGCGCATCCCCGTCCGGTGCAACCCGGAGGCCCGCCGATCATGATCGGGGGCAACAGTTCCCGCGCCCGGCGGCGAGCGATCACGAGCGCGCGGGGGTGGATCCCGGCCGACTTCGATCTCGACGCCACCCGCGCGGCACGCCGTGCGCTCGACCGGGATCTGAGCGAGCTCGACCGGCCGCCGTCGCTCGGACCATTCGACTTCACCGTCATCTCACCCGAGAACCGCCTCGATCGTGAGCAGGTCGACGGCTACCGCGAGCTCGGCGTGGAACGGCTCGTCGTGCTGCCCGGTCTCGACGTGCCACGCGAGCGTCGCTACCACGCCGTCCCGATCGACGACATCTTTCGGACCATCGACCACCTCGCAGCCCTGGCCACCTGAGCCGGCGCGGTACGACTGGGTTACCGGGCGGTGATGCGGGCTCGGGCGACTGTCGTCGGCGAGGCGGTTCGGGTCCGGGAGGCCAAGCGGAGGCGGGCCAGGAACCAGATCAGCCACTTGCTCGGGTCGAACTGCCACCAGCGGGCACCGTTGCGGTAGTCGAACGGGAAGCGGTGATGGAAGCTGTGGTACCCCTCACCGAACGTGACGAGGGCGACGAGCGCGCTGTCTCGTGCCGACGCGCGCGTGTCGTAGCGCCGCACTCCGACGAAGTGGGCGAGCGAGTTCACGCAGAACGTCGCCTGGAGCAGGATCGCGGCGCGCAGCAACCCGGCCACCAGCAGCCCGCCCCACGGATCCCCCCACGTCGACGCGATCGCTGTCGGGAGCAGCAGGCCGACGCCGATCGAGACGAGTGCGCACCAGCGGTGCTGCCAACGGATGCTGCGCACTGCCCAGAGATCCGCCAGCCGGGAGACGTCGGCTGACGCCGCCCGGGGGCGGAACAACCAGCCGATGTGGGCGAACCAGAACCCGCGATCGATGGCGTGGGGATCCCCCGGGCCGTCGGTGTCCGCGTGATGTGCGCGGTGGTCGGCACTCCACGCCAACGCCGAGTTCTGGAACGACGCAGCGCCGAACAACAGGAGGCACCAGCGCAGCGGAGCCTTCGCCCGATACGTGCGATGGGCGAACAAGCGGTGGTAACCGGCCGTGATCGACAACCCGCAGGCGACGTAGAAGGCCACGGCCAGAGCGAGTGTGGGCGGC
>DASZOG010000225.1:0-4080 GCA_035550895.1 Acidimicrobiales bacterium
CTGGAAGCTGATCCGCTCCGCGCTCACGGGAGGTTCGCGCGCTCGATGGCCTCGACGATGCGATCGGTCGAGGACCGGTCCTCGTAGATCTGGCGCACCAGCCAGTAGCGCAGGTAGCGGGAGAGGGAGCACCGCGCCCACAGCACTGCCGCCACGACGGCGATCGCCACGCCGAGGATCGTCTGCGCCAGCCCGTCGCCTTGGGCGAGGGAGTCCTCGGCGCCCCGAACCATGTCGATCCCGAGCGCGGCCACGACGAAGCTGGCGACCACCGCCAGAACGCCGAGGACGACGAGCTTGCGCTCGGACTCGGCGTTGCCGCCCTTGACCCGCAGCCGGCGGAGCTCCTGCTCGAACTGCTCCAGCCTCGGTCCGTGGAGCACGTCGTCGGGCTGGGTGCCCCGGCCGGGAGCGGCCTGCTCGGAGGCTGATTGCGGGACTGCGGCGCTCACGGGCGTCACAGGCGCGACGTCAGTCACTGGGGCACCCTTCGGGTGCTGGAGTGACCGAGTCGCCACTGCGTGGCGGCTACCGACCGTGCTTGCTGGACCTCGCTTCGCTCGGTCATGGGTGATCCTCCCCGGGGGATACCGTGGAACAAACCTACCTATCTATTGCGCCGACCGTCAAGAGATGTGTAGAACATCGCCGGTGGGGGACGCCGGGCTCTTCGCCCGACCGGACGTGTCGGCCGAGCACGGGATGGCTGCTGGTACCTCTGTTCCCGAACGCCCCCTCGGAGCCTACGAGCGGAGCATCGGCGACGTGCTCGCGCGCTGGGCGACGACGACACCGACCGCCGATTTCCTCTGCGAACGGACGCCGGACGGCAGCTGGCGGCGAGTGACGTACGCCGAGACCAACGAGGGGCCCGCGCACGATCGGCCAGGCCCTGCTCGACCGCGGGCTCGACGGTGAGCGGCCGGTCGTGGTGCTGTCGGGGAACAGCGTCGACCACGGGTTGGTGATGCTCGGTTGCTATCTCTCCGGCGTGCCGGGGCTCGCTGCTGCTGTTCGAGGCGGGCCTGGCCGTCGTCGCGCCGTAGTCGGCGCACCTCTGCCTTGACGGCGCGGTCGAACTCCTCCGGCGTCGACCGCTCGGCGACCGCGACCAGTTGCGCCGCCGCGCCGGTGAGCTGCGGGCGCAGGTCGGGTTCGAGGCTGCGCCAGCCGCGCTCGAACACGTCCACGTGACCCCCGCTGACGGTGCCAGCAGCCAACGCATCGCCCAAGGGCGGCGTCGCATCGACGAGCTTGGCCCGGGCCAGAAGCTGCTCGGCGTCGCACGCCGACGTCCGAGCCGCCTTCGCCAGATCCTGCTCGGGCATCGCCGACACAGCCGCCAACCGGCTGGCGAGCGCCGTCGCACACCGATCGAGAAAGCCGCGCAACCGAGCCAGGTCCGCCACTGCCGACCGCAGCTGGTCCCGATCCGCCGCAGGGCGATCGGCGGCAACCACCTCCGCCAACAGCCGCTGCGCCTCGCCCAACTCCATACCGCCGAACGTACGCGCGGGGTGCGACAAGGATCATCGGTCCCGTACTCCTGAGCGAGGCGAGCGACGGCGACGGGCCGCGGCATCCGCACGGCAGCGCGTACCCGTTCCAACGAGGTGGCATCGGCGCCGAAGGCAGCGCGGACGCTCAGCTCGGTCACGCGTGCAGGCCGTTCACGGCGGCGGACGATCGCCGCACGCAAACCGGCGCGCTTGGATCCCGGCCGGCCGCTGAGCGGGTCGTATCGTCGGGCGATGGACGCGGATACGGTGTCGGACGACGGCGAGTTGGCGTTCGTCTCGACGGGCGCGCTGCCCGCGCCCGATCGAGTACGGGCTCTGGTCGCCGAGGCGTACGCGCGCTTCCGCGGCGTGGAAGTCGGCGAGAACTCCGACGTCTACCCGGCGCTGCAGGCCGTGCCAGCCGAGCATTTCGGGATCGGTGTGATGAGCGTGAACGGCGCGCTGTACACCACGGGCGACGCCGACGTGGAGTTCTCGATGATGAGCGTCGCCAAGCCGTTCGTGTTCGCCCTCGTCTGCGCCGCCGTCGGACCCGACGTGATCCGCGAGCGCGTCGGTGTCGACGCGACCGGTCTGCCGTTCAATTCCCTGACCGCGGTCGAGCGCAGCGAGCGAGGTCGGACGAACCCGATGGTGAACTCGGGAGCGATCGTCACGGCGTCGATGGCACCAGGGAGCGACGCCGACGAGAAGTGGAAGTTCCTCCTCGATGGGCTGTCACGCTTCGCCGGCCGAGGTCTGACGATCGACACCGGGATCTACGCCTCGGCGTCCGCCACGAACCATCGCAATCAGGCCATCGCGCAGCTCCTGCAGAACTTCGGGCAGCTCGAGCTCGACCCGGCAGACGCGGTTGACATCTACACGAAGCAGAGCTCGCTGTCGGTGACGGCGAGCGACCTCGCCACGATGGGCGCGACGCTCGCCGACGGAGGAGTGCACCCGGTGACCGGCGAGCGGGTCGTCGATGCGACCAGCAGTCGCTGCGCGCTCGCGGTGATGACCGTCGCCGGCCTGTACGAGACGTCGGGTGCGTGGCTGTACGACGTCGGCCTGCCCGGCAAGAGCGGCATCGGTGGCGGGATCGTCACCGTCTCGCCGGGCAAGGGCGGTCTCGGGACCTACGCCCCACCGCTCGACGGCGCGGGGAACAGCGTCCGCGGTCAGCTCGCGGCGCGCTTCTTGTCCCGGCGCCTCGGCCTCGACCTGTTCGCCTCCGCACCAGTCCGCTGAGCCCGCCGGCGGCTCAGGCAGCTCTAATCCAGCGCTCGGGCCAGGTCGGCGACGAGGTCGGCCGTCGACTCCAGGCCGACCGAGAGGCGGACGAGGTTCGCCGGCACCTCCAGCGGCGAGCCGGCGACCGATGCGTGCGTCATTCGGCCCGGGTGCTCGATCAGCGACTCGACGGCGCCGAGCGACTCGGCGAGCGTGAACAGCTCCGTCCGGGTGACGACGTCGAGCGCGGCCGCCTCGCCCCCGGCGGTCGTGAACGACACCATCCCACCGAAGTCGCGCATCTGCCGGGCTGCTGCAGCGTGGCCGGGATGGTCCGGCAGCTGCGGGTGATATACGCGCTCGACTGCCGGGTGGCCGACGAGCAAGTCGACGATCGCACGGGCGTTCTCACAGTGGCGCTCCATCCGCACGCCGAGCGTCTTCACCCCGCGCAGGACGAGGTAGCAGTCGAACGGCGCCGGCACGGCACCTGCCGCGTTCTGTGTGAAGCGCAACCGCTCCGCGAGCGCGTCGTGGGCCACTGCGGCGAACCCGCCGACCACGTCGGAATGGCCACCGAGGTACTTCGTCGCCGAGTGCACGACAACGTCGGCGCCGAGCGCGAGCGGCTGTTGCAGGTACGGCGTGGCGAACGTGTTGTCGACGACGACGAGCGCACCGTGGTCGTGGGCGATCGCCGCCACGGCCTCGATGTCGACGCAGCGGAGCAGGGGATTGGTCGGCGTCTCGACCCACACCAGGCGGGCGCCGGTGGGCCACTCGCCGGCGAGCGCGTCGGTGTCGACGAGGTCGACCGCCACCCACTCGATCCCGTACGGGCGGTGGACCTTGTCGATCAAGCGGAACGTCCCGCCGTACGCGTCGTTGCCCAGCACGACGCGGTCACCGGGCGAGAGCAGCCGGAGGATCGCGTCCTCGGCGGCGAGTCCGGAGGCGAACGCCAACCCGTGCGGCGCGCCCTCCAGTGCGGCGAGGCACGTTTCCAGCGCGGTGCGGGTCGGGTTCCCGGAGCGGGAGTACTCGTAGCCTCGGTGTTCTCCGACGGCCGACTGGGCGAACGTCGTCGCCAGGGAGATCGGCGGCACGACCGCACCGGTCGCCGCGTCCGGTGCCTGCCCGGCGTGGATCGCCCGTGTGTCGAACCCCCAGCCCTCCGCCTCGTCGCGGTCAGCCATTCGAGGCGACCTCGAGATACGAGAGAACGTCGGTGCGCGTCATCACCGCGAAAAACCGGCCCCCGGCGAGCACGAGGAGTGCCGGCGCGCCGTCGAGCATCTCGACGGCCAGCGACAGCGCCTGGCCGACGCCGATCGTCGACAGCGTC
>DASZOG010000226.1:0-23265 GCA_035550895.1 Acidimicrobiales bacterium
CGGGCGCACCGGCTTCGAGACCTTCAGCCACCGGCGTGGCGTGCTCATCCGGAGTACCCGTGTGGACCCGCCGCTCGCCTACCCGCCGTATACGCCGCGCAAGCAGCAGATCCTCCGCCGAGCGCTCACCGTGCCCGAGCCACGAGACCTGCTCGCCCGGCTCCGCACCATGGTGCGCCCGAACCGGTGACCCGTACCACTTGCAGCGCGGGCACAAGCGGCCCGATGACGCTCGCACTGCACCCCGTCCGGCTGAGCCGACCGGCGTGACCGCTCGCCTCGATCCGCGCCTGCGCGTCGCAGCCGACGGTGACGTCTTCGACGACGCCGAAGTAGCGGGGTCCGACGCACCTGTGCGTCGCTACTTCCTCGCCGCCATCGCGCCGGGCACTCCACTCGCACGAGCTGCGCAGCTCCGTATGCGAGGCTCGATCAGGTTCGGTAACCAGTGGATCCCCTTCCGGGCGGACGAGCTGCTCGCACCGCTCCACGGCTACGACTGGCCAGCCAAGGTCGCGGGTGGGCTGCTGCGCGGCTCCGACGCGTATGTGGATGGACGCGCCTCGATGCGCTGGAGATTCCTCGGCCTGGTGCCGATCATCCGCAGCAGCGGCCCCGATGTCGACCGCAGCGCGATGGGCCGCGCCGTGGCGGAAGGCATTTGGCTGCCGACCGCGCTGCTCCCTCGCTATGGCGTCGTCTGGAACGCCGAGAACGACGAGCACCTCGTCGCCGACATGCCCATCGGGAGCGAACGGGTCAAGTTGCACATCAGCATCGACAGCGACGGCCACGTTCGGTCCGGCCACGTGGACCGTTGGAGCGACCCACACGGATCTGGAACGTTCGAGTGGGTCCCGTTCGGTGTCGAGGCCGGCGAATCACGTGCCTTCCCGTGCGGTATCACGATGCCGGCCGACGGGACGGGGGGCTGGTTTCACGGAACCAACCGCTGGCCGGATGGTCAGTTCATGCGGTACTCGATCTCGGAACTCGTTCCCATCTGACCCGACAGTGTCTCGACAACCTCAGTTCCGTTGAGCTACCACACTGCGACGCTCGTGCAGCGTCCCGCCACGCGGACGTCGCCGTCCTTGGCGTGGGCGGCGCCCCCTCCGATCGTGGTGGCGAGATCGACGGCGCCGGCCGCCGTGGCGGCGAGCCGTCCGAGATGGTGACGCTTGGACATCGGGTGCTCCTGAATCGGGGAGTGGGTTGTCATGGATCACCCTGCGCTCTCCCCGGTCGCCCCCGGTAGTGGACGTCGGTACTCGTACCGCGCAGCCGTCGTGAGCGCGCCACGGGACCGGTCAGCCCGGCGGTTCAGCGTTGCGCGTCCAGTTCTCTGAGGGCGGCGACGAGGACCTGGAGCTCGTCTGCGTCGAGTTCCGCTCCGGGATGGAGCCGGGTGTACCGGCTCGGGGGCATGTCTCCGTCGAGCACGGACTCGACGGCGTCGTCCGCCTCGCCGTCGTCGCTGCCCCAGTGGGAGAAGTTCAGCTCGTCCCGACCGTCCTCGACGTCGCGGCGCACGAGCCACGACATCGGCGCGACGTAGGAGTACACGGGCCAGTCGGTCTCGTTGCTGTGGCAGTCGTAGCAGGACTCGCGCGCGATCCGCGCCGACTCGGCGTCAGGCCACGGCGCATCCTGCACGACGGGGGGGTTCTCGTGCCACCAGCCGTAGGGAACGGCCTGCATGAGCAGGAAGGTGCCCAGCGCCGCGAGGGCGATCCACCGGGCCACCCGCCAGACCGCTCGCGCGCGTTCCGAGGCCACGGACACACGTCATAGCCGCACCGCGGGGTCCCGGCTGCTCGCCCGCCTGGCGCCTCACTGACCAGAAGCGGCGTGCTCGGGCGGCGGCGTCCCGCCCGAGTAGACGAGGAGGCCGCGGATCGGGCGGTGGAGGACGTCCTCGGGACGGAGGTAGCCGAGCATCTGGATCAAGCGGGCGACGAGGCCCGTCCACCCGGTCTGGTGGCTGGCGCCGAGGCCGGCGCCGTTGTCTCCGTGGAAGTACTCGTAGAAGAGGACCAGGTCCCTCCACTGGGGGTCCGTCTGGAAGCGCTCGGTGCCGCCGTACACGGGGCGGTGCCCGTCTGCATCGGGCAGGAAGATCGAGACCAGCCGCCGGCCGATCTCCTGCCCCACCTCGAACAACGTGCACTGCCGCCCGGACCCCGTCGGGCACTCCACGGTGAAGTCATCGCCGTAGAACGCGTACAGGTGCAGCAGACCGCGCAGCACGAGGTAGTTGACGGGGAACCAGACCGGCCCGCGCCAGTTCGAGTTCCCGCCGAACATCCCGGAGTCCGACTCGGCGGGGAGATAGGCGACCTCGTAGTGCTGGCCGTGGACGTCGACCCGGAACGGGTGCTCGGCGTGGAAGCGGGACAGGGCGCGCAGGCCGTGCGGGCTGAGGAACTCGTCCTCGTCGAGCATCCGGGACAGGATGCGGCGGAGCTTCGTCTCGTCGAGCACGGCCAGCATCCGCCGGCCGTGCGCGCCTTCGCGCCGGATGTCGTGAACGTTCGTCAACAGCTCGGGCATCGCCTCGATCCGCCGCCGCAGGCGGGCGATGAGCTCGCTCTCCAGGTCGACGTCCTCGATCGGCAGCACCGTGGTGGCGCACAACGGCAGCAGCCCGACCATCGAGCGGACCTTCAGCCTGGTCGCCCTCCCGTCGGGCAGGCGGAGCACGTCGTAGAAGAAGCCGTCCTCGTCGTCCCACAGCTCGTCCTGGTTGTCGCCGATGCGGTCCATGGCCGCTGCGATGAAGATGAAGTGCTCCGCGAACTTGAGGACCATGTCCTCGTAGACCGGATCGTGGCGGGACAGCTCGAGGGCGATGCCGAGCATGCACTGCGAGAAGAACGCCATCCACGCCGTCCCGTCCGACTGCTCGAGACGACCGCCGGTCGGCAAGGGCGCGCTGCGGTCGAAGACCCCGATGTTGTCCAGGCCGAGGAACCCGCCCTCGAAGACGTTCCGGCCGGCTGGGTCCTTGCGGTTGATCCACCACGTGAAGTTGACGAGCAGCTTCTGGAACGCGCTCTTCAGCCATGCGACGTCACCCACGCCGCGCTGCTCGAGCTCGGAGTCGTACACCAGCAGCGTGGCCCACGCATGGACCGGAGGGTTGACGTCGGAGAAGTTCCACTCGTACGCGGGGAGCTGCCCGCTGGGATGGAGATAGAGCTCGCGCAGCATCAGCTCCAGCTGCGCCTTGGCGTCGTCGATGTCCACCATCGCCAAGGCGACGGTGTGGAACGCCAGGTCCCATGACGCATACCAGGGGTACTCCCACGTGTCCGGCATCGAGATCACGTCGTCGTTGACCATGTGGAACCAGCTCCGGTTGCGCACGTCGCGCGCCGACGTGTCGCGCAGCGGATGGACGTGGTGCTCCTCCAGCCAGCGGTCGAGATCGAAGAAGTAGTGCTGCTTGCCCCACAGCATCCCGCTGAGGGCCTGGCGCATCACCGCCGCCTCCTCGGCCGACACCGTCGGCGGCGTGAGCGAGGCGTAGAACTCGTCGGCCTCGGCGCGGCGGGACTCGAAGACGTGGTCCGCGTCCGCGACGTCGATCGGCGGCGCGCCGGCCGTGCAGAGCCGGAGGTGGATGGCGGCCGTGCCCCCGGCGGGAACCTCGTGCACGTAGAGCGCGGCCGACTTCGTGCCGGTCCGTGCCGGGTTGACGGCGTCCGCTCGCCCGTGCACGACGTACTCGTGGAACGCGTCCTTCACGTACGACGTGGCGTTCGCCGTGCCCCACAGGCGGGCGCAGTTCGTCTCGTTCTCCGTGAACAGCAGCGTGGGATCACCGCTGCAGCGCAACTCCATCTGGTCGAGGTCCGAGTGCTCGGCGACGATCACCGGGCCGCCGTCGCGTCCGGCCGCGGCGTGCAGCATGCCCTTGGGCTGACCCATCCACCACGTGTTCCGCAGCCACAGCGTCGGCAGCGCGTGGATGGTCGCGGGCGTGGGCGCGCGGTTCGCGAGCGTGATCCTGATGTGGACGTCGTCAGGCCCGCTCTTCGCGTACTCCACGTCGACGTCGACGTAGCGGTCGCCGTCGAACACACCGGTGTCGAGCAGCTCGTACTCGAAGTCGGTGCGGCTGCGCGCCCGGTTCGTCTGCACGAGGTCGGCGTAGGGGTAGCCGGCCAGCGGATAGCGGTAGCGGTACTTCAGGTACGCGCTGGTCGGCGTGGCGTCGAGGTAGAAGTAGTACTCCTTGACGTCCTCGCCGTGGTTGCCCTCGGCGTTGGTCAGCCCGAACAGCCGCTCCTTCAGGATCGGATCGACGCCGTTCCACAGCGCGACGGCGAAGCACAGCCGCTGGTGGTCGTCGCAGAACCCGGCGATCCCGTCTTCGCCCCACTTGTAGGCGCGGGAGCGAGCCTGGTCGTGGGTGAAGTAACTCCAGGCGTCGCCGTTGTCGGAGTAGTCCTCGCGGACGGTGCCCCACTGGCGTTCGCTGAGGTAGGGGCCCCAGCGCCGCCAAGGAACACCGGCCCTGGCTTCGTCGATCCGGTCGGCTTCGCGTCCTCGCGCCATGGCGCACAGCATGGCCGTGCGCCGGAGCAGGCGGTGGCGGGGTCAGCCGGCGGACGCGGCGCGCAGCGTGGCGATGTCGATCTTGCGCATCGGGCGCAGAGCCGCCATGACCCGCTCCGACTGCTCCGCGCTGCCGGACATCAGCTCCATGAACTCCGTGGGGATGATCTGCCAGGACACACCGAACTTGTCCTTCAGCCACCCGCACTGGCTCTCCTCGCCGCCATCCGCAGTGAGCACGTCCCAGTAGTGGTCGACCTCCTCCTGACCTTCGCATTCGACGAAGAACGAGAAGGCTTCGGTGTGTTGGAAGTGCGGACCGCCGTTCAGGCCGCGCACGTACTGGCCGGCGATCTCGAAGTCGGCCGTGAACGCCTTCCCGTCGGGGGCGCGGCTGATGTTGTGCACCTTCCCCTCCGGGAACGCCGACGTGTAGAAGTCGACGGCCTCCTCGAGGTCGTCGTCGAACCAGAGGAACGGCGTGATCGACTTCATGCGGACTCCTCTCGATCGCCCGCGCGCAGGCGCGATTGCGATGTCTCGATGTCAGACGCCGGGGCGGCGCCGAACTCATCGCGCGGGGCCTAACCCGGCTTGCGGGCGAGATAGCCGACCAGGTCGATCGAGACGCGCAGCGGGAGCCCGTCACGCACACGCTCCTCGGCGGCGGAACGGGCGGACTCCAGGAACGCGTCCTCGCCCGCGGCCCGGATCGCTTCGTACGCCGGGCCTGTCGACGCCAGGGCGCGGGCGAACATGTCGGGGTCCGGGGCCTCCCAGGTGCAGGGCACCTGGACGCGTTGGACGTCGACGAAACCTGCCTCGTCCAGCAACTGCTCGCCGACACCTGGTCGGCCGAGGGCCACCATTGCGGCCTGGTTGACCACCTTCTGGGGAGCGGCCAGCCTGAACGGGGCGAACGCCCACGCCCCGGGTGACACCTTGATGTGCCCCCATGCCGTGATGCCGAGCCGCCCGCCAGGAACGAGCACGCGGCCCACTTCGTCGACGACCTTCGGCGTGGTGCCCCAGATGCCGCGGAAGCTGGTCACCACGTCGAACGCCGCCTCGGCCCAGGGCAGTTCGTGCATGTCGCCGACGCGCACGTCGGCGCCAGGGTTGCGGTCGCGGGCGACGGCGACCAGCCGGGGCGAGGCGTCGATTCCGGCGCAGGTCGCGCCCCGGATCCCGGCCAACTCGATGGCCAGCCCGGACCCACAGGCGATGTCGAGCAGTCGGTCGCCCGCACCGATCCCGAGGTGCTGGTGCATCGACACGTACTCCCGGCAGTTGAACGGCTCGCTCAACGTGGCGAAGTCGACGGCGCGCCGTCCCCATCCCTCGTCGACGGCGCGCCAGTCGTGGGGTTCCGGTTCCTGCACAGCAGTCATTCGCTCACCACGCGGGCAGTCTCGCGCCTGCCCGACTGGCCGCGGCGCTCAGCTGGCGAGCAGCTCGTCGAGACGCTCGTAACCCTCGCGCACGCCCTCTTCCATGCCGCTGGCGACGAATGCGTCTCGCCCCTCGAACGTGTCGACGAGCGACGTGGCGACCAGACGTGTGCGGCCGTCACCGAGGTCCTCGAGGACGAGCCGCTCGAGCGCCACGCCGTCGGGAAAGCCCTCGTAGGTGAACGTCTGCACGATCAGCTCCGACGGGCGGACCTCGTGGAAGCTGCCGAAGAAGCCGTGCTCGTCGTGGGAGTACCGGTAGGAGCCGCCGGTGCGGCAGTCGTAGTGGTCGACCTTCATGTGCAGGCGGCGCGGCCCGAGCCACTGGACGAGGAGCTCCGGGTCGGCGTGGGCGCGGAACACCTTCTCGGGCGGAGCGTCGAACTCCCGGGTGATCCGCACCAGCGGCACCTTCGGATCACTGATGATCTCGGTTTCGTGCTTGCTCGTCATGATGCTCGTCCCTTCTTCGTGCGGGGATCGGTGTCGGGGCTCTGGGGCGTCCGCCCGCGTCCGGTGCGCGTCGCGGCCGAATGCGGGTCGGCCGTGTCCGGCATCCGCCGGAGCAACTCGTCGAGGCGGCGGTAGCGCTCCTCTGCTTGGAGGCGGTAGCGCTCGATCCACTTCGTCATCAGGTCGAAGACCTCCGCTTCGAGGTGCACCGGCCGGCGTTGCGCGTCGCGGGTGCGACTGACGAGGCCGGCGTCCTCGAGCACCTTGAGGTGCTTCGAGACCGCTTGGACGGTGACGTCGTACGGCCCGGCGAGCTCGTTCACGGTCGCGTCTGCGACGGCGAGCCGGGCGACGATGTCACGCCGGATCGGATCACCGAGCGCCGAGAACACCTTCGACAACGGATCGGCTGCCACCACTCCCTCCGTGTATTCAACTATTAGGTTGAAGACAACGTAGTCCCGCTTACCGAAGTTGTCAACCGTTTGGTTGTGTAACTGGCTGGGGCGATACTGAGCGGCCGTGGCTCCCGTGCCGCCGGCCCGGCACCTGGTGAGGGCGAAGGATCTCGCCGACGCCCGCTACGCCGAGCCGATCCGCGTCGCTGACATGGCCCGGGCGGCACGGCTGTCCCCCGCCCACTTCAGCCGTGAGTTCCGCCGGGCATTCGGCGAGTCGCCGCACCAGTACCTGCTCACCCGCCGGCTCGAGCGAGCCGCGGCGCTGTTGCGGACGACCGACTGGTCGGTGGCCCGGATCTGCGTGATGGTCGGGTTGAGCAGCATCGGCTCGTTCACGACGAGCTTCGGGCGGATGTACGGCGTCTCTCCCACCGTGTACAGGTCCGCCCAGCCACCTGCGGGCTGGCTCGCCCGCGTGCCGGCGTGTGTCGTGAGGGCTTACGCACGGCCGATGAACCGCACGTTTCGAGAAGACGGGAACGGCGCCGATCCCTACCGTGAACGCGACGCAACCCCCTGAAGGAGAACAGACAGATGATCAGGATCGCGACTACTCAGCTCTGGGTGCACGACCAGGACGAGGCGCTGTCCTTCTACACGGACAAGCTCGGGATGGAGGTCCGCGCCGACGTGACGCTGCCCGAGATGGGCGACTTCCGCTGGCTGACCGTCGGCCCGGTCGGACAGCCAGAGATCGCCATCGTGCTGATGGCGATCCCGGGTGCGCCGGTGATGGACGACGCGACGAAGGCACAGGTCGAGGAGCTGATGGGCAAGGGCTTCGCCGGCACAGTGTTCCTCACCACGGACGACTGCCAGGCGGCGTACGAGGAGCTCGTCGCCCGCGGCGTGGAGTTCGTCGAAGCGCCCGAGCAGCGCCCGTACGGCATCGACGCCGGTTTCCGTGACCCCTCGGGCAACCACTTCCGCCTGACCCAGGTGATGGAACTGGCGACGCCGTAGGCAAACGGCGAGCCGGGGTGGTTCAGCGCTCGTGGATCGCGCCGAGTACGGACTTCACGTCGACGACCGGTGTGCCGGCGATCGCCTCCAGGCCGCGCACCCGCACCGTCGCGCCGTCGACGGAGAGGACCTCGACCCGATGCAGGCCGATCGGGTTCGGTCGATCCGCCGAGCGAGTGCTGAACACGCCCCTGAGCGGCAGGCGCTCGTCGTCCCGCGGATGCACGGCGAGCACGTCGCGCTGGGCCCGGTGGAGCCAGGTGAGCACGAGGAGCACGTCGCCGACGCCGACGTCCGCCAGCCCGGGCCGCACGGCAGGGTCGAACACGAGGTCGGCGTCCGGCGCACCCTCGTCGCCCTGCTTCGGTGCCGTCGCCGGATCGACCAACCCTGAGACGACCCGCCCGATCGGGCGCACGACGAACTCGGCGCTCATCCGACGACTCCCCGGTCCCGGGCGGCGAGATACCCGTGGATCATCGGCACGCTCACCGCTCCCTCCCCGACAGCGGCAGCGACACGCTTCACGCCGTTGGCCCGGATGTCGCCCGCGGCGAACACCCCGGGCAGGCTGGTCTCCAGCGCGAACGGAGGACGCTGGAGCGGCCATCGCCCGGGGTCGATCTCCGCGCCAGTGACCACGAAACCGTGCTCGTCGCGCTGGATCGTGCTGGGCAGCCACCCCGTGCGCGTTTCCGTGCCGATCAACACGAACAGGCCGGAGGCGGGCAGGCGGTTCACGTCCTGCGCGCCGCGCGTCCGCAACCCGATCCACTCCAGGTGGCCATCGCCGCCTCCGTCGACCACCTCGGTGGCGGTGAACACGTCGATCCGCTCGTCGGCCTCGACCTCCTTCACGAGGTAGTCCGACATCGACGCCGACAACGTCGACCCGCGGGCGATCAGCGTGACCCGCTCGGCGTAGCGCGCCAGGTTGACCGCGGCCTGCCCACCTGAGTTGCCCGCCCCGACGACCACGACGCGTGCACCCTGCATGTCGCGGGCGTCGGCCGTCGCCGCGCCGTAGAACACGCCGGCACCGACGAGAGCCTCGAGCGCCGGGACGCCGAGCCGGCGATAGGTGACCCCGCACGCGAGCACGACCGCGTGCGCGCCGGCCACTGCTCCGTCACCGAGGGTCAGCCGGTGCGGAACACCCGGCGCCGTGGAGGCGACGATCCCGGTCACGGCTCTGGCGAGGTCGAGCTGGGCGCCGAAGCGGACGGCCTGCACCAGCGCCCGCCTGGCGAGCTGCCGGCCGGTGATGCCGTTCGGGAAGCCGAGGTAGTTGCGGATCATCGAGCTCGTCCCGGCCTGCCCGCCGAACGCCTCCGCCTCGATGATCAACGTGGAGAGGCCTTCGGAGGCGCCGTACACGGCAGCGCCGAGCCCCGCCGGGCCGGCACCGACCACCGCGAGGTCGAACACGACGTCGTCCACGTCGACGACTGCCCCGAACGCCTTCGCCACTTCCCGGGCAGTGGGGTTCGAGAGCACGACTTGGCCCATCACCTCGACGAACGGCGGGACCGCACCTGATCCGGCCGCACGGACGACGCGCTGCCCGACCGGCGAGTCGAGCGCGTGGACGGCCGTGGGCACAGCCATCCGTTCGAGCAACTCACGCAGGCGGCCTGCTCGACCGTCGTCACCGTCGCCGACCACCTCGACGGCCGCGACGACCGGCGCGGACGTCCACGCCCATTCGCCGAGCTGCTCGGTGATCGCTCCGTGGAACTCCTCGTCGCGCGGGCCCGTGGGCTTCGCCAGGAACGTGTCGACCAGGCCGAAGGCCAACGCCCGCGACACGGCAGGCATCTGCTCCGGGCGCAAGCCCCAGTCGAGCAAGAGCACGCGCTTCGCCGCCGGTGCCACCGAACGGACGCGTCCGAGGACGTCGACACCGTCTCCTGGAGCGAGCAGGAGGTCGGCGAGGACCATCGCCACCGGACTGCCGTTGCGCTGCATCTCCTCGATGTGCGTGACCGCCGCGTCCGCCTCGCTCACCGCCTTCACGCGGTAGTCGCGGGCGTAACGACTCATCTGCGCGACCATCGCCTCCCGCGCTGACGCGTCGGCGACGACGAGCAGGACGACTGGATCCATCGCCGCAGGTCTAGTTGCCCGTCAGGGCGAGCGGTCCTGCGCGGCCTGCGTGCTGTACACCGACACGAGCCTGGCCAGCGTCGTGGCGATGAACAACTGGCCCATGACGGCCTCGAGCATCGTCAGCCGGCGACCGATGTCCGTGACGGTCGTGTAGTCACCGAAACCGAGCGTCGTCAGCGTGGTGAAGCTGAAGTACGAGTACACGGACACGTCCACGGGCTCGCCGAACAGCGATGCGTCCGCGAGCTCGTCGAGGGCCCGGTACACCGATCCGAACATCAGCCCGATGAGGATGTACGCGCACATCGCGCCGTAGAGCGTCTGCAGCGTGACGCGCCGGTGGCGCAGCACACGGTCCAACACCGCGACGAGCACCGCCCCGAGGACGATCACGGCGGCCACCTCGGCGAGCCCGTTCGGGATCTCGCCCGACAATGCCGCGAGGACCACGGCCGTGATCCCACACAGCGCCAGCAACCCCAGCCAACGATGGTCGACACGCACCTCCGTGGCGAGGAAGGCCACCGCCAGGGCACCCAACTGGAGGACACCGGCCACGACCCGGCCCCAGCGGTCACCGCTGACGCCGAGCGCGAGGAACGATCCCACCAGGAGCAGGAGCAGGAGCCCGAAGCGGTCGCGGGTTCCGGCCCGTACGTTCCGGCGGGCTGTGTTCGCGACTCCCATGGCGCGCTCCAGCCTTGCCGGTCGGCGACCGCCGGCACGGGATCCCTGCGCAGCCCTCGTTTGCCCGATCTCTGCGAGCTGGGTCACAGGAATCGCGCACACGGGGGGAACGCGGTCAGGCGGGCGCGGGGCGGGGCGACCACACGGGATAGGGGATGCCCGCCAAGCGGTTGATCACGAAGCCCTGCACGACGAGCAACACCACGGCGACCATCAGCACGGCCAATTGCTCCGGCTCGCGCAAGATGCCGAGTGACACGATCAACGTCGTCGCGCCCGCGGGCGGATGGGGCACACGGGCCCAGACCATCGCTCCGCTCGTCAGCCCCAGGGAGAGTGCGGCCGCCCCGACTCGGGAGCCGGTCACGCTCGTCGCCAGCGCCGGTGCGTCGTCGGTCAGCCCGAAGACGACCAACGACAGGTAGCCGGCTGCCGCGCCGATCGCGTGACCGCAGACGGTGTTGCGCGGCGAAGCCGCCGGCAGCAGCGGTGTGTAGAACAACAGGAACGCCGTCGGACCGAGTGAGGGAAAGACGAACGGTTCGCCGGTCACCAGCGCCACGAGCGCCATCACGCCGATCGCGATCAGTCCGTTCACGAAAGCGAACAGGCCGAGGACGAACGTCGAGTTGTGCCGCTCGACCAGCGCGCTGAGCCGCACCCGCCGCGCGAGCCCGAACACGATCGCGGCCATGTCGCCCCCGATCGGACCTGGCCGCTCTGGCTCCTCGACGCGTTCGCTCACCGGGCCGTCACTTGAGGTACCGGTAGAACGCGGCCGAGCCGGCGGCGAGCAGCACGGAGAACAGCGCGGTGATCCAGGCCAGGCCGTCGTCGTCTGCAAGCAGCGCGTCGAGGCCGACCGTCAGCAGGAAGACCTGCAGCGACAGCAGGACGACGACGAAGATGCCGACAGCCGCTGGGACCTGACGCAGTGCCCGCGCCCGGCGGGGCCCGGAACGGTGCGCGGGCAGGCGCTGGGGTGGGACTCGCTCGCCGGTGCTCACGACGGCGTCTTCCCACTGCTGCCCGCTGCCGCACTCTCGCCCTCGCCGCGCGCGGCGAGGGCCCAGACGGTGTCGTCACGCACCTCGACGTCGATGCGGCCGAGCGGCCGCTGCGGGGGGCCGGCGAGGACGGCACCGCTCGTCGCGTCGAAGAAGCCCTCGTGGCACGGGCACTCCAGTTCTCCCGTCCGCGGCTCGTAGTACACGACGCATCCGAGGTGGGTGCACTTCTGGCTGAACGCGCGCAGCTCACCGCCCGGCAGATGCACGAGGATCGCCGGGTCCGCCCCCGTCGGGTAGTCGAACAGGTATGCCGACCCCTCGGGGACCTGGTCGAGGGCGACGATCGCGCGCGGCTCGCCTTCGTTGATCGACCGCAGCGACGACCAGAGCCCGATTCCCACGTTCCCGACGGCGAACCCGCCGGAGGCCAGGACGAGGTAGCGGACGAACTCGCGCCGCGTCACCTCGTCTTCGCCGGCAGAGGTGAGCGGGAAGTCCTGGCGCCACACCGGGTCGCTCACTGGTCCACCACCCCCAACTCGGCGAGGCCGAACGGGTCTTCCTGCCACGGGCGCTCACCGGTGCCCGCCAACACGTCGATCGCCCCGGGAGCGTCGGCCACGGTCCGCACCTTCGTGGCGACGTACTGGTTGCCGAACCACCACTCGTTCACGAGCGTGCCGGAGCGGCTGGCGGCGAACTCCTCCGGTGTGCCGAACCACAACGCCTCGCTCGGGCACACGGAGGCACACATCGGCTTCAACCCGACGGACGTGCGGTCGTAACACATGTCGCACTTCATCATCTGGTCGAACTCGGCGAGGTACTTCGGCACACCGAACGGGCACGCCAGCACGCAGTTCGAGCACCCGATGCAGCGCGGCTTGAGCGACGACTGCACGACGCCGTCCTCGTTCTGCTTGATGGCGTCGGCCGGGCAGACCTCGGCGCACGTCGGGTCCTCACAGTGCATGCACACCATCGGCGCCGTCTGGGTGGTGAGCGAGCGATCGATCTCGTCGAGGTGGATCAACGACTGGCCCCGGTGCGTGCCGCACTCCTCGCACGCCTGCACGCACGCCTTGCAGCCGATGCAGCGGCTCTGGTCGATGACGAAGATGCTGTCGCCGAACGCGCCGGCGACCGGCCGCGTCGCCGGCGTCCGCTTGGTTCCGATGGACACCGGCACGGTCACTCCGCTCGCCAGGCTCATCCCCCGCCCTCTCCCGGTTCCGAAGGCGACTGTCGCGGCTCGTCACCGCGGACCTCGCGGGTGTGCCGCGCATCGCCCTCGACGAGCTCCATCTCGCGCGCGTCGACCACGCCACCTACCCCGCCTGCGGACTCATCGGCCACCGCCCCGATCCGCTCGATGCGCACCGCGCACACCTTGAATTCGGGGATCTTCGACAGCGGGTCGAGGGCGCGGTTGGTGAGCCGGTTCGCCGCCCGCTTCCCGGCCCAGTGGTACGGGATGAAGATCGTGTCCGGCCGGATCGTGGAGACCACCTTCGCCGGCAGGGTCATCGTGCCTCGCCGCGAGCTCACCCGCACCGTGTCCCCGGTCGCGATGCCGTGCCGCCCGGCCAGGTCGGGGTGCAGCTCGCACAACGGCTCCGGGTACTGCGCCACGAGAGGTCCGATCCGGCGCGTCTGCGTCCCGGACAAGTACTGGCTGACGACGCGGCCAGTCGTCAACCACACGGGGTACTCGTCGTCGACGACCTCGGCCGGCGGCCGGTACCGGACCGGGTTGAACCGGCCCCGTTCGTCGTCGGTGTAGAACCGCCCGCCCTCGAAGAGCCGCTTCGTCCCCGGATGATCCTCGGCGGGGCACGGCCAGAAGACGCCCAGCTCCTGCTCGATGCGGTCCCAGGTGATCCCGAAGTAGTCCGCGCTACCGCCCTTCGACGCGACCCGCAGCTCGTCGAACATCTCCTCCGGATGCGTGTAGGGGAAGTAGCGCTCCTTGCCGAGGCGGCGGGCGATGTCGCAGAGGATCTCCCAGTCGAGCCGGGCGTTGCCAGGTGGCGTCTTCGAAGGGTTGAGCTTGATCACGCGGCCTTCGACGTTGGTCGAGGTACCCTCGTCCTCCTCGTGCAGCGAGCCCGGCAGCACGAGGTCGGCGTGGAAGGCCGTCTCCGACAGGAAGAAGTCGATGACGGCGTAGAACTCCAGCTTGTCGAGCGCCTCTCTGGTGAACGTCGTGTCGGGCAGGGACACGACCGGGTTGAAGCAGATCGACAGCAGGCCCTTGATCTCGCCGCGGTGGATCGCTTCCACGATCTCCTCGGCGGTGAGGCCCTTGCCGGGGATCTCGTCGACCGCGCATCCCCATACCGACGCCACGTACGCGCGGTGTTCGGGGTTCGTGATGTCCCGGTTGCCGGGAAGCTGGTCGCACTTGTGCCCGTGCTCCCGACCACCTTGCCCGTTCCCCTGGCCGGTGATCGTCGTGACCCCGCAACCCGGCTTGCCGTACTTGCCCGTCGCCAGCCCGAGGTTGATGCACGCCCACACGTTCTCGACGCCCTTGGTGTGATGCTCCAGGCCGCGGGCGTGGAGCAGCATCCCCGTCTGCGACGTCCCCCACCACTCGGCGGCCTGCTCGATGCGACGAGCGGGCACGCCGGTGATCGTCTCGGCCCAGCGCGGTGTGTGGTCGCGCACTGCCTCGGCTGCCTCCTCGAACCCGACCGTGTGATCACGGATGAAGTCGTGGTCGAGCCAGTCCCGCTCGATCAGCACGTGCAACATCGCGCCGAGCAACGCGGAGTCCGTGCCGGGGCGCAGCCCGAGGAACAGGTCGGCCGTCCGCGCCGTGGGCGTGACGCGGGGGTCGGCGACGATCAGCTTCGCCCCGTTGTCGCGTGCTCGCCAGATCCAGCTCGTGGTGATCGGCGCGCACTCTGCGATGTTCGCTCCGATGACGAACACGACTTCGGCGAGCGGGATGTCGCTCCACGGATTCGCGGCCCGGTCGATGCCCAGGGCGCGCTTGTTGGCGACTCCCGCCGACACCATGCAGAGCCGCCCGTTGTAGTCGAGGTTCGCCGTGCCCAGCGCGAGACGGGCGAATTTGCCGATCAGGTACGACTTCTCGTTGTCGAGTGAGACGCCGGAGAGCATGGCGAACGCGTCGTTGCCGTACGCGGCCTGGATCCGGCGGATCTCGGCGACGGTCCGGCCGAGGGCGTGGTCCCACGACACCGGCCGGAACCCGTTCGGATGCGACGCGTCGCGCTCCAGCGGCTCGAGCAGGCGATCCTCGTGCGCGTTCTGCAGGTAGCGCTTCACGCCCTTCGGGCACAACTTGCCCTCGTTGAACGGGAACTCGTACCAGGGCTCGAACCCGACGACCTCGTCACCCTTGACCTTGAGAACGATGCCGCACTGCTGCCCGCAGAAGCAGCAGTGGGTCTTCACCTCCCGATCCGCCTCGATTCCCACGTTCCACCCGCCGTGCGGCGCCACGTTGAGATGCGGCCCGTAACGCGCGATGAGCTGCTCTTCGCTGATCGGCAGGCGGGCCATCAGCCGAAGCCTCCCACCGCGCCGGACTGCGCCAGCGCGACGAGCTTGCGGCGGCACGCCGGGCAGTGGTCCTGGTAGTGCGGCCCGCTCGCGGGATGCGCGTAGTCGAAGCCGACCTGCGGGAGCACCTCCTTCAGATCGGTCATCTGCAGCACCGACGCGAAGGGCTCGCCGCAGCGGGCGCACTGCTGTTGCGGGCCCTCCGTGCCTTCTCGCTTGTAGTAGGCCACGCCGAGGTTCGCCGGGCGCTGGAAGATGTGGAACAGCTTCCCGAACGGGATGTACATCAGGCCGAGGATCACGGTCAAGGCGTGCACCGTGTTCAGGAAGACGTAGAAGCGGCCGTCCATCCACAGGTTCGACGCCGTCAAGGCGAGCCCCGTGACCGACACGGCGAAGAGCCCGGCCAGGGCGAGGAAATCGTTCGACCGCTCCATCGCCAACGCACCCGGGTCACGCAGCCGGCGGGCGAGGAAGATGAAGACGCCGGCGAGGACGAGCACGGCCGAGATGTCGAGCAGATGGAACGTGATCCACCCGAAGAAGCTGCGACTGTCGAAGGTGAACGTGCCGACCTCGCCGATGACCGCCCGGTATTCGCGGCCGTTCTGACCGACCGACTCGAAGTGGAGCAGGCCGAACACCAACGGGAACGTGACGAGCGCGGCGAGGATGCATCCCCAGAAGACGAGCTGGTGCGCGAACCACCGGCTGCGCGACCGGCGGCGGATGAACGTCTGCGCGAGCAGGTTGCCGGTCACGAGGCCCGGCAACGCCAGGGCGTTGCGCCCTCGCCTGCCCGGGCGGCGGAACGCCTCCCACCCGCGCTGGTTGAGCCGCGCCGTCGGCGGCCGGCGGAGCCAGATCAGGTACCGGTACACGACGGCGAAGATGGCGAAGAGGGTCCCGAACAGGTAGCCGACCAGCGCGGCGTCGAACCAGCGCAGGTTCCCGCTGCCCAGGATGGCGATCGCCAGCGCGACGAGCACGGCGACCACACCCCAGGTCGCTGCGCGTCGATCGACCGTCGCCAGCTGGCTCACTGTTACACCCCCTTGCGGTGAGCTCGAAGCCCCAATCGTCCCGGAGAAGGTGCCACCACGTTCGCGCATGCCACCAGGGGCCGGGCACAGCGGAGGACCGGGCACGGCGGTGAGTTCTGTCCTGCGCCATCGTCGTCACTACAGCGGACGACGACCGAGAGGAGTCAACGCATGCCGTCGACCACCATCACGACGATCCACACCATCGCCATTCCGGCCCGGGATCAGGATCGGAGCACGGCGTTCTTCGTCGACACGCTCGGGTTCGAGAAGCGGATGGACGCCGAGCTGACCGAGGGCTTCCGCTGGATCGAGGTCGCCCCGCCAGGATCAGCAGTGTCCGTGGCCATCGTGACCACCGGTCCGGAACTGCCGGTGGGCGTGGACACGGGGATCCGGTTCGTCGCTGGGGACGCCGAAGCCGAGCATGCCTCGCTGCGCCAGCAGGGCGTCGACGTCGACGAGCTCTTGCGGTGGCCGGGTGTGCCGGTGATGTTCTCCTTCCGCGACATCGACGGCAACCGCTACTACCTCTCCGAATCGGAGTAGGCACCCGGCGTGTGATCCCGGGCGGCGAAGATGGAGTGGTGACGGGGGTCGACCGGACGGAGCTCCTCGAGCGGGAGGAGCTGCTGAACACGCTGCACGACATCCAGCGGCGCAGCGCCAGGGGCCAGGGTCGCCTCGTCTGGCTCGGCGGTGATGCAGGCGTGGGCAAGTCCTCGGTGGTCCGTGCCGTAGCTGTCGCGTCGCCGTACCGCGTGTTGTGGGGCGCCTGCGACGCGCTCTCCACGCCGCGGCCGCTCGGTCCGCTGCACGACCTTGCCGAAGGCGGGGCGACCGGCATCTCGGCCGCGCTGTCGGCCGCTGAGGAGCGCCACAAGCTCTTCGCCGAGATCCTCGGCGAGCTGCATGACCCGTGCCTCGTCGTGATCGAGGACGTGCACTGGGCAGACGACGGCACGCTCGACTTCCTGCGCTTCGTCGGCCGGCGGATCGACCGGACCCGCAGTGTCGTGATCGTGACGTACCGCTCCGACGAGGTCGACGCCCACCCCGGCCTGCGGATGGTGATGGGCGATCTGGCGACGTCGCGCGGATGCACGCGCCTCTCCGTCGAGCCGCTCAGCGTCGACGCCGTTCGGCAGCTCGCCCGAGGTGCGCCCATCGAGCACACCCGCCTGCATGCCATGACGGGCGGGACCCCGTTCTACGTGACGGAGGTGCTGGCCGCGCCAGGGTGGTCGGTGCCGCCGACAGTCGCCGATGCGGTGCTGGCGCGGACCGCCCGACTGTCACCTGCGGCGCAGGCAGCGGTCGAGGCTGTCGCCATCGAACCGGCGCGCGTGGAGCCGTGGCTCGCCGCGGCGCTGATCGACGACCCCTCCGGCGCGAGCGACGCGACGGCGGCCGGCGTGCTCGTCAGCGACGGCGGAGCGGTCCGCTACCGCCACGAGCTGGCCCGCCTCGCCGTCGAGGAGCGGCTGCCGCACGATCGCCGCGTCGCGTTGCACCAGCGGGCGCTGGCGGAACTGGAGCGACGGGGGTCCGATCCGGCTCGGCTCGCACATCACGCCGAGCACGCGCAGGACGCGCCGGCAGCGCTCCGCTGGGCACGTGCAGCGGCCGAGCGGGCCACCGCGGCGGGTGCTTCGAAGGAGGCGGTCGCCCAGTACGAGCGGGCACTGCGTCATGTCCCGACGACTCAGACGGCGGAGCGCATCGCGCTCCTGGAGCCGCTCTCCGACCTCCTGACGAGCGTCGATCGCGTCGCCGAGTACGTCGTGGCGCGTCGCCAGGTCGTCGACCACCGCATCGAGCTGGGTGACGACCCGGGAGCGGTGGAGGTGGCCCGCTCGCGCTACGCGATGGCGCTGTGGCAGGCAGGTCGCGGTGCGGAGGCGCACCTCGTGAGCGTGGCGGCACTCGAGGCGTCGCGAGCGCTCGACCTGACCGTCCATCAGCGGGCGATGCTGCTCGTGAACCACGCCGGGCTGGCGATGCTCGGCCGGCAACCGGACGCGGTGACGTGGTCGGCGCGCGCGGTCGCGGCGGCTGAGGATGCGGGTGACGACCGCTCGCTGAGCCGCGCCTTGAACTACCACGGCTCGGTGCTGATCTGCATGGACGGCGACCTCGCCGGCATCAGGCACCTCGAGCGCGCCGCCGACCTCGCGCTCGCCCACGGTTGGCACCAGGTGCGGGCAAGCGCGCTGCTCAACCTCGGCACGGCCCTCGGCGAGGTGCGCCAGTACGCGCTCGCCGTTCCCTACCTCGAGCAGTGCATCGCGTTCGCGGCCGAGCGAGACATCGACCTCAGCCGGCGGTACTGCCAGGCATGGCTGGCCCGGATCCACTTCGAGCAGGGTGGATGGTCACGCGTGGACGAGCTCGTCAGCGCGGAGCTGACGCGCGACGACATCACCCCCACGACGCGCATCGTCGCGTTGACGGCGCTGGGCCGGACCAAGGTGCGCCGGGGCGAGAACGACGCCGCCGACGCCCTCGACCGAGCCTGGCTGCTCGCGCAACGCACGGGGGACCTGCAACGGCTGTGGCCCGTCGCGGCCGGGCGCGCCGAGCTGGCCTGGCTGCGTGGGCGGGTCGACGATGCCGTGGCGACGGATCTCCTCGACGTCCTGACGCGCGCCGAGCGCTCGGGAGTCCCGTACGCGATCGGCGAGCTCGGGTTCTGGGCGTGGACGCTCCGGCTCCGCGACGTGCTGCCGGATGAACGTGCCGCTCGGCCGTACGCCTTGCATGCCAGCGGCGACACTGCCGCCGCGGCGTCGGCCTGGGAGTCGATCGGGTGCCCGTACGAGGCGGCGTGGGCGCGCGCCGCAGGCGGCGACGAAGCGTCCCTCCGCGCCGCGCTCGACGCGTTCCTCGCACTGGGCGCGATGCCGATCGCGCAATCGGTCCGGCGCTCTCTGCGTCAGCTCGGCGCGACCGACATACCCACGGGTCCCCGCGCCTCGACGGCTGCGGCGCCCGGAGGCCTGACAGCCCGCGAGCGGGAGGTGCTGGATCTCGTCGCCGCTGGCCTGACCGACCGGGAGATCGGCGAGCAGCTCTTCGTGTCCACGAAGACGGCGAGCCACCACCTCTCGAATGTCCTCCGCAAGCTCGGGGCGCGGACACGGACCGAGGCCGCGGCAGCCGCTCGCACGCTCGCCAAAGATGGGCAGTCCTCCCCATGACCTGAGCGCGGCCGATCCGTACGTTGCACGGCAGACAGCTCGTCTCCGAGGAGGTATCGATGCCGCGCTACATGGTGGAGCGAACGTTCCCCACTGGGTTGGCGATCCCGATCAACGCCGATGGCGAGGCGGTCGTCAAGAAGGTCGTCGACGTCAACGCCGAACACGGGGTCACCTGGGTGCGCTCGTACGTCACCGAGGACAAGACGAGGACGTTCTGCGTCTACGACGGACCATCACCAGACGCCATCCGCGCTGTCGCGGAGCGGAACGGGTTGCCCGTCGATGGGGTCACGCCGATCACCGTGCTCGACCCGTACTTCTACAGGTAGGCCTCCGATGCGACGACGACTGCTTCCGATCCTCTCGATCCTGCTGTTCACCGGCGCCGGCTTGGCCACCGCGGTGCCGGCGCGGGCCGACGGCCGGCACGATCATCCTGGACAGCACGGCCACGATGGACACGCGCTCTCGCTGCGCCAGATCGTGCGGCTGTGGTTCGCCACCGCTCGCTACCACGACGTCGATGCCGCGTTCGCCAGCGGGCGAGTCGACCTCGATCTGTGCTTCGACCAGATGGGCGAGCACTACGCCGACCCGGCCACGTTCTCCGACGGCGTGCTCGATCCGATCCGACCGGAAGCGATGGTGTACGAGCACGTCGGCGACCGGCTGCGGCTCGTGGCCGTCGAGTGGGTGTCGACGACACCGGGCGAGGTGCTCGGCATCCCGCTGCACCTGAACGAGAACCTCGGCGTCTGGGTGCTGCACGCGTGGATCTGGAAGTCCAACCCGGACAGCATGCTCGCGGACTTCAACCCTCGGGTCGGCGACTGCCCAGCCGACCCCACCTGACCGACGGCGGCGTAGCAGTAGCAGTTCATACCCCACCGGGGTAGCGTATGACCGGTGAATACGGGGTCAGCGTTGCCGACTGTCGTCGACCTCGAGATCGACGGGATGACGTGTGCCTCGTGCGCGGCGCACATCGAGCGAGGGCTGAACCGCCTGGACGGTGTGGAGGCGACGGTCAACTTCGCCACGGAAACCGCCCACATCCAGGCCCCGGACGGCGTCGACCCGCAGCTGCTCGTAGCAGCGGTGGAAGCCGCGGGATACACGGCGGCGCTCCCCAAGCCGCCACAAGCACCCGAGGCTGCGCCGCCACCGATCGGCGACGCGACGGACAGCCTGCGCCAGAAGGTGTTGATCGCAGGGCTGCTGACGTTGCCGGTGCTCCTGATGGCGATGATCCCGGATCTCCAGTTCGACAACTGGCAGTGGCTCTCGCTGACGCTGGCGGCGCCGGTGGTCGTGTGGGGCGGCAGCCAGTTCCACCGCGCCGCGTGGACGAACCTCCGCCACGGCGCGGCGACGATGGACACGCTGATCAGCGTCGGCACGTTGGCCGCCTTCGGGTGGTCGTTGTACGCCCTCTTCATCGGTGACGCGGGCATGCCCGAGATGCGGATGCCGTTCGACCTGACCGTCGAGCGGGGCGAAGGCGCGGACGCGATCTACCTCGAGGTCGCGTCCGCGGTGACCGTATTCATCCTCGCCGGTCGCTACTTCGAGGCCCGGGCCAAGCGCCGCTCGGGCGCTGCCCTGCGGGCGCTGCTCGAGCTCGGCGCGCGGGACGTCGCGGTGCTGGAGGCCGACGGCCGCGAGCGGCGGGTCCCGATCGACCAGCTGACCGTGGGCGATCGCTTCGTGGTCCGCCCGGGCGAGAAGGTGGCGACCGATGGTGTCGTCGAGTCGGGGACATCGGCGATCGACGCGTCGCTCCTGACCGGGGAGCCGGTGCCGGTGGAGGTCGGGCCGGGCGATCCCGTCACCGGCGCGACGGTCAACGCCGGCGGGCGGCTCGTCGTCCGAGCCACCCGGGTCGGTGCCGACACGGCCTTGGCCCAGATCGCCCGGCTCGTCACCGACGCGCAGTCGGGCAAGGCGCCCGTGCAGCGACTCGCCGACCGGGTCTCCGCAATCTTCGTCCCGATCGTCATCGCGCTGGCGCTCGGGACGCTCGGCTTCTGGCTCGCCGCGGGCGAGGAGCCGGCGATGGCCTTCTCCGCTGCAGTGGCCGTGCTGATCATCGCCTGCCCGTGCGCGCTCGGGCTCGCCACGCCGACGGCGTTGCTCGTCGGCACCGGCCGTGGCGCGCAGCTCGGCATCCTGATCAAGGGTCCGGAGGTGCTCGAATCGACGCGCACGATCGACACGGTCGTGCTCGACAAGACCGGCACCGTCACGTCGGGTCAAATGACGCTCGTCGACGTCACGGCCACATCGGGCACCGACCCCGACGACGCGCTGCGCATCGTCGGCGGGCTGGAGGACGCGAGCGAGCACCCGATCGCCCGGGCCATCGCCGCCGGCGCGCGCCAGCGCCTGGGCGGCGATCTGCCTCCCGTGGAGGGGTTCGCCAACCTCGCCGGTCTCGGCGTGCGGGGGGTCGTCGAGGGTCATGCCGTCGTCGCCGGCCGCGAGCAGGTGCTCGCGGACTGGTCGCTGCGCGTCCCTCCGGAGCTCGAGACGGCAAAGGGGGCCGCCGAGGACGCCGGGCGGACCGCGGTGCTCGCTGCGTGGGACGGTGAGGTCCGCGCCGTGCTCGTCGTCGGCGACACGGTGAAACCGTCGTCTGCGGAGGCCGTCGCCGAGCTCGGGGCGTTGGGGCTGCGCCCGGTCCTCGTCACCGGCGACAATGCCCGTTCGGCACGCGCCGTTGCGGCGCAGGTCGGCATCTCCCAGTCCATCGCCGAGGTGTTGCCCGCCGACAAGGTCTCCGTCGTACGCCGCCTGCAGGACGAAGGCCGGGTCGTGGCCATGGTCGGCGACGGGATCAACGACGCGGCAGCGCTCGCGCAGGCCGACCTCGGGATGGCGATGGGCACCGGGACCGACGTGGCGATCGAGGCCTCCGACGTGACGCTCGTGCGCGGCGACCTGCGCTCGGTCCCCGATGCCATCCGGCTCTCGCGCCGCACGCTCGCCACGATCAAGGGCAACCTGTTCTGGGCGTTCGCGTACAACGTGGCCGCGCTGCCGCTCGCTGCTGCCGGACTGCTCAATCCGCTGATCGCCGGCGCGGCGATGGCGTTGTCCAGCGTGTTCGTCGTATCGAACAGCCTCCGCCTGCGTCGCTTCCGGCCCTCCACCGACCGCACCAGCACTCACCTGAAGGACGCATGATGCGCGGCTACACGATGCACAAGGACGACTACCTGAAGCGGTTGCGCCGGATCGAGGGGCAGGTGCGCGGACTCCAGCGGATGATCGAGGAGGACACGTACTGCATCGACGTCCTCACGCAGGTCAGCGCGGCGACGAAGGCGCTGCAGTCCGTGGCCGTCGGCCTGCTGGACGAGCACGTCCGCCATTGCGTCCGCAATGCGGCGACGGACGATCCGGCCCGCGCCGACGAACTGGTCGACGAGGCGACCAGGGCCATCGAGCGACTGATCAAGGCGTGACGTCTGGACTCTGTCCAGTATTGGGTCTAGAGTCCGATCGTGCCCTTGGACGCCTCAGTCGACGGAGCGGTACTGCTCCGCCAGCACGGTGTACAGGTGACGGCTCAGCGGCTGGCGGTTCTGCGCGCCACGTCCGAGCGGCCGCACAGCACGGCGGATGAGATCGACAAGGTCGTCCGCACCGACATCGGGGCGATCTCCCGCCAGGCCGTCTACGACGCGCTCAGCATCCTCACCGACAAGGGCCTGCTCCGGCGCATCCAGCCGGCTGGATCGCCAGCCCGGTACGAGGACCGGGTCGGCGACAACCACCACCATCTG
>DASZOG010000227.1:0-5355 GCA_035550895.1 Acidimicrobiales bacterium
CCCGTGCTCCGGAGATGAACCACTTGTGTCCGTTGACGACCCACTCGTCGCCGTCGCGGTAGGCGTGGGTCTGGATCAGCGTCGGATCCGATCCGGCGACCTCCGGCTCCGTCATTGCGAAGCACGACCGCGCCGTGCCCTCGCACAGCGGGCGGAGGTACCTCTCCTTCTGCTCCGGCGTGCCCCAGTGCAGCAGCGTGTGCTGGTTGCCCTCGTCGGGCGCCTGGCAGTTGAGGACGAACGGGCCGATCGCCACCTTCGCCGCCTCGGCCGAGACGGCGGCCATCGCCGTCGGGCCGAGCCCCATCCCGCCCCACTCCTCCGGCATGTGTGGCAACCACAGGCCCCAGTCGTCGCGGGCGACCTTGCGCAGCTTGACGATCGTGCCGACGAGCTGCTTGCGCTCCGAAGGGTCGATCGCCTCCCACTCCGGCCGCACCACATCGTCCATGAACGCGCGGACCTTCAGCCGCAGGTCGTCCACTTCGGGCGGGAACGTGAAGTCGATCATCGGTGCTGGCCTCCCCGTGGCCGTCGACTGCACGATCCTCCCATGCGCCGGGCAGACTGACCCAATGGCTCGCCAGGCCCGCCCGGCAGAGGCGCTGCCCAGCGGCGAGGCCAAGGTCCGGGCCGTGCAGGACATGTTCGACGCGATCGCGCCGCGCTACGACCTGGTCAACCGCGTGATGACGTTCCGCCTCGACGTCCGCTGGCGGCGGATCACCGTCGAACGACTCGGCCTGCCGCCGGGAGCACTCGTCGCCGACCTCGCGTCAGGGACCGGGGACTTGTGCGCCGAGCTCGCCCGCCAAGGTCTCGTCCCGCTCTCGTTCGACCTCTCGTTCGGGATGCTCATCGCGGACCGCAGCGGCGCGCCGCGCGTCCAGGCCGACGTGCTCCGCCTGCCGCTGCCGGACGGGCGGATCGACGGCGCGACGTGCGGGTTCGCCCTGCGCAACCTCGTCGAGCTGGATCCGTTCTTCACCGAGCTGGCGCGTGTGCTCCGCCCGGGGGGCCGGATCGCGCTGCTCGACGTCGCCACGCCGCCGAACCCCGTGCTGCGATGGGGGCACGGCGTGTACTTCGGCAAGGTCGTGCCGCGGATCGGCGGCCTGCTCTCCGACCCGGACGCGTACCGGTACCTGCCGAAGAGCGTTGCCTACCTGCCGCGTCCAGACGAGCTGGTCGCCCGGCTGCGAGCTGCGGGCTTCGCCGTCGTCGAGCGGCGGCTGTTGTCCGGCGGGATCAGCCAGCTGATCACCGGGACGCGGCAGTGAGGGCGGTCACCCGTCCCCTGGCGCGTGAGGTCGACCTGAACGACGTCGCCCGCGGCGACGGCTACCTGTTCGTGCGCGACGGTGTCGGCCTCGCCGGTCGGGGTGTCGCTGCCCGCGTCTCGCTCGCCGACGCGCCGTCGTTCCTCGCCGGTCTCGACCGGGACGACCACGTCCGCCAGCCGGGGACCGGGCCCGTCGCGCTCGGCGCGATCCCATTCACGCCCGGTGCGCCCGCCGACCTGGTCGTGCCAGGCGTCGTCGTCGGGAAGGGGCCCGACGGGCATCGGTGGGTGACGACGATCGACGGCGCGGAGGCGGACCTCGCGCCACCGCCGTCACCCGTGCCGAGCGCGAGCGCGTTCTCGGTCCGTCCCGGTGTCGACGTCGGCACGTACCTCGCCGCCGTCGCGGCCGGCCGCGACGCGGTGAAGAACGGCGAGCTGGTCAAGGTCGTCATCGCCCGCGACATCGTCGTGGAGTCCCCCGACCCGATCGACGTGCACGCGGTGCTGCTGCGGCTGAAGGCGTCCTTCGGGTCGAGCTACCGCTACTCGATCGACGGGTTCGTCGGCGCCAGCCCGGAGCTGCTCGTCGCCCGCCACGGCGACGTCGTGCGGTCCCACCCGCTCGCAGGCACCGCGCCGCGAACGGGCGACCCGACCACCGACGCCCGGCTCGCCGCCGGGCTGATCGCCAGCGTGAAGGATCAGGTCGAGCACCGCGTCGTGATCGACGTCGTCCACGACACGCTCCTCCCGTGGTGCAGCTACCTCGACTGGGAGGCCGAGCCGTCGATCGTCGCGGTGGCCAACGTGCAACACCTCGGCACGACGGTGGAGGGCCGGTTGTCCGATCCACCGCCGAGCGTCCTCGAGCTCGTCACCGCCCTGTCGCCGACACCGGCGCTCGGCGGTCATCCGCGCGACGACGCGCTGCGGTTGATCGGCGCCGTCGAAGGGCTCGACCGCGGGCGCTACGGGGGCGCCGTCGGCTGGGTCGACGCCGACGGGAACGGCACATGGGCGGTCGCCATCCGGTGCGCCGAGCTGTCGGCCGATCGCCGCCGGGCACGTCTCTTCGCCGGTGGAGGCATCGTCGCCGGCAGCGACCCCCGGCACGAGCTGGCCGAGACCCAGGCCAAGCTCCAGGCGATGCTCTCCGCGATCGTCCGCGCCTGACCGTCCGCACTCCGACCCCCCGACGATCTCACCAAGCTCGCGCACGCGGGTTCTCTGGAGGATTCGGCGCACGACGTGCGCCCAATCCGCGTCAGAAGGGGGGCAGGAGGTGTGCGGTCAGAGGTGGCGGGCGATCGCGCCGAGACCGAGGCGCTTGCCGGCAGGCGGTCAGAGGTGGCGGGCGATCGAGCCGAGGCGCAGCGGCTTGGTCGCCGCGCCGAACTCGTTGCCCGGCAAGTCGACGACCGGGGGCGCGCTGCGCCGCTCCGGTGGGAGCGCCCCTGCGGGCGCGATCGGGACCGTGCCGCCGGTGTCGACGACGACGACCTTCGTGCCGACCTGCGCGAAGGCCCACATCAGCTCCGCGTCCGGGCGCGACTGGCGCACGCACCCGGAGGACAGCGCCCGGCCGAGGTCGTCGGAGCCCTGGATCGGCCGGCCACCTTCCGTCGGGATGGAGTGGAACCCGATCGCCAGTCCATCGTTGACGCCCATCGCGAAGCGGACCATGAACTCCCACCGCACATTGGGGTTGTCGCGGTGCGCCGTCGTGCGCGACCGCGAGTAGACGTAGAACTGCCCGACTCCCGGCTGCTCCCGGGCCTTGTGCCCGGAGACGGGATGCGTGTGCTCCACGGTGCCGTCCCCGTTGACCAGCCACACGCGCATCTGGCCCATGTCGTAGACGACGCGTCGCCCGACGCCGCTGTTCGCCGGAAGCGGCGGAAAGAGCAGGTACGCCAGGCGGGGCACGACGGGCGGCGTGGAGCCGCCCGACGAGCCGGCGTGCGCGAGCGGCGCCGGGGCGAGCGTCGCTGCCACCAGGACTGCCGCTGTCACCGACTTTCGCATGCGCGCACCTCCCGCCCCAAGCTCTCCGCGCGCTGCCGTGGGCGCACATGGTACGCCGCGCCACGCCACGCGCAAGGCATGCTGCGCGGCGTCAACCGATCGCGTGCTGGACGGCTTCGTGGATCGCGGTGTGCGCGGCGACGTTCGCGGCGCGGTCCGTGCGGACGTGCAGCAGGCGTGGACCCGGTTCGCGGAGCTCGGCGCAAAGCTGCGCGACAGACGAGGCCTGCGCGACCGGGACGCCGTGCGCGCCAGCGAGGCTCGCCAGGTCCGTTCCATGCGGGGTGCCGAAGAGCTGCTCGAAGCGCTCCACGGGGAGCTCGCTCGCTTGCGGGAGGAACGAGAAGATGCCGCCCCCGTCGTTGTCGAGCACGACGATGCGCAGGTCCACGGCGCGGTCGAGGACACCGATCAGCCCGTTCGCGTCGTGGACGAACGCGATGTCCCCGATCAGCAGCCCGGTGGGAGCGCCGGTCGCGATCGCGACGCCGACGGCCGTGGACACCACTCCGTCGATGCCGTTCGCGCCACGGTTGGCGTGGACCGTCAATCCATCGCGGGGTGCCGCGTACCACTCGACGTCCCGGACGGGCATCGAGGAGGCCGTCACGAGGTGGCTGCCGTCGGGCATCGCGGCGACGGTGGCGCGGGCCACGGCCGGCTCGCTGACGACCTCGGCGAGCACGTCGTCGAGGGCACGTTGTGCCCGCGCCTCGGCCTGCCGCCAGCGGGCCAGCCAGGGGGTCTCGCTGGCGCCGCGGATGCCGCCGGTCAGCCGCCGGCAGACGGCGGTTGGGTCGGCAACGACGCGCCGATCGGCCGACCGCTCCGGGTCGATCCAGGCCGGCGTCGCGGCGACCTGGACCTGCACCGCGCCGCTGGCGTCCGCCCACTGCGAGAGCACCTTCGAGGCGGGCGGGCGCCCGAGACGGAGGATGACACCCGGGCGGTGATCGGCAGCGAAGCGGTGGTGACGCAGGAGGTCGTCGAAGGCGGCGACGGTCGTCGAGGCGGGGACGCGCACGCCGGAGCGGGCGTCGGCCAGCACAGGCCAGCCGATCGAGGCCGCGAACCGGTGGACGACCGCCGGATCGCCCGCGCCGTGCCCGGCGACCACGATGCCGCGGGGTTGGTCGATCGCCTCGGCGAGCTGGTCGAGATCCTCGATCGCGGGCACGCCGGCGATGACCTCGTGCCAGGGTCGCCCGCCACTCCGGCCTGCTGGAAGGTCGCCCGGCTCCCCGACGAGCGGGTCGCGGAAGGGCAAGTTCAGATGGACGGGGCCGGGGACGGGCGCGCCGGTGTCGGTGTACGCACGCGCGGCGAGCGAGCGCCAGGCCCCGCGCATGCCGTCCTCCGGCGGACCAGGGTCGTGGAACCAGCGCACGGCCGTGCCGAACAGCCCGCTCTGGTCGATCGTCTGTGGCGCCGCCACGTCGCGCAGCTCCGGCGGCCGGTCGGCGGTGCACACGATCAACGGCACCTCCGCCTGGTGCGCTTCGACGACTGCACCGTGGAAGTGGGTGGCTGCCGTCCCGCTGGTGCACAGCGCGACCGCGGGACGACCGGACGCGAGGCCGATACCGAGCGCGGTGTATGCCGCGGAGCGCTCGTCGAGCACGACGTGGACACGCACCTCATCCCGTGCCGCGAGTGCGAGCGCGAGCGGTGTCGAGCGCGACCCTGGAGCGACGACTGCGTGACGCAGGCCGGCGCGCACCCACTCGTCGACGAGCGTCGCGCAGAACGTCGCCGCGACCGTTGTGGTCATCGTCCGTATCGTGGCAGCAATGCAGCGGGGACTGGCCGTCACGGAGCTGGGACCGAGCAGCGGGCCGCGGATCGTGTTCGTCCACGGCTTCACCCAGACCGGTCGCTCTTGGCTACCGGTGGTCGAGCCGCTCACTGCCGAGGGCTGGCGGGTACTGCTGCCGGACGCTCCGGGTCACGGCGGGTCGACGGGCGTCGAGGCCGATCTCCCGACCAGCGCGGCGCTGCTCGGGGAGGCCTGCGGCCACGGAGTGTACGTCGGCTACTCGATGGGT
>DASZOG010000228.1:0-5517 GCA_035550895.1 Acidimicrobiales bacterium
GACGTCGGGCACTTGTACTTGGCCAGCCGCTCGCGGGCGAAGTCGATGAGCTCCTGCTCGGTGACCTCGGCACCGGGCGCCCTGACGACCATCGCCTTCGGCGTCTCGCCCCACTTGTCGTCCGGCACGCCGATGACGGCGACGTCGGCAATCGCCGGATGCTGCATCAGCGCGTTCTCGACCTCGGCCGGGTACACGTTCTCGCCTCCGGAGACGATCATGTCCTTCACCCGGTCGTGGATGTAGAGGTAGCCGTCTGAGTCGAGGTAGCCGGCATCACCGGTGCGGAACCAGCCGCCCTCGACCATCGCCTGGGCGGTGGCATCCGGCAGGTTCCAGTAGCCCTTCATCACTTGGCGCGTCCGCAGCCAGATCTCGCCCACCTCGCCGGTCGGCGCGTCCTCGCCGGTGCCGACGTCGACGACGCGCAGCTCGACGCCGGGCCCCGGCACACCGCAGGAGCGCAACCGGTGCCGGTTCGGCCCCTCTGGGTCGTGGTCCTCCGGTGGCAGGTTGACGACGGTGCCGGTCGTCTCTGTCAAGCCGTACGCCTGCCAGAACTTGCATCCGAACGTCTCGATCGCCTGCGCCAAGACGGTCTCGGAGATCGGTGATGCGCCGTAGACGAAGATCCGCAGGCTCGAGAAGTCCGCCTCGTCGATGCCCGGCACGGCGAGCATGAACTGGATCGCCGCCGGCACGAGAAACGCGTGCGTGATGCGGTGCTGCTCGATCAGCCGAACGACCGCCGCCGGGTCGAGCTCGCGCACGATGATCGACGTCACCCCGTTGTACATCGCCGCCGTCGCCCACCCGCTGCCGCCGATGTGGAAGAGCGGCATGGCAACGAGGCTCACTGCGTCGCTGTCGAGCTCCCACATCTCCTCGGCGGTGGGGATGATGCCGAAGAAGTTGTCGTTCGTCAGCATCACGCCCTTCGGGCGCCCTGTCGTGCCGCTGGAGTAGAGCTGGAACGCGACGTCGTCGGGCGTGGCGGCGACGAGCGGGTCCTCCGCCGGCTGCTGGGCGACCCACTCCTCGTACGCGTCGAACTCCGGGTGCCCGCCGATGACGAGGATCTTCTTCGCCGTCAACTCGCCGGCAATCGCGTCGAGGACCGGCACGAACTCCTGGCCGACGACGAACACGCGCGCCTGCGCGTCGTTGACGATGTACGACACCTCGGGCGGGGCGAGCCGCCAGTTGACGTCGACGCACACCGCGTTCAGCAGCGCCGCCCCGTAGAACAGCTCGAAGTGCTCGACGCCGTTCTTGTCGAGGAACGCGATCCGGTCCTGGTTGCCGACGCCCTCGGCGAGCAGTCCTTGCGCGACGCGCGACGCCCGCTCGTACAACTCGCCCCAGGTCAGCTGGCGATCCCCCAGCACGAGCGCCACCTTCTCGGGCCGCTCCGCACTGTGGACGCGCAGGATGTCGGCGACGTTGTCGATCCCCCCAGCCATGGGCGCGACGGTAGCGAATCCCGCGGCACCGCCGCCGCCCGGCGCGGCGTGGCTCAGAGCATCGACGTGTCGGCGTCGACGCCGAGCAGCACCTTGCCGGCTGCCTCCAGCGCACGCTGCTGCACCATGACGTGCTGCGTCGCCGTGTGCACGTCGCGGAAACAGCGCTGCAAGGGGCTCGACGTGAAGACCGCCGACCCCCCGGCGGCGTGGTACGCCAGGTCCACCGCCCGCGCCGCGTCGGCCGCCGCGTGCCCAGCAGCGCCGCGGCCGCGCGCCCGCTGGACGACGTCGACGTCGTCGCCGCGCAGGATCGTCTCCCACGTGCGGCCGAGCTCGTCGACGAGGTAGCTCCGAGCGCCGCCGAGCGCGCCTTCGGCGCGGGCGACGTCGAGCTGCGCCAACGGCGACACGGCCAACGTACGGGACGAGAACTGCGGCGTCTTCGCCTGCGCCAGCGCGACCAGCTCGTCGAGGGCGCGCCGGGCGATCCCGAGCGTCACCGCGGCAACGCCCGACGCCAGGAGCGTGAACGTCGGCATCCGGCCGAGCGGCCCGTCCACGTGCGGGCACGGAGCGAACGGCGTGACGGACCGCCCCTCCGGGACGAAGACACCGTCGAAGCGGAAGTCGCCGGAGCCGGTGCCACGCAGCCCGGCGGTGTGCCACGTGTCGATCAGCTCGACCTCGCTGGCGGGCGCGAACATCATCCGGACGGTGCCGTCGGTGGCCAGCGCGCCACCCACGATCCACTGGCAGTGCGTCGTGCCACTCCCCCACTGCCACCGCCCGCTGACGACGTGACCGCCCTCGACCGGCTCGGCGCGGCCGTTCGGGGCGAACGTCCCACCGGTCACGACGAGCGGATCGGCGTAGATCTCGGCCGCGTACTGCGGCGCGAGGAACGCCGCCATCGATGACGTGGTCGTGGCGATCATCGTGCACCAGCCCGCCGACCCGTCGGCCGCCGAGACCGCGGCGACCGCCTCGACGACGGTCACCGGGTCGGCTCCGGGACCGCCATAGTCGGCGGGGACGAACATCCGCATCAGACCGGCCTCGGCCAGCGCGTCGACTGCGGGCTGTGGCAGCTGGCGATCGATCTCCGCCTGGTCGGCATGCGCTTCGACGACGGGGCGGACCGCACGCGCCGCCGCGATCAGCGGATGCGACATCGACGAGACGCTACCGGCACGCCCATCGTCCCCCGCGTGCCGCCGGCTACTGTGCGCGCGCCTCGGACCAGGTCTGGCCGGCCTGCACGTCGACGTCGTGCGGGAGACCGAGGACCCGCTCGGCGACGATGTTCCGCTGCACCGCGCCGGTCCCCCCGCCGATGGTCAACGCCTGGGAGAACAGGAACCCGTCGTGCCACGCGGGATCGGCGAGCCCAGTGCGGGGACGGGTCGGCGCGAGGCCCGTGGTGTCGGTGCCCGGCGAGTGCTCGGTGCTGCCGGTGAGGAGCCCGTGCGCGCCACGCAGGTCCTTCGCCAGGCCCATCACGTGCTGGCCGTGCTCGTCGGCGAGGATCTTGCGGATGCTCGCCTCGGGCCCGGGAGCCTCGCCCTTCAACGTCGCGCTCAGGGTGCGCAGGCGGATCAGTTCGAGCAGGCGGTGCTCGATGTAGAGATCGGCGACCCGCTGGCGGAGGTGGACGTCGGTGACCGGGCTAGCGGCGCGCACCGCGTCGAGCAGATCGAGGGCGGTCGGGCCGTTGCCCCACAGCACCCCACCCGTGGACAGTGAGACGCGCTCGTTCCCGAGGGTCACCTTCGCCAGCCGCCAGCCGTCGTTCTCGGCACCGACGAGGTTCTCCGCCGGGATCCGGGCGTCGGTGAAGAAGACCTCGTTGAACGTGTGGCCGCCGGTCATCTCGGAGATCGGACGGATCTCGATGCCAGGTGCGTCCATCGGGCAGATGAAGTACGAGATCCCCTTGTGCTTCGGTGCGTCCGGGTCGGTCCGGGCGAGAAGGATGCCGAACCGGGCGAACTGCGCACCGCTGGTCCAGATCTTCTGGCCGTTGACGACCCACTCGTCCCCGTCGCGCAATGCCCGGGTGCCCAGGTTGGCCAGATCGGAGCCGGCGCCCGGCTCGCTGAACAGCTGGCACCAGAACTCCTCTCCGGCGAGCAGCGGGAGGAGGTAGCGCTGCTGCTGCGCCTCGGACCCGCCGTAGAGGATCGTCGGGCCGGCCCAGCCGATGCCGATCGGGTTCACCGGGCGGCGCACGCCGGCTCGGGCCAACTCCTCGTCGACGATCAGCTGATGGATCGGGTCCGCTCCGAGACCCCACGGCGGCGGCCAGTGCGGGACGACGTACCCGGCCTCGGCGAGCTCGCGCCCGGACGGAGTCGGGTGATCGGCCAGCCACTCGCGTAGCTCCTTGCGGCGCGGGTCGTCGTCCGCCGGCATCTCGAAGTCCACGAGGCGATGGTAGGCGTAGGTCCGGCGGGTGGCGGGAGACCTACAGGCCGTCGGCGGGTGGCGCCGAGAACGGAGGGCCCGCCACCGGCACGCCGCAGGCGTGACGGCGCGCAGGAGGATCCCCTCGGCGACAGGACCCGCCGACCGCCGGGACGGGCCGGGACCCCGCGTATCGTCCGGACACGATGACCGGGTCTGGGTGGAACTTCGCTGACGTCTGGGAGCACCACGCCGACCGGTTCCCGGATGCGCCCGCGCTCGTGCACGGTGACCAGCGGCTGATCTGGGAAGAGATGGACCGCCGCGCCGACGGGATCGCCGCGACACTGCTCGCAGCGGGGGTCCGCCAGCAGGACAAGATCGCCCACTACCTGGCGAACTGCCCCGAGTACCTCGAGTCGATGTTCGCCATGTTCAAGGCCGCGCTGGTGCCGGTGAACACGAACTACCGCTACACGGACGACGAGCTGACCTACATCTGGACGAACTCGGACGCTGCCGCGGTCGTCTTCCACGCCGGCTTCGTCGACCACGTCGAAGCGGTGCGAAGCCGCGTCCCCCAGGTGCGGATCTGGCTGTGGGTGGACGACGAGACGCCCGGCGCGACGTGCCCGCCGTGGGCCGTCGCGTACGAGGACGCGGCAGCGGGCGCGCCCGAGCGCGTCGTCCCCCCGTGGGGACGGAGCGGCGACGACTTGTACTTCCTCTACACCGGGGGGACGACCGGCGCGCCGAAGGCGGTGATGTGGCGCCAGGACGACGTGTTCGTCAGCCTCGACGCGCCGTCCCGCGAACCGCTGCCCCAGCAGCCGGGATGGGACGAGCTCGACACCCGGTTCGCCCGCCCGGGACCGGTCACGATGCCGGCGGCACCCCTGATGCACGGCACCGGCGCGTTCGCCGCGATGTGGACGCTGTGCATGGCCGGATCGGTCGTCACCATGCCGAGCCGCACGTTCGACGCCGAGCTCCTGCTCGACACGGTCGAGCGTGCGCGCGTGAACAGCGTGTCGATCGTGGGCGACGCGTTCGCCAAGCCGATCCTCCACGCGCTCGACGCGCAGCCCGATCGCTGGGACATCTCCTGCCTGCGGGTGATCCTCTCCTCCGGCGTGATGTGGTCGGCGGAGACGAAGGCCGGGCTCCTGCGGCACAACCCGCGCCTGATCATGCTCGACAGCCTCGGCTCCTCGGAGGCGATCGGCATGGCGACGGCGACGACCACTGCCGATGGCTCCGCTGCGACGGCCCAGTTCCGCCTCGGGCCGCACACGCGCGTCGTCAGCGACGACGGACGCGACGTGGTTCCCGGCTCGGGAGAGCTCGGCCGTGTCGCTCTCCGCGGGCGCGTGCCTCTCGGCTACTACAAGGACCCGGACAAGTCCGCCGCGACGTTCACGGTCATCGACGGCGTGCGCTACTCGATCCCGGGCGACCTGGCGCTGGTCGAGGTGGACGGCACCGTGAACCTGCTCGGGCGGGGCAGCCAAGTCGTGAACAGCGGGGGCGAGAAGATCCACCCGGAGGAGGTCGAGGAGGTCCTCAAGCTCCACCCCGCCGTGCGCGACGCCGCGGTCGTCGGCGTGCCGGACACGCGCTTCGGCGAGGAGATCGCCGCCTGGATCAA
>DASZOG010000229.1:0-4762 GCA_035550895.1 Acidimicrobiales bacterium
CGGGTTGGCCTCGGTCGGTACGCTCTACGGCGGGCTCGCGGCCGGGCTCAAGGTGCGGGAGACGCTGCTGCCGCTCCTCGTGCTCCCGATCGCCGCCCCCGTGCTCATCGGCGCCACCACGGCGTTCGAGGCGGCGCTCGACACCGGGTCGAGGAGCCTCTCCCAGGGCTGGGCCTGGGTCGGGCTGCTCGTGGTGTTCGGCCTCGCGTACACGGCCGTCGGCCTCGTGGCCTTCGGACCCATCCTGGAGGAGGCATGACCCGCACCCCCACGACGACCGGTACACCGGCAACGCGAGCGCTCGGCCTGCTCGGCATCGCCGGCACCGCGCTGCTCGTCGTGCTGGGCCTGTTCGCGACGGCGGAGGACCAGGTGCAGGGTGACGCCGTCCGCCCGATCTACGTCCACGTCCCCTCCGCCTGGGTGGCGTACCTGGCGTTCGGCACCACGGCGCTGTGCTCGGCGCTGTTCCTGTGGAAGCGCACGCGCTCGCTCACCCTCGATCGCTTCGCTGGCGCGGCCGCCGAGGTCGGCGTGCTCTTCACCGGTCTCGCCCTGCTGACCGGGATGCTGTGGGGGCGCATCACGTGGGGCGTGTTCTGGACGTGGGACGCCCGGCTGACGTCGACGTCGCTCCTCTTCGTCCTGTTCCTCGGCTACCTCGCGCTGCGCCGTCTGCCGGCAGCACCGGAGGTGCGGGCCAAGCGGGCGGCGGTCGCCGGTTTGGTCGCGTTCATCGACGTGCCGATCGTGCACATGAGCGTCCGCTGGTGGAACACGCTCCATCAGGACCCGACGATCCTGCGCAGCGACCCCGAGATCGAAGGGCTGATGCTGTTCACCGTCATCTTCGGCGTGGCCGTGTTCTCCGTCCTCTTCGCGTGGATGCTCCTCCATCGCCAACGCCAGCTGTGGCTCGAGGACCACCAGCTCGCCACCGACGTCGACGAAGCGATCGCCGAACGGCGCGCCGCGGCGGTCGCCGCCACGTCGGGAGCGGCCCGATGAAGGACCTCGGGACCATCCTCATGGCATACGGCGCCGTCGCTGCCGCCATCGGCGGCTACTCCGTCGCGCTGTTGCGGCGCAGCCGCCGCCTCGCACGCGGCGTCCCGGAGGACGACAAGCCATGGACGTGACCCGGCCCGAGGTCGATCTCGCCCCCCGAGCGACGACCGATCTCGCCGCGCCGTCCCCGCCGCGGCGCCGGCGGTGGATGTGGGCCGGTGGCCTCGCCGCGGTCCTCGGCGTTGCGGCGTTCATCGTGTTCCAGTTCCTCGCCAACGCCACGCTCTACTTCTGCAACGCCGACGAGGTCGGCGAGCGCAGTGCGTGCAGCGAAGGCGACCGGTTCCGCCTGCAGGGCACCGTCGACGACGGCAGCGTCGAGCTGACCGAGACCGGCATGACGTTCACGGTGACGCACAACGGCGCGACCTGGCCGGTCCGCTACGAGGGAGAGCCCGGCGGGATCTTCGACGAGGGGATCCCCGTCGTGGTCGAGGGGCGCCTCGTCGGGGGCACGTTCGAGGGTGACCGGGTGCTCGTCAAGCACTCGTCGACGTACCGGGAGAAGAACCCGGACCGGGTTCCCGCCGGAGCGCCGTGAACGCCGCGCTCGGCATGGCCGGGGTAGCCCTCGGCCTGAGCGCCTGCGCGCTCGGTGCCGTCACGACCATCAGCGGGCTCACGCGGCGGCGCCCGCGCCTGGTGCGGACCTCGCTGCTCTACGCCGGACTCGCCGGGCTCGGCGGAGTGCTCGCCGTCGTCGCCATGCAGCGGGCGCTGATCACCCGCGACTTCTCGCTCGAGTACGTCTCCCGCGTCGGGTCGACGCGCACGCCTCCGCTCTACAACGTCGCCGCGATGTGGAGTTCGCTCGAGGGCTCGATCCTCCTGTGGGTCCTCATCCAGGCGCTGTTCCTCGCCGTCGTCGGGTGGCGGATGCGCGATCGCCTGCGGGAACCGCTCGTCGGTTGGGCCCTGGTGGTGCTGTTCGTGATCACCGGGTTCTTCTTCCTGCTCTCCGCCGGGCCGGCGAACCCGTTCACGGAGGTCTCCGGGGCGGTTCCGCTCGACGGGCCCGGTCCGAACCCGTTGCTGCAGAACCACGTCCTCGTGCTGTTCCACCCGCCGATGCTGTACCTCGGGTACGTCGGGTTCAGCGTGCCGTTCGCATTCGCCGTCGCCGCCCTGATCACCGGGCGGGTCGGGGAGGGTTGGCTGCTGGAGACCCGCCGCTGGACGCTGCTCGCATGGGGGTTCCTCACCGCCGGGATCGTGCTCGGCGCATGGTGGAGCTACGAGGTCCTCGGGTGGGGCGGCGTTTGGGGCTGGGACCCGGTCGAGAACGCCAGCCTCCTGCCGTGGCTCACCGGCACCGCGTTCCTCCACTCTGTACTCGTGCAGGAGCGGCGGGGGATGCTGCGCGTCTGGAACCTGTCGCTCCTCGCGGCGACGTACAGCCTGACGATCCTCGGTACGTTCCTCACCCGTTCAGGCGTGTTGCAGAGCGTGCACGCGTTCAGCAACAGCGACATCGGCCCGTACCTGCTGACGTTCTTCGCGCTCTCGGCCGGGGGTGCTGTGGCGCTGATCGGATGGCGCGGCGACCGCCTGCGGGCGCCCGGGTCGATCGACTCGCCGCTGTCCCGCGAGGCGGCGTTCCTGGCGAACAACGTGCTGTTCGGCATCTTCGCCTTCGTCGTGCTGCTCGGCACGGTGTTCCCGTTGCTCGTCGAGGCACTGCAGGACCGCCAGCTCACGGTCGGGCGGCAGTTCTTCGACCGGATGACGACCCCATTGGGCATCGCCCTGCTGACGCTGATGGCGATCGCGCCGGTGCTGCCGTGGCGGAAGGCGAGCGGAGAGCTGCTGCGCGACCGCCTCTACTGGCCGGCCTGGGTCGGGGTCGCTTCGCTCGTGCTGGCTGTGGTGCTCGGCGCCGACGGCTTCGCCCCGCTGCTCGCGTTCGGGCTCGGCGGGTTCGCCGCCGGCTCTGCGCTACGCCAGCTCGTGCTGGCCACGCGCCGCCAGGGGTGGAGGGGGCTGGTCGGGAGGGTGAACGGCGGCATGGTCGTCCACCTCGGCGTGATCCTCGTCGCCGTCGCGCTGACCGCGCTCCAGTCGTATCAGCGCGTGGGTGAGTTCACGCTCGAGCCGGGCCAGACCGCGACGTTCGCCGGTCACACGTTCACGTACGAAGGTGCCGTCACGGAGAGCCGGCCGGCGCGAGAGGACCGCATCGCCCGGATCCGCATCGACGGCGGCGAGGTGTACGAACCGGCCCAGCGCGCGTACCGGGAGTCCGGGGAGGTGATCGGCTCCCCGTCGGTCCGAACCGGCCTGACCGGTGACATCTACCTGACGCTGGAGCAGCCGGTCCCGGTCGCCGACACCGACGCGGCCCGGATCAAGGTGCTGATCATGCCGCTGACGATCTGGCTCTGGATCGGCGGCGGGCTGATGCTCGCCGGCACCGCGTTGGCCGCCTTCCCCGGCCAGCGCCGCCGGCCGACCGAGCCGGTGTCAGCGCCGGTAGGCGCCTCCACCGCCGAAGACGCGGCCGTGCCGCCAGAGCTCGTCGGAGCCCGGGATGGCTGAGGCCGAGCAGGACCCGCCCGAGCCAGGCGGGGTCGAGCTCGAGGAGCCGCAGCCGGACGCTCGCCGGCGGCGGATCGCGCCCTACGTCGCGGTCGCCATCGCGGTGCTCTTGGCCGCGTTCGTGTTCGTGGCGGCCGGGCTCGACGGTGGCTCGTCCGAGACCGCGGATTCGGCGCTGCTCGACCAACCAGCACCGGAAGTGCGCACGCAGACGATCGACGGGGAGCCGTTCGACCTCGCCACCCGCCGGGGGAGCTGGGCTGTCGTCAACTTCTTCGGTACGTGGTGCCCGCCGTGCGTCCGCGAGCATCCGGAGTTCGTCCGCTTCGCCGAGAGCCAGGAGGCGACCGACGACGAGATCGAGCTGTACAGCGTGATCAACAACGACTCCGTCGCCAACGTGCGCGCCTTCTTCGCCGAGAACGGTGGTGACTGGCCGATCCTGCGCGACGACGACGGCGCGATCGCGGTGGCCTTCGGTGTGGCGAAGGTGCCCGAGACGTGGATCGTCGACCCGTTCGGCGTCGTGCGGGCGCGGATCATCTCCAATGTCGACGCGGCACTCCTCAGGCGCGTGCTCGAGCAGGTCGGAGCGCCGACGTGACCGCGCCGCCGCGGGCGTGGTGGAAGACGTGGCCGGCGTGGGCGGCGATGGCGGCCATCGCCGTCGTGTGCCTGGCCGTCGGTGTCGCCCGCGAGCGGGGACCGTCGACGCAGGCCGAGCGGGTCGACGCGATCGCGAGGACGATCAAGTGTCCGCCGTGCGCAGGCGAGAGCGTGTACGAGTCCCGCCACCCGACGGCGCGCGCCATCCGCACGGACATCGCCCGCCAGATCCGCGAAGGCCGCTCCGACGACGCGGTGCGCGCCGACCTGGCCAGCCGCTTCGGAGACGATGTCGTTCTCGTGCCGTCGGCTTCCGGAGTCGAAGGTCTGCTGTGGGTGTTGCCCGTCGTCGCCGCCGTGCTCGCCGGGGCGGGCCTGTTCGTCGCATTCCGCCGCTGGCGGCGCCTTGAGCCGGTGCGCGATCCGACGGACGCCGACCGCGAGCTGGTGACCCGCGCGCTCGCGGAGGAGGCGGCCGGTGTCGAGCACTGAGGCCCGTCCTGCGCGCCGGGTGAATCCCGACGAGCTGGCGGCCTTGGAGGAGGAGCGGCGC
>DASZOG010000230.1:0-3795 GCA_035550895.1 Acidimicrobiales bacterium
GAGAGCACGCCTCCGGTTGCGGCGATCGTGCCGTCCGTGCCTGGGTCGATCGTCGCCGAGAGCGTTCCCGAGGGTGCGTCGTAGGAGCAGCCGTTCGGTGGAGGCGGAGGGGGAGGAGGCGGTGGGGGCGGTGGAGGCGGCTCGCCGCCGTCGCCGACCAGGTTCTCCACGCTGACCGGCGCCGGGTCGAGGCCGGTGTCGAAGTAGAGGGTGTCGTTGCCGCCGTTGCCGTCGAACGACGTGTCCGCCTCGTCGTCGTCCGCGCGGAGCGCGTCGCCGCCGAAGCCGCCCGCGAAGGTGTCCGCACCGGCGCCGCCGGTGAGGTCGTCGTTGCCCGAGCCACCCGTCAGCGAGTCCGGGCCGGCGCCGCCGTCGACGGTGTCGGCTCCTCCGCCCGCGTCGACGTTGTCCGGGCCCGCGCCGCCGGTGATCAGGTCGCCCGCCGCTCCACCGCGCAGCGTGTCGCCGCCGTCGCCGGCCACGAGCACGACGCGGTTCGGGAACGTGACTCCCGCGCCGAACCCGCCGAGCGCGGTGAGGGTGTTCTGGCCGCCGCCGCCGCGCACCTCGATCTCGGTGGGTCGCTGGGCCAGGGTGAGATCGCCGTCGGTGTCGTTATTGAGGGCGATGCCGGTGCTGCCGACGGCGATGGTGTCGTTGCCTGTCGTGCCGATGACGAGGAGCCGGTCGCTGGTGTCGCCGAGGGAGACCTGGATCTCGATCTCGGCGGTGCCGGTCTCGGCGGTGAAGCCGGGTGCGAAGGCGCCGCCGGTCTGGTCGAGGATCAGCCGCTCGGAGGTGCCGGTCGAGCCGGTGACGACGATGGTGTCGGTGTTGGCGGTGGTGGCCGCGCCGCAGGCGGTTCCGTTGAGCGAGAGCACGCCTCCGGTCGCGGCGATCGTGCCGTCGACGCCTGGGTCGATCGTCGCCGAGACCGTTCGTGAGGGTGCGTCGTACAAGCAGCCGCTCGGCGGAGGAGGCGGCGGCGGAGGCGGCGGCGGAGGCCCGCCGTCACCGATCTGCGTCTCGACCGCGATCGCGTTCGGGTCGACGCCCGTGTCGAAGTAGAGCGTGTCGGCTCCGGGGCCGCCGCTGAACGACGTGTCCGCCTCGTCGTCCTGGGCGTAGAAGACGTCGTTGCCCCCACTGCCGTTGTACGTGTCGGAGCCGGGGCCGCCCGTCACCTGGTCGTTCCCGGCGCCCGCTCCGATCGTGTCGTTGCCCGGGCCGGCGTCGATCACGTCGTTCAGCTCCTGGCCCTGTATGTCGTCGTTGCCGGGCCCGCCGATGAGGACGTCCGGGTCCGAGCTGCCGCGGATCAGGCTCTCGCTGCCCTCGCCTCCGTCGATCTTCAACGGCCCGAGGAAGTGCAGTCCGGCGCCCGACTGGCCGCGTCCGTTGATGTAGTCGTCGCCGCCGAGGGCGTAGATCTCCATCGGGAAGATGCCGGGCGAGAACGTGACGTCGACGTCGCCGTCTGCCGTGATCGCGAGCCCGTTCTGCCCGGGCGCGATGTGGTCCATTGCCTCGGTGCCGTAGTAGACCACCGTGTCGGTGGCGTCGCCGAGCACCGTCTGGATCTCGATCTCCGAGAACTGAGGCGCCTCTGACGTGAATCCGGGCCGGAAGAACCCTCCGCGCTCGTCGAGGACGAGCCGCTCGTTCGTGCCTGTGGCGCCGTGGATCACGACCAGTTCCGTGTTCGTCGTGGTGGCGGCTCCGCAGGGCACGGGAGTCGCGCCGAATGCGATCGCACTGCCCTGGACGCGCAGCGAGGCCTCCGCGCCGGGCGTGATCGTCGCGAACACCTGGTGGGTGGCGGGGGAGTAGGTGCACGTCTCCGCCTGTGCCGCAGCCGCCTGCGCCAGCGCGGCCACGACGACGACGAGGATGAGTGTCAGCGTCCGGCGCCGACGAAGGGGCGTGCGCTCCGCAGGAACGCGTCCGAGCATGGTCATGAGGTCTCCGGGGGGTCGACGGAAGTGGACTCAGCCTAGCCTGGAACCCGGGAATCGGCAATGGGGCGATGTAGGGTGCCGCCGTGGACCTCGTCTACCGCCAACGGACGCTCCGGCTCGGGGCGCCGTTTCGGATCAGCCGCTCGACCGACACGGAGGTCGAGCTGGTCGAGGTGGCCGTGAGCGCGAACGGCGCCACCGGCTACGGGGAGGCCGCTCCCCAGGATCACTACGGCGAGAGTGTCGAGTCCGCCGTCGCCTTCCTCGACAGCTGCGGCGCGGCGCTCGGCGACGATCCCTTCGCGCTCGAGGAGATCGAGGGCCGGTTACGCTCGCTGCCCGGTGAGGCTGCCGCGAAGGCGGCGATCGACGCCGCGCTGCACGATCTCTGCGGGAAGCTCGCCGGTGTGCCGGCCTGGCGCCTGCTCGGCGTTCCGCGCCGCTCGCCGCCGACCTCGTACACGATCTGGCTCGGCGACCCGGACGACATGGCCACGCGGGCGGAGGCCACGGGCAAGCGCTTCCTGCGTCTGAAGCTCAAGCTCGGCGGACGGGACGGCCTGGACGTCGAGCGCGTCCGTGCCGTCCGGAAGGTGACGGAGGTCCCGCTGCAGGTCGACGTGAACGAGTTCTGGTCGCTCGAGGAGGCACTCGACGCGGTACCGGAGCTCGCGCGGCTCGGCGTCGAGTACGTCGAGCAACCACTGCCTGCCGGCGACCCGGGCGGCGCGGAGCTGAAGCGGCGATCCGAGCTCCCGATCTACGTGGACGAGGACTGCCACACGCTCGAAGACGTCGCGGCGTGCGCGGAGCGCGCGCACGGCGTCAACCTCAAGCTCGCGAAATCCGGCGGCATCCGCGAAGCGATGCGGATGGTCCACGCGGCCCGCGCGCTCGGCCTCGGCGTGATGATCGGCTGCATGGTCGAGTCCACGCTCGGAATCGCCGCGGCGTGCCCGGTCGCGAGCCTGTGCGACCACGTCGACCTCGACGGGAACATCCTGCTGGCCGAGGATCCGTGGGACGGGGTCGAGCTGGTCGACGGCGTGCAGCTCCCGTCCGAGCGGCCCGGGCTCGGCGTCGTCGCGCGATGACGCCCGGGGGCGGAAAGCGCTACCTGATCGTCGCCGAGGGTCACTCGGCCGACCCCCACCACGGAAAGACGATGCGGGGAGTCGTGCGCTACGCGCCCGACCCGACCGTCGCGATCCTCGACTCGACACGAGCTGGGGAGACGTACGAGGGGATTCCGATCGTCGCGCGGGTCGCCGACTCGCTGTGCTTCGGGCCGACAACCGCGATCGTGGGCGTCGCGCCCACCGGCGGGGTGCTCGACCCGGCGTGGCGGCAGATCCTCCTGACCGCGATCTCGAACGGTATGGACGTCGAGGCGGGCATGCACACGTTCCTGGCGGACGACGACGAGATCGCCGCGGCGGCGCGCCGCCACCGGGTGGAGCTCCGCGACCTGCGGCGGCCGCCCGAGCACGTCGGCGTCCCGACCGGCGCGAACCTCTCGCACGGGGCCACTGTCGTCCACACCGTGGGCTCGGATTGCGCGATCGGCAAGAAGACGATGGCGCTCGAGCTCGACCTGGAGGCTCGCCGGCGCGGGCTCGCGTCGGTGTTCGTTCCGACCGGCCAGACCGGCATCGCGATCGCCGGCTGGGGGATCTCCGTCGACGCCGTCGTCGCGGATTTCGTGGCCGGCGCCGCGGAGCGCCTCGTCGTCGAAGGGGCGAGCCGCGGCGACCTGCTCTGGGTCGAAGGCCAGGGCTCGCTCCTGCACCCCTACTACTCGGGCGTCACGCTCGGGCTCTACCACGGGGCGATGCCG
>DASZOG010000231.1:0-4093 GCA_035550895.1 Acidimicrobiales bacterium
ACTTCGCCGACGCCGACCTGCTGATCGGTCTGTGCGCCGAGGAGGTCCCCTGCGGCGAGTTCGGGCGCGAGGCCCTGTCCAACGCCGACGTCACCCCCTCGATCGACTCGAACGAGCCCGATGTCCGCGCGCTGCTCACCAAGATCGAGGCCGGTGAGCTCGATGCCGGGATCGTCTACGTCACCGACGTCATCGCCGCCGGGGACGCCGTCGAGGGCGTCGACATCCCGGCCGACGACAACGTGACCGCCACGTACCCGATCGCGGCGCTCAGCGACGCCGCCAACGCGAACGTCGCCGACGCGTTCGTCGAGTTCGTGCTGTCCGACGAGGGCCAGGAGATCCTCCGGTCCTACGGGTTCGACAGCCCGTGACGACGCGGCGACCGATCGCGAGGCGGGCACGGCGGCAGCGGGCCCCGTGGCTGATCGTCCCCCTCGCGGCCGTGGCCGTCGCCGGCGTCGCGCTGCCGTTCGTCGCGCTGCTGCAGCGCGCACCGTGGACCGACCTCGATGCTCTCGTCCGTCGGCCGGTCGTCAGCGACGCCCTCCGGCTGAGCCTCAGCACCGCGTTCGCCGCCACGGGCATCGCCCTCGTGCTGGGGATCCCGCTCGCGTGGGCCCTTGCCCGCACCCGGTTCCCCGGGCGCTCGTTGGTCCGTGCCCTCGTCCTCCTGCCGATGGTGCTGCCCCCCGTCGTCGGCGGCGCTGCGCTGCTGTTCGCCTTCGGACGCCGGGGCCTGCTGGGCGGCCCGATCTACGACTCGACCGGGTTCCTGCTGCCGTTCTCCACGTGGGGTGTGATCGTCGCCAACACGTTCGTCGCCATGCCGTTCCTCGTGATCACCGTCGAGGCCGGGCTGCGGTCGGCCGACACGCGCTACGAGGACGCGGCGGCGACGCTCGGCGCGAGCCGCTGGACGGTGTTCCGCCGCGTCACGGTGCCCCACGCCGCCCCGTCGATCATCGCCGGAGCGGTGCTGTGCTGGGCTCGGGCCCTCGGCGAGTTCGGCGCTACCGTGACCTTCGCCGGCAACCTCCAGGGCCGGACCCAGACCATGCCGCTCGCCGTGTTCCTCGCCCTCGAGTCCGACCGAGAGGCCGCCATCGCCCTCTCGCTCGTGCTCATCGCCGTGTCGCTCGGCGTGCTGGTGCCGCTGCGCGACCGGTGGCTCGCCGTCTGAGCCGGGCTGACGTGCTCGACGCCGCGTTCGAGGTCCGTCTCGGCGACTTCCACCTCGACATCGAGCTCCACGTCGACGACGGCGAGGTCGTCGCCCTGCTCGGCCCCAACGGCGCCGGCAAGACCACCGTCCTGCGGGCGATCGCCGGGCTGCGGCCGATCGATCGCGGCCGGCTCCTCCTCGACGGCATCACCCTGGACGACGCAGCCACGGACACCTTCGTCCCGACCGAGCAGCGGCCGATCGGCGTCGTGTTCCAGGACTACCTGCTGTTCCCCCGCCTCACCGCCCTCGACAACGTCGCCTTCGGCCTCCGCTCCCGCGGGCTCGACAGGGCTCATGCCCGGGCCCGCGCCCAGGAGTGGCTCGACCGGTTCCAGCTCGGCGGCCACGCCGGCGACAAGCCGCGCACGCTCTCCGGCGGCCAGGCACAGCGTGTCGCCCTCGCCCGCGCGCTCGCCACCGACCCCCGACTGCTGCTCCTCGACGAACCGCTGGCCGCCCTCGACGCCAGCACCCGTCTCCAGATCCGCACCGAGCTGCGCCGCCACCTCGCCACGTTCGCCGGTGCCCGGCTGCTCATCACGCACGACCCGGTCGACGCCATCGTCCTCGCCGACCGGCTCGTGATCATCGAGGACGGCCATGTCACGCAGTCCGGCACCCCGGGAACGATCGTGGCCCGCCCTGGCACCCACTACGTCGCCCAGCTCATCGGCATCAACCTCCTGCACGCCACCGCCACGGGGGAGCACACGGTCCGCCTCGACACCGGCGCGCAGCTCACCCTTGCCGACCCCGTCCCCGGGCCCGACGTCGCCATCTCGATCCGTCCCCAGGCGATCGCGCTCCACCGCCACGAGCCCGACAGCAGCGCACGCAACACCTGGTCCGCCACGGTCGCCGACCTCGAGGCAGACCGCGACCGCGTCCGGGTCACGCTCGCCGGTCCCGTCCCGGCGACCGCCGAGGTGACCCCCGCCGCGGTCGCCGACCTCGACCTCGCGCCGGGCACCGCCGTGTGGGCCACCGTCAAGGCCGTCGACCTGACCGCGTACGAACGATGATCAGGTCGGTGGGCGCCGACGAAGTGGAGGCGATGGCGCACCTCGGTGGTCGCTCGTGCCTCGAGCTCGGCCCGCCGCCTCGGATGCTGCACGCAATACAGCATCCCCATTGGAGAACGCGTCGCTAGCGCGCGACCTCCGCCAGAACCTGCAGGTGCTCGCTGAGCCGGTGGCGCGCCAGGTCGCGGTCGCCCGAGACGAGCGCCTCGCCGATGCCGGCGTGCGTGCGGTGCAGCTCGGTGCGGATCGCACGCCGGACCCTGGCCGGCCGCTGGAGTTCCTGCAGGCGGGTCAGCCGGATCAGGATCCGCGCCAGCAGCTCGAGGACCAGGTTCCCACCGAGCGACGCGAGCGCGGTGTGCAGGTCGTGGACGACGTCCACGACCTCCTCGAACGGCGCCTCCTGCTCGGCTCGCAACGCCTCGACCAGCCGCGCCTCGACCTGCTCGCGTGGTCGCGCGAGCACGAGGTCCACCAGGGCGAGCTCGACGCCGACGCGCATCTCGGCCAGGTGCCGGGCCTGCACCCCGTGCCGCTCGAGGTACACCGCGATGACGTCGCAGACCGCCGTCACGTCCTCGGGCACGACGAACAGCCCGCCGCCGGGGCCGCGGCGCATGGCCGCGATCTGGTGGTGCTCGAGGAGGCGGACCGCCTCGCGCAGCACCGCCCGGCTCACCTCGTGCTCGGAGATGAGGTCGGGCTCGGATCCGAGGAACGTGCCGGGCTCGAGGCCCTGCTCGACGACCTGGCCGAAGATCGCACGGGCAACCGCCTCGGCGCGCTTGCCTCCCTCGCGGCCGCGGATGGCGGCGGCGGGGTTCAGGGCCTGCCGGGTGTTGCGCCGCGAGCGGATGAACTCGGCCTCCGCCCGCAGGTGGGTCGTCATCCGCCGCCGCGCCAGGCCGCCGTCGCCGGCGCACACCGCCTCGGCGATCTTGCGATGCGCCACCCCGACCGCCCCGACGGTCGCGTGCGGCACCTCGCTCATGTCGCCGAAGTAGAAGACGGAGAGGCGGCTGAGCATCTCCACGAACAGCTCGAGCGCCGGGTTGCCGGTGAGGCGGGCGAGCAGCGTGTGCAGGGCGCGCTGGTCGACGATGCGGCCCGCCGCCTCGTCCTCGACCTGGGCGCGGATGCTGGTGATCCCCGGCTCGTCGAGCCGCTCGGGGGCGACCTCGGTGACGATCTCCTCGATCACCAACCGGGCCTCGAACAGCTCGTCCAGACGGGCGCCGACGCGCAGGAGGTAGATCACGGCGGCGTCGATGACGGCCGCGACATCGGGCTCCGTCACCACCAGCCCACCGCCGGGCCCGCGCCGCATGCTGGCGATGTGCTGGTGCTCCACGAGCCGGACCGCCTCGCGGAACACCGCGCGGCTCACGCCGTAGCGCTCGAGCAGCTCGGCCTCGGAGCCGATGACCTCGCCGACCGGCCAGCCCCTCCCGGCGACGTCGTCCACGATGCGAGCCGCCACGCTCGCAGCCAGCTTGCCGGCGCCGTTGGCCGCGGCGGTGCCGCGCACGGTCGCTGCACGCTGCGTCCTCGCCACCTCGCTCACGGTACACGGCGGGCCCGACACGTTCGGGTGGCCCGCCGCGGCTGGGCAGCGCCACCATCGCCGAGCCAGGGCAGGTGCCGACGTCCGGCTCGGGGCTCAAGCGCCACGACTGATCGAGGCGATTAGTGTCCGGCGGCGACTGACCTCGCGTCAGGTGGGACGAGGGGGGAACGATGCCTGCACGCCGCCATCCGCTGCTGCTCCTGTCGGCCGCGAGGTCATCGCCGAGGACGCGCCCGAGCACGTGCGCCAGGATTCGAGGGTGATCGCGTCGTCCCT
>DASZOG010000232.1:0-6011 GCA_035550895.1 Acidimicrobiales bacterium
CTGGTGCGCTCTCGGCGCGCCAGCGACCTGCGCGCCAGGCTCGACCGGCGCCCCGCCGGCTCCGCCGACGGCGCGGAGCTGCACGCGGACGACCTGCTGCTCGGCTACCGCCTCGACGTGCGTGACGACGGCCCGGTGGGCGAGTTGCTGCCCGCGTTCCCCCCGTGGCGCTCGCTGTGCTCCCGCCGGTCGCGGTACGAGATCAGCGGCCGTGCGCTCGACGGCGGCGACGGCTTCATCCGCGAGGAGGGTCAACTCAAACCCGACGCGATGGTCGCCGTGGCTGGCGGACTCGGCGGGGACGAGGTCGTCGCCCGGTGGGACGGGTGGAGCCTCGCCGTCGCCCGCCCTTCCCCGACCGGGAACGGCACTGCGCCCCGCCCGGCGACGGAGCTGGCGTGGCGGTTCGCGGTGGTCCCGCCGTTACCGGCGCTGCGCTTCGGCCGCGAGTACCGCCTGCGGATCCGCGCCGCCGATCTCGCCGGCGGCGGCCTGTCGGTCGCCGACCTCGACGGGGACGCGAGCGCGTCACTGGCGACCAGGCCGATCGCCTACGGTCGGGTCGAGCCGGTGCCGGCTCCGGTCCTGCTCAGCGAGATCGAGCTCGGCCCCGGCGAGGGCGCCGAACGGCTCGTCGTGCGCAGCCTCGGCGGTCCTCCGCCCGAACCGCCGGACCCGAAGATCCCGCAGGAGTTCCTGCCCCCACCCGCGCGCGTCGTCGATCCGTACCCGCCCATCCGGCGGCGCCGCTTCGCCGCCCCGCCCGTGAGCGTCGAGCTGGCCGAGCAGCACGGGCTGTTCGACGAGCTGAGCCCGGAGGCCTCGTGGGAGCTCGCCCGCCGGGCGATGCCGCTGCTCATCGGCGACGATTCGCCCGGGCCCGATCCGGCGCTGCCGCGGTGGCTACCCGATCCGCTGGCGCATCGGTGGGTCGCGCGTCTAACCGGCGTGGGCTCCGCGTCCGCGGAGTGGGCGCCGGCCGGCACCGAGGCGCACGTGCTCGCACCGGCGGTGCTCGAGGTGCGCCGTGGGGAGATGACCGCGGTGCTGCAGGCCGGTGGCACGGTGACGGTGACGCTCCCGCCTGCGGGCGAGGCCGTGGTCGAGCTGTCGTCGGCGCCCGCCGAGGAGGACCTCGCGCAGCTGGCGCTGCCGGGCTGGCCCAGTGACCCGACCGTTGCCATGCAGGTGCTCGACGCAGTGCGCCAGGGACGCCAGGCGCACGTCACCCCGGCGCGGCAGGTCCAGCTCGTGCACGCTGTGCAACGGCCGCTCGCAGTCCCGCGAGGCAGCGTCGGTGTGCATCGGGCGCCAGGCGACACGACGGTGACCGTCACCCGCCTCGACTCGATCGTGATCGACCGGGCCAGCACCGCCCGGCTCGACGTGACTGCCCAGTGGCGAGAGTGGGGCGACGCGCCGGCGGCGATCGACACCCGATCAGCTCCGGTCGCTTCGGTGACGATCCCGTCGAGCGGACTTCACCCGGCGCAGGCTCGCCATGAGATGGGGGACACCCGTCGCCGGACGATCGCCTACACCGCGACGGTCGTCAGCCGCTTCCAGGAGTACTTCGACCAGGCGCTGCTGGCCGCCGACCCCGGCGCCTTCACTGTCGTTGGGCCGGCGATGGTCGTCGACGTCCCCAGCTCCGCCCGGCCACCCGCCCCGGCGGTGCGCGCCGTGGTGCCAGCGTTCCGCTGGGAAGGGGGACCGCCCGTGGCGGGCTGGCAGGAGTGGCGTCACGTCCGGAGAGGCGGCATCGTCCGGATCCACATGGCGCCCGGGTGGTTCGCGTCCGGAGAGGGTGAGCTGCTCGGTGTGGTCGCGAGCACGGAGCCGTTCCCGCCTCGCGTCTCGTGGGCATTCCTCAGCCAGGCAGGGCGAGACCCGGCCAGGGTGACGCCGGACGCCGTGCACTGGATCACGCCGGCCGAGGCCGGGCCACTCGCCGGTCCGCCCGCTGTCCAGACACTGCCGGAGGCGGGTCGCCGGGTCGCGGTGCTGCCGTTCGCGCCCTGGCCGGATCCGGACGGCGGGTGGATCGCTGACGTCGACCTCGGCCCCCTGGCCAACTCGTCCTACATGCCGTTCGTCGACCTCGCGCTGTGCCGCTACCAGCCGGTGAGCGTCGACGGGCACCACCTCTCGCAGGTCGTGCGCAGTGACTTCCTGCAACTCCTGCCGGACCGCACGCTGACCGTGCGCCGGGAGAGCTCGCTCGTGACGGTCACGCTCGCCGGGCTCGGTCCCGGCGGCCAGCTGCCGAACCAGGTGGAGGTGTGGATCGAGGCGTGGCGGGGCCCGGCTGGCGGAGCGGTGAACTCGTTGCCGGGGGATCTCACGATGCTCGACGCGGCCTCCGACGTCGAGGCCTGGCAGCGCGTCGCCGGCCCGGCGCGCGGCGGGCTCGGGCAGGCCGTGGCGATCCCCGTCCCGTCAGAGAACGGACCGCGGCGCGTCGTCGTGCGGGAGATCGAGCCCGAGCGCTTCGGTGTCGACACGCCGGGCCCGGCGGCCACGGTCGCTGAGCTCCGCCGGCGCGTCGTCTTCGTCGACGTGGTCCAGCTCCTCTGACGTCGCCCGAATGTCGCGAGACATGGCGGACACCTGGACGATCGATACGGAGTTGGCGAGCCCGGAAGCCGCGGTGACGTTCCGTGTGCCCGCGGCGATGATCGCGGGCATGGCGACGAGCCGACGAGCCGACGTGCCCCGGCTGTTCTGCTCCGACACCGACCGTGACGGCGACTTCGACGGTGCCGTTCCCGACCCCCGAGTGGTCGCCGCGGCCTGGGACGCGTGGCGAGGCGAGGTGGACTTCGCCACGCGGTTCGTGGCCGAGGCGCCCAGCCTCGACATCACCGGCGACGATCCACTGAATCAGCACGGCAGCGGTGGAGGGCAGATGTCGCTACGCGAAGTGCTGGTCGGAATGATCGAGGAGTACGCCCGCCACATGGGCCGCGCCGACCTCTTGCGCGAGCGGATCGACGGCCGCATCGGCCAGTGATCGCTCCGTGTCGGCACCCAGGCCGTCGGGATCGTCCACCGCGCGAGGCCGATCTGCGCGCTGGCTAGCGTCGCGCCACGGGGGACGGGTGCTGCGTCGTTGTGGGGGTGAAGAGCCGATGACCGACACGAAGCGAGGGGATGTCGCCCGTGCTCTCGATGAGCCGTTCACGCCCGGAGCCGGGGTGGCACGTTCCGTCGACTGGGCGGCGCTGCCCGACGCCGTCGCCGTCGAAGCGCCGACGATCCCCGGGCGTGACCAGCGCACCGCCGAGTTCCTCGCCGAGTGGCGCAACGCCTCGTACAACTGCTTCTCGTCGGGCCACAAGTTCTGTCGCGAGGTCTGCCCCGTCGTCCAGGTCAGCCGCAACGAGACGTGGAGCCCCACGGCCTTCCACGCCAACGTCGTGGCGATGGAACGCGGTGAGCTCGACATCGAGGACATCGCCGGCGACTACGTGAACTGCACGCAGTGCGGGGCCTGCGAGCTGCGCTGCCCGAACACGCTGTTCACCGGCGACTTCTACCGCTTCCGCACGCGCACCGTCGACGTCGTGAAGGCAGTGCGAGCGCTGGCCGTCGACACCGGTGTTCACCAGCCTCAGTGGCAGCGGTGGAACGCGCTGACGAACGAGCTGACCCACGAGCCGGTCCTCGCTGCCGGGCAAGTGAGCCAGGAACGCGTCCGCGACTGGGCCGACGGACTCGACATCCCAGTCGGCGGTGAGTCGATCCTGTTCGTCGACTGCGAGGCGGCCTTCTACCGCACGTCGGTTCCGCGGGCCGTCGCTCAGATCCTCCAGCTCGCTGGCTACGACTTCGGCCTGATGGCCGAGCAGTGGTGCTGCGGCGGCCCTGCGTCCGAGATGGGGTACGTCGAGCAGGCCCGCCGTTTCGCCGAGCACAACCTCGCCGACTGGCGCGCGGTGGGCGCGAGACGGGTGCTCGTGCTCGATCCACACGACTACATCAGCTTCACCGAGGACTACCCGCGGTACTTCGGCGACGACTTCGACATCGAAGTCGTGCTCGTCGTGGAGCTGTTCGCCGAGATGATCCGCGACGGGCGCCTGACGCCGAACGTCGCCATCGAGCGGGCCGTCACGTACCACGACCCGTGCCGGCTGAACAAGCGGAAAGGGATCTGGGAGGAGCCGCGCCAGATCCTGCGAGCGATCCCCGGGCTGTCGTTCACCGACGTAGACCGGGTGACGCAGTGGTCCTACTGCTCTGGCGCCGGTGGTGGGCTGGCCGTCGAGAAACCGGAGCTCACCGCCCAGATCAGCGGACGGCGCGTCGAGCAGGCCGCGGCGCTCGGCGTCGACACCCTCGTCAGCGCGTGCCCCTGGTCAGAGCGCCCGTTGACTGCCGCGGGCGCGGCCCGCGACATCGACGTCGTCGATCTCCACGAGCTGCTCGCCGAATCGCTCGGCATCAAGGTCGGGGGGTCCCGGGGGACGACGCCATGACGATGGCCGCCGAGCGCCTGGACGAGGTCGTCGCTGCGCTGCTCAGCGTGCTCCGCCCTGACCAGGTGCTGACGTCGAAGACCGACCGCTACAACCGGGCGCGGGTGCCCGCGCCGTTCCCCGTGCACCGGTGGTCCGAACGGGTACCCGACGCGGTCACGTTGCCCGAGAGCACGGAGGACGTCGCCGCGATCGTCGGCGTCGCCAACGAGATGCGTGTCCCGATCGTGCCGCGCGACGGCGGCACCGGGCTCACCGACGGCGCCGTCCCGCTCCGCCACGGCATCGTCATCGATGTCAAGCGGCTGAACCAAGTCCACGAGATCGACCTCGCCAACCGCACGTGCACCGTCGGCACCGGGATCAACATGCTCAAGCTCAACGAGGAGCTCGGCACGCACGGACTGATCTACCCCGACACCCCGGCCTCGTACCCGTGCTCGCTCGTCGGCGGCCGCATCGGCACCAGCGGCTGGTCGTTGATCGGCTCGCGCTACGGGCACACCCGCGACCTCGTACTCAGCTTCGACCACGTCCTGCCCACGGGCGACGTCATGCACGTGGGCGACGGCATCGGCCACAAGATCTCCAAGAGCTCGAGCGGTTACCAGCTGAAACACCTGTTCATGGGGCACCAGGGCACGCTCGGGATCGCGACCAGGGCGACGCTCAAGCTGTTCCCCAAGCCGGAGGCGGAGTTGTCGCCGTTCTTCGCCTTCGCCGACTACGACAGTGCCTACCGCTGCACCGGCGCGCTCGCCCGCGCCGGCGTGGCGACGTTCGCCGGCGCCGTCTTGTTCGACGAGTGGAAGGTCGCCTATCTGCGACGGGACGACGAGGCCTACATCCCCCAGCCCGGCGACGTGAAGGCGCTCGTGTGCGCCGTCCTGTACGGATGGGAGGACGAGGTCCGCGCCGGCGGCCGGCGGCTGATGCGGATCGCCCGCGACCACGGCGCGCGCTACCTGGGCGACGAGATCTCCGAGGGCGACTGGGCGGCCCGTCACGACCGCTACGCCACTCCCTTGCACGGGCGGACGAAGGCGGGCCAGGTGGTGCCGATGAGCTGGCACTGCGAGGACGCCTCGATCAACTACACGGACCTGCCGGCGGTCACGCGCGAGTGGCACGCGATCGTCGCCGACCTGCGCAGCAAGACCGACGTGTTCGACGATTGGGGGATGTTCGCGTACACGAACACGGCGACGGGCGTCGACTACCTGACCGAGATCGACGTCGGGATCTGGGAGCAACAGCTCGGCGACGAGGCCTGGGCGCTGTGGGTGCAGGCGAAGCGTGACATCGCTGCCGTCGCCCTGAAGTACAACGGGTCGATCAGCGCGTGCCACGGCTCGTGCAGAGAGGGCGAGGTCGACCTCGTTCCGCAGGAGCTGGGCCGCGGCTACGACGTGATGCTCGACATCAAGCGGGCGCTCGACCCGAACAACATCATGAACCCGGGCAAGTACGGGCTCGACCGGGCCTACGGGGGAGGGACGTGATGGCGGGCCATACCGACGGCATCGGGTT
>DASZOG010000233.1:0-1559 GCA_035550895.1 Acidimicrobiales bacterium
CGCGCCGCCCTCGCTCGGGCTGCAGAACATGTACGTCGTCAGCGGGTCGTTGACCATCGGGGCGGCGGCGATCTCCTCGGCCGAACGAGCCATGCGCCGCCACGCGTGCGGTGTGAGCGACCCGTTGTGCAGCGCCTTCGCCGCCAGCTGGGCCAGCAGCGCAGCGTCGAGGCCGTGGTCGTGCAGGTACCGCTGCAGCTTGAGCGCGAAGAACTGCGTCGTGACCATCAGGCCGGCCTCGGCGTACCAGTCCGGTAGCCCGTAGGCCGCGGGATCCGAGCCGAACGCGCCGCGAGCGTGCTTGTCGAAGCCGACGGCAAGCGCGACGTCCGCCGCGCCCGACTCGATCGCCTGCGCCGCTGTGAGGAGCGCGCTGCCGCCCGTGCCGCAGCCGTTGTAGACGCCGACGAACGGCACGCCGGTCATGCCGAGCTCGCTGACGAGGGCGTCGGCGTGGCCGCTGTCGCGGCTGCCGCCGGCGGCGAACTGGACGTCCTCCCAGCCGATGCCGGCGTCGGCGAGCGCCGCGCGGGCGGCAATCAAGCCCATCTCGCGGCCGCTGATGTCGAACCGCCCGAACGGGTGCAGGCCGACGCCGACGATCGAGACGTTCATCGTGTGCTGCCCTCGCGAGTGGCGGGCTCGAACCAGAACGTCGGACCCGCTTCGTCATCGCCGGCGGCGGGCGGGAAGGTGAGCTGGACGTCGTCGCCGATCCGCCAGCTCGCCACGTCCCGCCCCTCGAGGCGAGTCTCGACGATCACCGGACCGAGGTCGACGTAGCCGACGGCGAACGGGACGAACTCGGCCGGACCGCGGTACGGCGGCTTCGGTTGCGTGCGCTGCACGGTGCAGCTCCACACCCGTCCGGTCGGAGGCAGAGCCACGTCTGCCATCCTGCCGCCGCAGCGCGGGCAGCCACGTTGCGCGGGGAAGACGTGCGTGTCGCACTCGCCGCAGCGCCCGCCGACGAGGTACGGGCGGCCGTCGACCGTCGTCGTCGGGTTCCCCTGCGCGCTGATCGGAGACATGCCTTCCTCCACGATCCGTGCGGACCTGTGCGCGAAACTGTGGAGCGACTCTAGTAAGTATGCGGCATGACCGTCGAGCTGGTCGCGCTGTACACCTCGGCCACGGTCGACCCGCGGGAGTTCGCACGTGCCGCCGAGGCCGCCGGGTTCGACGGCGTCGGCTGCTCCGATCACCTCTTCCGCACGTCGGCCTACCCGCACCTGTGGGTGGCGCTGTCGGCGATGGCGCAGGTGACGGAGCGAGTCGTCCTGACGTCGTCGTTTGCCAACAACCTGTTCCGTTCGCCGGTCGAGTTCGCCCAGGCGAGCCTGACGATGCAGTGGGTCAGTGGCGGCCGGTTCGAAGCGGGCCTCGGCGCAGGGTGGCTCGAACCGGAGGTACGGGCGATGGGGTTCGACTACCCGCCGCCGCCCGTGCGCGCCCGCCGGTATCGCGAAGCGATGCAGATCGTGCGCGAGCTGTTCGACGCCGGTCGGTGCACGTTCGCCGGCGAGCACTACTCGATCGACATGCCGGTCATCGGCCCA
>DASZOG010000234.1:0-1936 GCA_035550895.1 Acidimicrobiales bacterium
CGGACAGTTCGAGTCCGCCGGCTTTCTTGGCGCGCATGGCTGCGCCGACGAGCGCGTCGACGTCGAGCCGCCGGCCGAGGTTCGGATTGGCCGCGGCGAGAGCGGCCGGGTCGGTCGGGTCGCATCCGTCCGGGGCCGACCACTCGAGCAGACCGACGCGCGGGTCTCCCTCGCCGGTCTCGATGTACTCCAACGCGCTGTCGCGGATGGAGTCCAGCACCACCGACGCGTCGGAGCCTTGGTTGGAGATGGCGAAGACCTGGGCGTGGCTGACGGCGTTCATCGCGTTGAGCGCGGAGTCCCAGGTGTCGAAGCTGTCGTGCTCGCGTAGCTCGTCGCACAGCCACCGGGCCAGCGTCATCGACCGTCCGGCCCTGCCGTTGTTCGCGGCGAACGTGTACTCCGCGCCGTCGAGGGTGGTCAGCGACTCTTCGCCGAGGGTGAGGCGTACCGCCTTGGGGCCGAGGCGCTGGGACAGCCACTCGTTGCCCTTGGCGAGTTCGCACACCTGCGCCCATGTCCGTTTTGCGTACGAGCGGTCGGTGCTGGTGCCGAGGATCGCGCCGACGATCTCGACGAACAGCCAGTAGAGCACCAGCACCTTCGCCAAGGTGGTCTTGCCGTTCTGGCGGGCGACGAGGATCAGCACGATCCGGAACCGGGGCCGGCCGTCGGGCAGCAGCTCCCCGGCGTGGACGACCGCCCATTCCTCCCACGGGTCGAGTGGCATCCCGACGACGTCGCGGGCGAAGTCGATGACGTCGAAGCCGTACGACGTCTCCGGCGTTAGCTCGCGCAGCGGCGGCGTCCACAGCCTGGGGACGGTCGAGCCGAGGATCTCAGGAGGCGTTGCGCTGCTCGCGCTTGCGTCGGAGCTCGTCGAGCGGGTTCGCTGGCTTGCCGGCATCGGGTTCACCGCCCTTCGCCAGCTTCCCCGTCGCGGTCAGGCCGAGCTTGTCCAGCGCCGACAGCAGCAGCGGGCCGACCTTCGGTAGCTCCTCGACGCCGACCTCGTCCAGGAGTTCGGCGTACTGGCGGGCGAGTTCGATCGTCGCCGCGAACCGCGGGTCGGTCAGGCCTGCCGCGTCGATCGCCTTGTTCAGCTCCACCAGCATGTCGGCCATGACCTCACGATACGGGTAGGGGGTAGGGGTTACGCTGATGCCGTGGTGAAGTGGTGGCCGTGGAAGCGTCGGGAGACGGCGCAGTACTCCGTGGGCGACCCTGCGCTCGTGCAGCACCTCGGCTGGGCTCCGCCGGTGTACGCCGGGGTGGAGGTAACCGAGGCCACCACGCTCGGGATTTCGGCCGTCTACCGCGCTGTGAGCCTGGTCGCCGGCACCGTCGGGACGCTGCCGATGCGCACCGTGCGGGACGTCGACGGCGTGACGCGACAGCGGACCAAGTCGTTCCTCGACGAGCCGGGCGGCGTGGACGGTCCGACGCCGTTCGAGTGGAAAGAGACCGTGTTGTGGCATTTGCTGCTGCACGGCAACGCGTTCTTGCTGCACCGGTACAACATGGCCGGGGCGTTGTACGCCCTGGAGCCGATCCACCCGCTGTCCGTGGCCGTCGAGCAGTGGATGCCGCAGTCGAACATGCCGCGTCCGCCGGGCGGGAAGTTCTTCCGCGTCACGCTGACCGACGGCACCACGGAGGTGCTGACGGCCCGCACGATGACGCACATCCCCGGACCGTGCATGGACGGGCTGCGCGGCATGTCCCCGATCACCGTGGCCCGCCAGTCCCTCGGGACCACGATCGCGGGGGACCGGGCCGCCGGTAAGGCGTTCGGCGACGGCGCGCTCATCCGCGGCGTCCTCACCCCCGAGGACGATTTGGAGCCGGAGGAGGCGGCGGAGATCCGCAAGGACCTCGACCGTGACGTGGCCGGCTGGGAGCACACCGCCGCGGTGCGGGTCATCAACCGGCGGCT
>DASZOG010000235.1:0-7632 GCA_035550895.1 Acidimicrobiales bacterium
CAGTGAGCTTCGCTTGCAGCGCGGCGGCCCGCGCGTCGACCTGGGAGGTGGCGGTGATCACCGACACGGTGCCGGCCACGCCGGACATCGTCTGCGTGTACGCGCTCGTCAGCTGTTCGGACCGCGTCGCGGCCACGGTCAGGGAGTCGTTCGTCAGGGTCTGAGCCATGCGCGCACGGTACGGACGCGCCTGGCGTCCGTCATCCGTGCCCTTACGCAATCGGATCAGGTGCCGGCGTTCCCCCACACATCGTCGGCGACGCCGTCCACGAGGCCGGAGCGTGCGCCACCGGTCGTCCTCGGAGATGTCGTTGCCGTGATGCGTGCTGGAGACCCGCACTGCGGGCCGATCGCCAGCTGCTCCAGCGGGACGATCGCCGCCGCCTCGTCGGCGCGGCTCGGGAGCTGTGGCGTCGAAGCGTTCTCTTCTCGTCGGGCCCGGCCGGCAGCGCGCCTCAGCGATAGCCGTCGGCGCCGACCTTGACCTCGGTGTCCTCGGTCTCCGGTTCGCGCACGGGGACGACCGCGCCGCGCAGGTCGAGGATCGGCATTGCCTCGGCGTACCAGCTCGGGACGACCGCCGCGCCCCAGAAGTCGCGGCGGCGGACGTCGGACACGTCCCAGCGGTACGTCTCGTGGTCGGGGTCGCCGGTGAAGTAGTCGCTGGTGTAGATCTCGATGCGGTGGCCGTCCGGGTCGCGCAGGTAGACGTAGAACGCGTTCGACACGCCGTGCCGGCCCGGTCCCCGCTCGATGTGGTCCTGCTCGTTGATCGCCCCGAACAGGTCGCACAACCGCAGGATGTGGTGTGCCTCCGGCGTGAAGAAGCCGACGTGGTGCAGGCGCGGGCTGGCCCCGCCGGTGAAGGCCACGTCGTGCACGCTCGGCTTGCGGTACATCCACGCCGCGTACAGCCGCTGGTCGTCCTCGATCGTCTCCGAGCAGCGGAACCCGAGGGCGTCGTAGTAGTCGTACGCCGCCGCGGGGTCGTCGACGCAGATGTTGAAGTGGTCGATGCGCGCGATCGACGCCCCCCGGTAGAGCTCGAAGCGCTGCAGCAGGCGCTCGGTGCGGTCCGTCGCCTGGAAGAACTCCAGGGTGAACCCGAGCGGGTCCTCCACGCGCACCGCCTCGCCGATGCCGCGCAGCGCCCACTCCGGCCGCCGTTCGACGGTGCACCCCCGCTCGGCGTACCACCGCTCGGCGAGGTCGAGGTCCTCCGCCGCCCAGACCCGGTATGCCAGGCAGGCCGCGGCCGGCGCGGGCCCCTCCCGCAGCACGAGGCTGTGGTGCGTCGTCTCTTCGTAGCCGCGCAGGTAGAGCGCGTGGTCGTCGCCGGCGGTGAGGACGAAGCCGAGCATGTCGACCCAGAACCAGCGCGCCCGCTCGAGGTCGGTGACGACGAGCTCGGCGTACGCGGCACGGACGATGTTGGGAGCGGTGGTGGGCATGTCAGGCGACTCCGGGGCGGGGGTCATCGCGACTGCGCGAGCGACGCGGCGAGGGTAGCGAGTGGTCCGTCGAGCATCGGTGCGCCGTCGAGCAGGAGCGCGTCGATCCGCTGGCGCGCGGCGTCACCGGGCGTGACCAGCGGCGGGCGGACGTACCCGGATCGGATCAGTCCGGCTCTGGCGAGGACGCTCTTGATCGGTGCCGGGTTCGTCTCCACGAACATCAGGTCGACGAGGGGATGCAGCCCGTAATGGATGTCGAGCGCCTTCTCCGTGTCGCCGACGACGTACAGGTCGTACATGCTGGCGACGGCGCTCGGCGCGAGGTTCGTGACTGCGCTGACGAACCCCACACCGCCGAGCGCGAGCAGCGGCAGGCAGAGCAGCTCGATGCCGGACCAGACGAGCGTGTCGCGGCCGCACAGCTGGAGCACGCGTGAGAAGTGCTCGAAGTCCTTCGTCGTCTCCTTGACGCCGACGACGTTGTCGTGCGCACGCCGCAGCCGGGCTACGGTCTCCGGTGCCACGTCGACCGCCGTGCGGATCGGCACGTTGTAGAGGACGATCGGCAGATCCGGGAACGTCGCCGCGACGATCGAGTACCACGCGAACAGGCCGTCCTGGGTGGGGCGGGAGTAGTACGGCGTGATCACGAGCGCGGCATCCGCGCCGACAGCGCGGGCCGCTTCGGTGAGCTCCAGCGTCTCGTCGAGCTTCGCCGTCCCGGTGCCGGGGAGGAACGGCACCCGGTCGGCGATCTCGTCGACGGCGACGCGCATCGCCGCGATCCGTTCGGCGACGGTCTGGGCGCTGGGCTCTCCGGTGGAGCCTCCCAACGAGATGCCGTGTGACCCGGAGTCGAGTTGCCAGCGCACCAGACCACGCACGCCGTCGAGGTCGACCTCGCCGTCCGCCGTGAACGGCGTGACGACCGGTGCGATCGAGCCGCGGATCGACGCCGGGTCGGCGCGGAACCTCACGTCGCGCGCTCCGCGGTGTCCATCTCGTCGCCGAGATGCTGGAGCAGCGAACGTGCGGTGCGCATCCGGTGCTCCCGGGCGAACGCCTCGATCTCGCCACCCGAACGGCCGGACTCGATGAGCTGCAACAGGTGCTCGTGTTCCTCGATGCTGCCCCGCGCCCGCTCCGGGATGAACGTGAAGGCCGAGCGGCGCGTGGTCTCGAGCAAGGCCCACTCGCGCACGACCATGCTCAGGATGTGCCGGTTCGGGCAGCGATCGAACAGGACGCGGTGGAAGTGCTGGTTCGTGCTCGTGAACTCGGCCGGATCGAGGTTGTCGACGCTCCGAGCGAGCTCGTCGTTCAATGCCCGGGCCTTGGCGATGTCGGAGGCGGTGATGTGCGGTGCGGCGAGTCCCAACGCGGCCCCTTCGAGGATGGCGATCGCCTCGACCGTCTCGGGGTAGCGGTCGAGATCGACACCGGCGATCGTCGCCCCGACGTTGCGCGTGAACGTGACGTACCCCTCGGCTTCGAGCCGGCGAATCGCCTCACGCACAGGTACGACGCTGACGTTGATCTCGCGCGCCAGCTGCTCGATCACCAAGCGGTCGCCGGGCGCGCTGCGCCCATCGAGCACACGCTGGAGGATCATCGCGTACGCGTGGTCCGCCTTCGATCGGGGAGCGCCGGGCCCGGCCGGCACCTCCTTGGCTTTCCTGCGCTCCGACGTCATGTCCCTTCCTCCTAGAGGGCCCTCAAGATCATATACGATGTGCCTGCCACCCGTCATGAGGCGCGATCTCGACGCCCGTGGTGTGCTCCACCCACCGGACCAGCTCGCTGAGGCTCTGTCCCGGACCGGCGTGCTGGTCGGCCGCCTGGTACGTGTGCTCGCAGAGCGAGGCGAAGGGAAGCGGCACGTCGAGATCGCGCGCCAATTGGGTGGCGATGCTGATGTCCTTGAGCATCAGCTCCAGCTTGAACGGGTCGTCGAACGTGCGAGTCAGGATCCGCGCCGGAATGTGATGGCGGGTGATCCACGAACCGCCGGTCGACTCGTTCAACACGTCGTTGACGGCTGCCGGGTCGAGCCCGGCCCACGTGCCCAACGCGAGACCCTCGGCGGTGGCGAGCAGGGTCATCGCCGTGATCGTGTTGTTGATGCACTTCATGATGTGGCCGCTGCCGAGCGGGCCGACGTGGTGAACGGAGCGCCCGAGCACCTCCAGGATCGGGCGGACGCGCTCGACGTCTTCGGCACTGCCGCCGACCATGAACACCAGATCCGCCTGCTCGGCGCCCCACTGTGCACCGGAGACCGGCGCGTCGACCATCGCCACGCCGCGCGCCGCGAGAGCTTGTGCGGTCGCGATCGTCAACCACGGCTGTGCGGACGACATGTCCAGGAGCAGCGCGCCCGCCGCCATCGTCTCGATCAGACCCCGCTGGTCGAGTGCCACCCGGCGGACCTGCTCGCCGTCGGGGAGCATCGTGATCACCACATCCGCCGCGGCTCCGACCGCGGCCGGGTCGGGAGCGATCGTGGTTGCCGGGTGCAGCTCCCGGATCCCGTTGGATCGACCGGGATCGAGGTCGTGAACCGTCAGCTGGTAGCCCGCGGCGGCGAGGTGGCCGGACATCGGCGCGCCCATGATGCCGAGGCCGATGAAGCCGACGCGGGGTATGTCGGGCGCGGGCGCGGCCAAGGGTGTCCTCCTGCCAGCGGTCGGACCGAGATCGTATACGACCGGCCTCGCTCGGCGCGGGTGAGACCGATCCTCGGGAAGTCCTGGTCGATACTCGACCGAGTTCTCCCGAGGTTCATCCGGCTCGGCCGTCAGCGGGGGACGGTGTCGAACAGCTCGAGGATCCCGGATCCCGTGGAGCTGCGGGCGACGACGTCCATCATCCGGGTCGTGTCCGCGTCCGGGCCGAGCTCCGCCAGGGCGCGGGCCCACATCCCCCGGCCTGTGGTGCACAGCTGGAGCTCGCAGTCGAGCTCGCCGGCGGCGTCGAGCGCGATCTGCAGGTCCTTGTCGACGAGTCCCAGGCGCATGCCGGCGTCGAACGTGCGCGTGGCCACGTACTTCGGGTAGCGGACCTGCGAGAAGTACGTCGCCGCGGTGCCGTGGTTGAGTACGTCGAGCAGCACGTCGTCGGCGATGCCGGCCAGGCGGGCGACGATCATCCCCTCCATGGCGGCGATCGAGGCGACGTTGAAGATCATGTTGTTCAGCGTCTTGAGCAACGCGCCTGCACCGGTTGCGCCGGCGTGGACGACCCGTGACGAGAACGACTCGGGGATCCATCGCACGGGCGCGAGGTCAGCCGCCTCCGCGCCGACGATCGTGGTCAGTGTGCCCTGCTCGGCGCCGAGCACACCACCGGTCACCGGCGCGTCGACGTAGCGGATCTGGTCCGTCGCCAGCTCGGCCGCGATCGCGCGGGCATCCCGCGGAGCGACGCTGGAGAAGTCGAGCAGGAGCAGGCCGGGGCGCGGCTGGCGCGGTACGAGCGCGGCGAGCAGGGCGCGTACGGCCGCGCCGTCCGGCACGCTGAGGCAGACGACGTCTCCTGCGCCGAGCCCGGCCGGCAGCTCGGCGATGACGTTCGCTCCGGCGGCCGCCGCGCGCTCGCGGGCGCTCGCGGCGGTGTCGTACGCGAGCACGGCGACGCCATCCGGGGCCGCGCCCGCGACATGGCGAGCGAGGTGGACGCCCATCCGGCCGAGGCCGGCGAACACAACCCGCCGGCGAGCGTGCTCGCTGCGCTCGCCGGTCACTCCCAGACCTCGTTGGCGACCCGGAAGCCCTCGACGCCGGCGGGTGCACCGCCGTACGTCGCGGCCTGGATGAGCACGGCGCGCACCTCCTCCCGCGTGCAGCCGTTGCGTTGGGCGCCGCGGATGTGCGCGCCGAGCTCGTGCGACCGGCCGAGGACGGCGAGCATCGCAACGGTGATCAGGCTGCGGGTGGCGCGGGGCAACGTGGCGTCGCCCCAGACGGCATCCCAGCAGTGCTCCGTCACGAAGCGTTGCCAGTCCGTACCGAACGGCGACGTCTCCGCCCGCCGCAGCGCCGCGTCGACGTACTCGTCGCCAAGCACCTCGCGCCGGATCTGCAGGCCACGCTCGTAAGGGTCCGCGGTCATTCGATTACCTCCCTCGTCACACGTCGCACCACGCCTCGTCAGGGCGCGGGCGGGAGGGTACCGGTCGTCAACCGCCGGCCGTCCGTGGTCGGGCGCAGGGAGAACGTCGTCGAGAACGGCTGCTCCGGTCGGGGCTGTACCTCCCCGTCCGGCATGTACACGAGCTCGGTCCCCTACATCTCGCTGGAACGAATCCTCTGAGCACCTTCCATTGCTTGACGGTGAGACGAAAAACGTCCTAGTGTCTCATCTCGTGACGGTGGGGGCAGCTCCGGGCGTCGCTGTGGCAGGTGGGTCCGTCTCGGGCGGAGCGGTAACTGCCGAGGCGCGGGTGCTCGACGCGGCCAAGCAGTGCTGCGAACGGTGGGGGCTGTCGAAGGTCACGATCGACGACATCGCCGTCGAGGCCGGGATCTCCCGGGCCACGCTCTACCGGCTCTTCCCTGGCGGCCGCGACGTGCTGTTCGACGCCCTCCGCCGCCGCGAGACGAGCGAGTTCTTCGACGAGCTGGAGTCCCATGTGGATCAGGCCGACTCGCTCGAGGACTTCGTCGTGCGGGTCGTGGTCGAGTCGACCCGCCAGCTGCGCGCGGACCAGCACCTGCAGGTGATGCTCGCCTCCGAGCCGGGCTCCGTCGCCGCCAGCCTGTCGTTCGAAGGCCTGCCGATCATCTTCCAGACCGCGTCGGCGTACCTCTCGCCGCGTGTCGCGGCCTGGATCGGCGAGGAGCGCTCCGCCGAGCTCGCCGAACTGCTCAGCCGTCTCGTGGTCACGTACTTCCTCGTCCCCTCCCGCTATGTCGACCTCGGCGATCCCGAGTCGGCGAACCGCTTCGTCCGTTCGTTCGTACTGCCCGCGTTCGCTCCCACGCAGAAAGGTCCCTGAACACATGTCCACGACCGAAGACCTCATCGGCCGCGCCGACGTCGACGACATCGAGTCCATCCTCGCCATCACGAACACCGACGTCGACGAGGTGGAGCACGTCGTCAAGAACAACGCCGACTCCATCTTCACGTGGGACTACTCGCTCGCCCGTCCGGCACTGCGCAAGCTGTACGAGAAGGCGAAGACCGGCCAGTGGAACGCGTCAACCGACCTGCCGTGGGACACCGACGTCGACCTGGAGAAGGTCATCTCCGCCGACCAGGCGGCGATCGCGTCCGGCCTGGACCCGAACCACTACGTCGGCACGGTGCTGGAGACGTGGGACGACGACCAGTGGCTGCGCTTCGGTATCGACCAGCGCCGCTGGACGCTCTCGCAGTTCATGCACGGGGAACAGGGCGCGCTGATCTGCACGGCCAAGATCGTCGAGACCGTGCCGTGGTACGACGCGAAGCTGTACGCCTCGACGCAGGTGATGGACGAGGCCCGCCACGTCGAGGTCTTCGCCCGCTACATCGAGGAGAAGCTCGGCGGCTCCTACCAGGTGAATGCGCACCTGCGGGCGCTGCTCGACGACATCGTGAACGACAGCCGCTGGGACATGACCTACCTCGGCATGCAGGTGATGGTCGAAGGCCTGGCGCTCGCCGCGTTCGGCTTCCTGCACCAGATGACCGAGGAGCCGCTCCTCAAGCAGATGCTGCGCTACGTGATGAGCGATGAGGCTCGCCACGTCGCGTTCGGCGTGCTGTCGTTGAAGGAGGTCTACGACGGCATGACCGACGCGGAGATGAAGGACCGCCAGGAGTTCGCCTTCGAGGCCGCCGTCCGGATGCGCGACCGCTTCCTCAGCCAGGAGGTGTGGGAGCGCTGGGACGTGAACCCGAAGGACATCGTCCCGGTGATCCTGAAGGACCCCACGCGGACGCTGTTCCAGCAGATGCTGTTCTCGAAGATCGTACCGAACTGCAAGAAGCTCGGCCTGCTCGACCGCAACGAGTCGTGGCTCCGCCGCCGGTTCGAGGAGATGAGCGTCATCCAGTTCGAGGACTGGGAGGACACCGGCGAGGAGTACGTGAAGTTCGCGCTCGGTCAGGACGCTCCGATCCCCACGGCCGCCGACTGACCTGTTTGCGCGATCGCGGCTGCCCGGACAGGACGAATCGCGCAATCACGAGG
>DASZOG010000236.1:0-14420 GCA_035550895.1 Acidimicrobiales bacterium
CGACGCCGGCCGCCAGGCTGGCGTGGAAGAACTCCGCCAGCTCGCCGGGCTCGATGCAGTTCAGCGCCGCGGCGACGGCCAGGCCGTTGCGCGCCGCAGCCGCTTCCCGGACGGCGGTCGCGATCGTGTGCCCCACGTCCCCCTGCATCGCGGTCAACCTACCGCGCAGCCTGCCGCATCTCTGGGGGCCGACGTGCGCCGGCGGCGACGGCGTGCTCGGCGGCGATCGCCCCGAACACGATCGCAGGGCCAATCGTGCCACCGGGTCCCCAGTACGCCTGCCCGGCGGGGGAGGCGATGCAGTTCCCGGCGCCGTACAGGCCAAGGATCGGCTTGCCGTCGACGCCGAGGACGCGCCCGTGCTCGTCGATCTCCGGCCCGCCCTTCGTGTCGAGCGCGCCGGGCCCGAGGATCACGCAGTAGTACGGTCCCTCGTCGGCGAGGGGCGCCAGCGCCGCGTTCGGCAGGCCGGGTCTGGGCTCGCCGGCCCACGTCCGCTCGATCTGCGACTCGCCGCGGTGGAACTCCGGGTCGTGACCGGCGCGGGCGTATCCGTTGAACCGCTCGACGGTGGCCGCCAGCGCGGCGTCGAAGTCGTCGGCGAGCGCCACCCCGCCGGTGCGCGGCGCGAGGCGGGCCAACCGGCGGCGCAGCTCGTCCGCCAGCGCGGTCACCGTGGGCGCGGAGAAGACGAAGTCCGGCAGCGGCTCGCCCGGCATCGGCAGCGGCCATCGGAATCGTGACGCCGTCGGGTCGTCGAGCACGGCCTGGTCGAGGATCCAGAACAGCAGCAGGTTCGGGTACTCGTACCGGCTCGGATCCCAGACGAAGTGCACCTGACCGCGCTCGTTGTAGACCGCCTTCTCGTTCACCACCCGGTGGCCGTACTTGTCGACCATCAGCATCGACGCACCGAACGGCGACCAGACGTCCTTGATCGTCGACGGCACGGTGAGCGCGTGCTCGACGGCGACCTGGTCCCACCAGGCGTGGCTCATGTTCCCGAGCTGGGTGCCGACTTCGATCCCGATGCGGACGAAGTCGCCGGTCGCCGACTCGGCGGCGGCACCGCCCATCACCGGGCCACGGAGGTGGGCACGAGCAAGCGCCCGGTCGTGGAGGAAGCCGCCCGAGGCGAAGATCACCCCGTTGTGGGCGCCATAGAGCACGGTCCGCACGCCGGCCCGCGCCTCGACGCCGATGACCCGCCCGGCGTCGTCGCGCACGAGGTGCGCGACGCGGGTGTCGGTCCGCATCGCGGCCCCCTGCTCGACCGCCACCCGCAACAGGGCGTCGGTCAGCAGCTGGCCTCCGGTGGGATCGATCCCGCGCCGCCACCCCGGGGGGAACGTGGGCTGGATGACCCGTCCTATCGGGACGAGGTCCTCCGGCAGGTCGGCGTAGTAGTCGGGATAGGGGACCGCCTCCAGCTCCCACGCCCCGAGCTCGGTGAGCCGGTCGAGCACGGCACATCCGTGGTCGAAGAAGGCCTCGAGCTGGCGGTACGTCGTGGCCGGCAGACCGAGCGTCTCGTGGTCGGGGTCGTACTGCGTCGGGTGCCCCGTGCGGGCGAGGTAGCGAAGCGCGCCGGCGCGGTCGTCCCTCACGCCCGCGGCGCGCATCACCGGGTTGTCGGGCACCCACATCACGCCGCCCGACTTGGCGGTCGTCCCGCCTGTGAACGCCGCTTTCTCGAGGACGAGCACGCTCGCACCGGCACCGGCAGCGGTGGCCGCGGCAGCTCCACCCGCGGCGCCGCTGCCGACGACGATCACGTCGACGACGGCGTCCCACTCGTCGCCCCATGCGGCGTCCTGATCGCGCACGACGCCGTCGCTGCTCGCACTCACCGTGTCCTCCCGAGGGCCGCCAGGTGCTCGGCGACCACCGCACGCTGGATCGCCGGCGGCCAGCGGTCGGGGGTCAGCACCGCCAAGGTCGCCACGCCGTTCAGCGTCGCCAACAGCCGGGTCGAACCGTGGTCCGGATCCACATCGACTGGCAGCCGCCCGGCACCGATCTCGTCGAGGATGCCCTCCCGCAGCGTGTCGTGGTAGCGCTGCTGGCGGTCGCGGAGCAGCGCGTCGAGCTCCTCCTCCCCGATCGCCGCGCCCATGTACGCGAGGAAGACGCGCCAGTCGAGCATCCGCTCGTCGTCCACCGGGAGCGCGGCGTCGACCGCCGCGTCGAGGAGGGGGATTCCGGTTGCCACCTGCTCCTCGATGTGGCGGCGCGCGCGGTCGGCGCGTTCGCGGAACGTCGCCATCAGCAGCTCGCGCTTGTCGGCGAAGTAGTGCGTGACGATCCCCGTCGTCCATCCGCGTGCCCTGGCGACCGAGCGCAACGTGACGTTCGCCAGCCCGCGAGAGGCGATCTCGGCGCTGGTGGCCGCGATCAGCTCGGCTCGGCGCTCGTCCCCGTCGACCACCCTCGGCATCGAGTGCAGAGTCTGGCACTATGGACCGTTGCCTCACAACGGTTGTGATGCAAAGATGCCGCCGTGGACGCGGACTATCTCGCCCTGTTTCGCGAGCGGTCGGCGGCCGAGACGGCGCGCAGCGCGGCGCCGGACGGCTTCCCGGCGCTGCCGGACATCCCGCTCGGGCGGTACACCGATCCGGCGTTCCACGCGCTCGAGCAGGCGCTCCTGTTCGAGCACACCTGGCTCTACGCGGGGCACGACTCCGAGCTACCCGGACCGGGCGCGTACAAACTGGCCGACATCGCCGGCGCCGCCTTGCTCCTCGTCCGCGGCGACGACGGCGAGGTGCGCGCGTTCCACAACGCCTGCCGCCACCGCGGCGCACCGGTCGTGCGGGACGCGCGCGGCACGGCGCGCCTCCTCGTCTGCCAGTTCCACTCGTGGACGTACGACCTGCAGGGACGGCTCGCCCGCGTGCCGGATGAACGCGACTTCGTCGGCCTCTGCCCGGAGCAGCGCGCCCTTCCGGCCGTGCGCTGTGAGCGGTGGGGCGGCTGGTGGTTCGTCAACTTCGACCACGACGCGCCGCCGTTGCTCGAGTGGCTCGATCCGATCCCGACGCTGCTCGCCGATGTCGCCCGCTCACCGCTGCGCGTGATCGACGAGAAGCACGTCGAGCTCGGCTGCAACTGGAAGATCCTCGCCGAGGGGTTCCTCGAGGTGTACCACGCCCGCACCGTGCACCCGACGACGGTCGCGCCGACGCTCGACACGCGGGGCACGGTCGTCTCGCTGTTCGACCACGGCCACCAGAACATGCTCTCGCCGGTGAAGCCCGGTACGCGCGCCGACGGCCGCGAAGCATTGGCGACACTGGCGCACGTGCCGGCGGTGATGCGCGAGCACATCCAGCCGGCGCACGGCATCTTCCCGAACATCATCAGCCCGCTCGACGCGCGCGGCTTCCCGTTCCTCGTGTTCTGGCCGGTGGCGATCGACCGGACCCGCCTCGACATCGTCTGGTTCGTGGCCGACTGGGGTGAGGGCGACCTGCCCGGCGCGGAGCTGTGGCGCAAGCGACTCGAGCGCTTCGACCTCCTGATGGAGGAGGACTACCGCAACCTCGAACCGATCCAGCGCTCGATGAAGCACGCGGCGCACGGCGGTCAGGTCGTCAACTACCAGGAGCGGCGGATCTGGCACGTGCACGCGTGGATCGACAAGGTCATCGGACCGGAGCGGATCCCGGACGAGCTGCGCGTGCCCGACCTGCTCGCGGACTGGGTCGACCACGTGTGAGCAGTGGCCGGCTCCTCGCGGTGACGGGCGGCCACCGCGTCGACGTCGACGCGTTCCGCACGATGGTCGACGCGGTCTGCGGCGAGCTCGGCTGGGTGTGGAGCCACGCCACGCAACCCGCCGCGCAGCAGTGGCTGCACCCGCGCCACGCCGGCGTGTGGGACGCGATCCTGCTCCACGACCTGCCCGGCCTGGCACTGGCGCGCGGGAGGGAGCCGGTCGCGCATGGACCCGACGCCGCGGCGCGCGACGCGGTCACCGAGCTGCTCGATGCCGGGCAAGGCGTCGTCGCCACGCACCACGCGCTCGCCGGCTGGCCGGCGTGGGACGGGTGGGCGACGGCGCTCGGCGGGCGGTTCCTGTACGCGCCGGGTCGCCTGCGCGGCGCCGACTGTCCGTCGTCCGGGTACCGCATGGACACGTATCGCGTGGACGTGCTCGCACCCGACCACCCGGTCTGCGCCGGTGTCGGGGTCTTCGAGGTGACGGACGAGCTGTACCTCTGCCCGGTGTTCGAGGACGAGGTCGTCCCGCTGCTGGCGACCGCCGCCGACCTGTCACCGGCGTCGATGACGTCCACCTACGACGAGGTGCGCTACGGCAGGACCGTTCCGGTGACCGACCACCCGCCGGGCAGCCGGCTCGTCGGCTGGGCCAAGTCGGCAGGGCAGAGCCCGCTCGCCTACCTCCTGCCGGGTCACGGCCCGGAGACGATGGCCCATCCGGCCTACCGCCGGCTGCTGACGAACGCGCTCGCCTGGGTCGCGTCGCCTGCGGCGCACGAGTGGGCCGTCGCCCATCCCGCCCCGCTCGAGCGCTGAACCCGCGTCAGTCGAGCGTCACCAGGCGGTGGATGAGCGCGCGCACCGCGGGGAGCAGCTTGGCACTCGGCTCGCCGCTGAGGGGCCCGTCTGCGAGGCGCATCGTGTGGACGGACACCAGGAGGTCCACGAGGGTACGGGCGCGCAGCGTCTCCACCGCGCTGAGCGCCGCGGAAGGCGAGCCCGTCGACGGCCCCTGCTCGAAGTAGGCGAACGCGCGCTTCACGTGCCGCTCCTCGAACTCGTGCCGGAGCATCGTCACGACCGGCGTCGCCCCGGGGAGCTGGCGGTACACGAGCGTCGCCTCATCCGGGTGGGTGTCGGTCCAGTTCCAGACCGCCTGCGTCACCGCGTCGAGCGTCTCCTCGTCCGCCGGCGCATCGTCGGCGCGGACACCGGACACGACCGCGCTGATCGACTCGAAGACGCGGTGCACCGCCGCGCTGAACAGCTCCTCCTTGCCGGCGAAGTGGTAGTAGACGGCCGTCACCACCACGTCGGCCTCCTCGGCGACGTCGCTGATCGAGGCGTCGACGAAGCCCTTGCGGGCGAAGAGGCGGATTGCCGCGTCGATGATGTCGTTGCGCCGCGACGGACGGTGCGCCGGCTGAGAGCTCTTGATCGCGTCGGTCACCGTGGCCAGGTCGTCGAGGGCGGGCGCGATCTGCGTCTGTCACGGACCGCTGCCGTACTGTACGCCGGATCGACGCTCCCGCCCCGCTCCGCCGGCCCGCCCATCGCCCTTCCCGTCGCAACGCGGTGATCGACGGCGCGATGAAGCTGTTCGCCACGACACCGGTCGAGGAGGTGACCGTGCAGCACATCGCGGCGTCGGTCGGGATGACCCCCGCCGCGGTGTACTACCACTTCGCCTCGAAGGAGCAGATCCTGCTCGAGGGCATGCAGCACTTCCGCGACGAGCTGCTCGGCCGTGTCCGGGAGCGCCTCCCCGCGCCGGGCGACGTCGACGGGATCCGCGTCATTCTCGCCGACATGCTCGCCTGGACGGCGAAGCACCGCGTGCCGGCGACCGTGTACTTCGTCAACTCGATCGGGCTGAACCTGCTCGTCGAGGCGTTGCGCCGCGAGACCCGGCTGGAGCTGGTGGACATGCTGCGCGATGCCGTGCGCGCCGCCCGCGGGAGGCTCGGCCGGGCCGAGGCCGGCGTGATCGCCGTCGCCCTCGTGTCGCTGCTCGAGACCGCGCTGGCGGCGATGCTCAACCGGGACGCCGCCTACCGCAGCCTCGGCGCCCGGCGCTTCTCCGACGAGGTCGGCGCGATCGGCGACCGCATCGCCGGCATCCGCCGCGCCTCCTGACGTCATCCTTCAGATCGTCCAGCTCGAATCGAGCTGCACCAGCGCCTTGCCGAGGTTGCCGCCCTTGAGCATGCCGAGGAACGCCTCGACGGCGTGGTCGAGGCCTTCGGTGACGGTCTGCAAGTTGTCGACCTTGCCCTCGCGCAACCATCCGGCGACGGTCTGGTCGAACTCCGCCCGCATGTCCTCGTGATCGCGGACGATGAACCCGCGGATCGTCACCCGGCGGAGCACGGCCTCGATGAGGTGGTTGATGTCCTCCCCGCGACCGTCCGCGGAGTACTGGCTGATCATCCCGCACAGCGCGATACGGCCGCCGACCTTCATGCTCTTCAACGCTGCGACGAGGTGCGGCCCACCGACGTTGTCGAAGTAGACGTCGATGCCGTCGGGGGCGAGGCGCGGCACGGCCGCGCGCGGCGGCTCGGACCGGTAGTCGAACGCCTCGTCGTAACCGAGCGAGCTCAGCCGCGCGACCTTCGCCGCGCCGCCGGCGCTGCCGATGACACGCCCCGCGCCGAGCAGCTTGGCGAACTGACCGGCAGCGGTGCCGACGGCTCCCGCAGCGGCGGAGATGAACACGGTGTCACCGGGGTGGAGCTCGCCGATGCGCTTCAGCCCGACCCACGCCGTGAAGCCGGTCTGGCCGAGCACGCCGAGCCAGGCTCCGATGGGTGCTGCGTCGACGTCGACCGGGGTCACTGCGGCGGCGTCGACCACCGCGTGCTCGCGCCACCCGAGCCGGTGGCGCACGACGGTCCCCGGCGCGACGTCGGCTCCCGCCGCGGCGAGGACGACGCCGATCGCCGAGCCGTCGAGCGGCTCACCGACCTGGAAGTTCGTCGTGTAGTGCTTCTCGCCGAGGTCGAGCCGGCCGCGCATCGACGGGTCGACGCTCATCGCGATGTTGCGCACCAGCAGCTGTCCCGGCGCGAGCCCCGGCAGCTGCCGTTCCTCGAGCGCGAAGTCTTCCGGCGCGGGGTCCGCGCCGCGTTCCGGGCGGCGGAGGAGCGTGACCAGCCGGGTCGAGGTCGGCATCGTCGAGGTCGGATTCATCCGTCGCTCCTCCGGGTGACAGCCGGGTTGCCCGCGGTCCACGTCTGCTGCATCAGGCGGTGAGCGATCCGCCAGCCCTCCGGCATGCGGACGACGCGGTCCGCGTAGAACCCGCCGACGACGAACGTGTCGCCGCCCGGCGTGCCCTGGCGCACGTGCTGGCTGTGGAGCTGGCAGCGGTGGGTCGCCTCGTCGCCGTCGATCCGCACCTGGTGGTTGCCGACCAGGTGCTGCGTCCCGTCCAAGCGGAGGATCGAGCCGCCGATCCGTTCGATGATCGAGTCGACGCCCGTGCACTCGACGGTCCGCAGCACCGCGGTCGCCTCCGGGGTGAACACCTGGCGCAGGTCGTCGAGCTGGCGCGTGTCGAGCGCCCACGTGTACGCGATCGCCAGGTCGATGATCTCGTCGCGATCCGACATCGCGCCAAGCGTGGCACGCCGGCCCGTCCACGGCACGAGTTTCTGTACTCTCGTTCCATGTCCGCCAGTACGACGACCGAGCGGCGCATCGAGATCGCGACCCGGATCTTCGAGTGCTGGAGCTCCGGTGATCCCGACGCGCCCGAGCCGTACTTCACGCCCGATGCAGTGCTCGACGACGTGGCCAGCGGCATGTTCGAGGGCTGGCCGGCGATCCGCGACTTCTTCGCCCGGGCCCTCATCCGCACGACGAACCTGGCGCTCGTGCCCGACCAGTTCTGGGCGAACGACGACGGCCTCGCCGTCCACTACGTGATGAGCGGAGACGTCGTCCTGCCCGAGACATACGGGCCGGAGTACGTCGGCCGCCGCTGGTCCACGGAGTGCATGTCCTACCTCCGCTTCGACGGCGACCGCGTCAGGTACGAGGCCGACTTCCACGACAAGGGAGCACGGGCGAAGTCGCTCGGCATCGGCACGTGACGCGGCGCGCGCCCGCATCGCTCCTCGGGCCGCCGGTGCAGATCGCGTACGCCGTGCCCGACGCCGCTGCGGCCGCCGCCGAGTGGGCCCGCCGCGCAGGTGCCGGTCCGTTCTTCCTCCGGGAGCACATCCCTCTGGTCGACGTCGTGTACCGCGGCCGGCCGGGCAGCTTCGAGCACACCTCGGCGTACGGGCAGTGGGGGCCGATCATGGTCGAGCTCGTGCAGGACCATGGCAACGGCCCGAGCGTGATCCGCGAGCGCTATGCATCGGGGGAGAGCGGCCTGCATCACCTGGCCTTCTTCGTCGACGACCTCGACGCGGCGGTCGCCGGCCTCGGCGCCCTCGGCCACGAGCTGGCGATGAGCGCCCGCACGGCCGGCGGGATCCGGTTCTGCTTCGTCGACGCCGTCGCCACCCGTGGGCACATGCTCGAGCTCTACGAACCGACCGACCGGCTGCGTGCCTTCTACGCCGCGGTGGCCGAGGCCGCCGACGTCTGGGACGGGAACGACCCGGTCCGCATCGGGTGACAGCGGGCAGGATTCCCGCCCGGCTCAGAACGTCCGCCGGTGCTCCGGGATCTCGTCGCCGGTCTCCGGCGTGTACTGCCAGCGGCCCACGCACGTCTTGCTGGCGAACCTCCACCCGGCCGGCGTCCGGACGACGACGTCGTGGTAGTCGCCGCCGTAGAAGCGCGTCGGCACGTTCGCGGCGCGGGTGAACGGGACGACGAACTTGCTGTGGACCGCCACCCTCCCGGAGGAATCGGCGGTCTCGTCGACGACGATGTTCGTCACGTGGTGGGCCGGCGGGTGGTTGGCCGGGCGGAAGTACTCGAGGATCTCGTCGATCCCATGGCAGACATGCGGAGCTCGGACGGCGGTGTAGTCGAGCACTGCGTCGGGCAGGAACAAGTCGGCGAACGCGTCCCAGTCACGCGCGTCGATCGTGTGCCCGTAGCGGCCGAGGAGCTGGTGGATGAGGATGATGTCGGTCCCGTCGAGCACGGTCGCACCTCGTTGCGAAGCTAGAGTCAGTGTCAAGTAACATACGGCGTAGGGAGGACGCGACATGGCCGACGACGTCGTGACGGAGAGTGTCGAGCCCGGCCGGCCGCGCTCGAAGGGCATCACGTACCAGGAGCTGCTCGACACCGACCCGTTCCCCGTCCCACCCGTCCTGCGCGAGGAGTCGCCGAAGTACCTCGGCAGCGAGGACATCCCCGTCGAGCGCTACACGTCGCGGGCGTGGCACGACCAGGAGGTCGAGCGCCTGTGGAAGCGGGTGTGGCAGTTCGCCTGCCGCGAGGAGGAGCTGCCCCACGTCGGCAGTCACGTCGTGTACGAGATCGCCAACCTCTCGTTCATCGTCGTCCGCTCCGCACCGGGTGAGATCCGGGCGTTCTACAACTCGTGCCTGCACCGTGGCCGCCAGCTGAAGGACCACGCCGGGCGGTGCACGGAGTTCCGCTGCCCGTTCCACGGGTTCGCCTGGCGGCTCGATGGCTCGCTGCTGCACGTGCCGGCCCGCTGGGACTTCGAGCACATCGTCGACGACGAGTTCTCCTTGCCGGAGGCGAGGGTCGGTACGTGGGGCGGGTTCGTCTTCCTCAATCCCGATCCGGAGGCCGCGCCGTTGGAGGATTGGCTCGGTGACCTGCCGCGGCACTTCGCGCGGTGGAAGCTCGAGGACCGCTACGTCCAGGGTCACGTCCACAAGGTCATCCGGGCGAACTGGAAGATCGTCCAGGAGGCGTTCTGCGAGTCGTACCACGTGGGTGGCACGCACCCGCAGGCCGTGCCGTACCTCGGCGACGTGAACAGCCAGGTCGACATCTGGGACACGTTCGCCCGCGTCATCACGCCCGGCGGCACGGCCAGCCCGCTGCTCGGCTGGACGCCGACCGAGGACGAGATCCTCCGCTACATGCTCGACATCCGCGTCGACGAGGAGACGTTCATCTCGCTCGCCGAGGGACAGACGGCGCGCGCCGCGTCCGCGGCCGCGGCTCGCGAGCGCTGGCGGCCAGTGGTCGGTGACGGCGTCGACGACTGGTCCGACGCCGAGTTCATCGACAACATCGACTACACGCTGTTCCCGAACATGCACCCGTGGGGCGCGTACAACCGCATCTGCTACCGGTTCCGGCCGAACGGCGACGACCACCGCAGCGCGATCATGGAGGTCTTCCTGCTCGCCCCGTTCCGCGGCGAGCGGCCCGCGCCGGCACCGACGACGTACCTCGGCCCCGACGACGACTGGACCGAGGCGCACGAGCTCGGGTTGCTGGCGAAGGTGTTCCAGCAGGACAGCTACAACATGCCGAAGGTGCAGCAGGGCCTGGAGACCGCGGTCAAGCCGGGCGTCACGCTGGCCAACTACCAGGAGTCGAAGGTGCGCTGGCTGCACGAGCTGCTCACCGAGTGGGTGGGCGACTGACATGCCCGCACCGACGTGGGTGGACGGCTGACGTGCTCGGGATGAAGCATCCGTTCAGCGGCGCGCTCTACGAACAGGACGGCAGCGGCAACGTCCGGGTCACGCTCGACGGCAAGGTCGGCCTGTTCCGCTCCGACGGCACGTGGATCGAGGGCGAGATCTTCGAGGCCGATCCGCAGCTGTGCGGGTGGGTGGCCGGCCCGAAGGTCGCCCACCACCGCATCCAACGCAGCCAGGCGTGAGTGTGCCCGAGCCGCCGGCGTCCGTGGAGCGCGTGGCGCGCTCGGCGCGTGCGCTCACGTGGCCGGACCTCGTGTGGGCGCACTTCAGCCGTCCCCGGTTCGGAGAGTTCGACGAGCGCGTCGCCGCCGCGGCGGTGGCCGGGTTCGCCGGCATCGGCCTGTACCTCGGCGAGTACGCGCGGCTGCGCGAGGAGGAGGGCCGCTCGCTGGCCGACATCGCATCCGTGCTCGACGGCCACGGCCTCGTCCTCTCCGACGTGGAGGTGATCCGTGGCTGGTGGGCGACCGCCGGTCCGGAGCGGGACGAGTGCCGCCGGCTGGAGTCGGCGGCCTACGAGCTGGCCGACGGCGTCGGTGCCCGGTACGTGCAGGTGATCGGGCCGTACGCGTGCAGCGCCGAGCAGGCCATCGAGGGCTTCGCCGCGCTGTGCGACCGTGCAGCCGAGCACGGACTGCTCGTCGGTGTGGAGTGGCTGCCCTACACGAACATCGCGACGGCGGCCGACGCGCAACGTCTCGTCACTGTGGCGGATCGACCCAACGGCGGGTACTGCCTGGACATCTGGCACCACGTGCGCGGCGCGAACGACGTGGCGATGATCCGCGCGCTCGAACCGGAGCGGATCTTCGCCGTGCAGATGAACGACGGACCGCGCCAACCCGAGCACGGCGCTGACGGGCGCGTGCTCGATTACAAGGCCGACTGCCTGGCCAACCGCCTCCCGCCGGGCGACGGTGAGTTCGACTGCATGGCGTTCGTCCGCCTGCTCGAGGAGATGGGCGTCCGCGCGCCGATCTCGTTGGAGGTCTGCTCCACGGACCTCTGGCAGGCGCCGGCTGCCGAGGCGGCGCGTCGCGCCGCCGACGGGATGCGCCGGGTCCTCGCCGAAGCCGGCCGCACCACGTCGCGATGACGGCGTTCACCGATCCCACCGTCGGCCTGCCGGCCTGGCACGTCGACGTCGAAGGGTGCACGAACTTCCGCGACGCGGGCGGCTGGACGCGCCCGGATGGAGCGCGGATGCGCACCGGTGCGCTGTACCGCTCCGACGACCCGGTCCGCCTCACGCCGGCCGGGCGCGCCGCCGTGGAAGCGCTCGGGCTGGCGCTGGTCGTCGACCTCCGCCAGCACGCCCAGGTCGCCCGCGGGCCGGGCTTCCTCCCCACCGAGCACACGCTGCACGTGCCGCTCGTCGACCGCGTGCTCGACGTCAAGAACCCGCGCACCCTGCAGTCGCCGGCCGACATGGCCGACCTCTACGAGGACATGCTCGAGCGGAGCGGGCCGGCGCTCGGGCGGGCTCTCGACGCGGTCGCCGACCACATCGGCCGCGGACCCGTGCTCGTCCACTGCGCGTACGGCAAGGACCGCGCCGGGTTGATGACGGCACTCGTCCATGCCGCCGTCGGGCTCCCGGCGGAGGTCATCGCCGCCGACTACGCCCGCTCCGACGAGCCGACGCGCCGCCGGCGCGAGTGGACGCTCGCCGAGCCACTGCCCGACGATCCGCCGTCGGCGCACGCCCCGCCGTACTTGTTCACCGCGCCGGAGGCGGCGATGCTCGACCTGCTCGGCCGGCTCACGCAGCGCCACGGCTCGCTCGCCGGCTGGGTCGCCCACTTCCCGCTCGCCGCCGACACGACCGATCGCCTCTGCCGTGCGCTCCTCGAGCACTGAGTTCCCGGATGATTCGGCGGGCGCTGATCCGGTGACGTCACTCACCGGTGTCCGCGCGCTCGTGCTCGGGGGATCGGTGTTCGTCGGGAAGCACCTCGTCGACGGGCTGGTCGGCCGCGGTGCTTCCGTATCCGTCCTCAACCGTGGCCGGACGCCGGCCGCACTTCCGCCGGGCGTCGAGCACGTCGTCGCCGACCGCACCGACGACGAGCAGCTCCGGGCGGCGCTGGCCGGCCGGGAGTGGGACATCGTGTTCGACGTGTCGGGCTTCGTGATGGCCGCCGGCGGGTCGGACATCGACGGGCTGCTCGCGCTCCTCGACGGCCGCGCCGGCAGCTACGTCTACACGAGCTCGATCATGGCCTACGACCAGTCGTGGGTCGGCGTGTTCCCGTGGACCGAGGACCAGCCGACGAATCCCGGCGGCCCGGCCACCTATGGCGGGTTCAAGGCGATCGCCGAGGCGGCGATGCTCGCCCGGCACGCGGCGACCGGCTTCCCGGCGTCGATCGTGCGCCCAGCAGCGATCTACGGGCCGGACAACAACATCTTCGACATGGAGACGCCGATGTTCCTCCGGCTGCTCCAGCACCGCCCGATCCTCGTGCCCCACGGCGGCCTGGTCGTCGGCTCGTACGGCCACGTCGACGATCTCTGCGACGCGATGATCACGGTTGCCCGGCACCCCGCCGCGCCGGGGGAGGTGTTCAACGTCACCGGCGAGTCGCTCGACGTCAACCGGTACGTGGCGGTGCTGGCCGACGTCGTCGACCGCGAGCCGGACGTCGTGTACGCCCCCGATGCACTGCTGCCCGAGCTGGACGAGTCCGGCGCCGCGCCGGTGTTCGGGCACCTGTTCAAGACCCGCCACCACGCGATGGTCAGCACCGAGAAGGCCCGCCGCCTGCTCGGGTACGCACCGCGGTACGACGTCCGCTCCGGCCACGAGCAGACGTTCGAGTGGTTCCAGCGGCAGGGGTGGGCCGATCTCGACCGCCCGCTCGTCGACCTTGTGTGGAAGGCGTCGTGGGACTTCGCCGCCGAGGCGGCGCTCGCCGAGCGGATCCGCGATGGCTGACGCTGGCGGCGCCCTGCCGCAGAGGCTGACCGATGCCGAGCTGTGGCGGTCCGTCGAGGAGACGGTCCGGCGCGTCCTGCTGCCTGCGATCGCGGAGGGCGAGGAGTGGGCCCAGGCGGTCGCCGTGCAGCTCGCCGGTCTGGCCCGCTACGCCGCCGGCCGACCGCCGGACACGGTGGCGGCGCGCGTGGACGAGCTGGCCGGCACCCTCGACGCGCTGGCCGTGAACGAGATCGTGGCCGCGGTCTGGGCCGGGGACCGGTCGCCGCCAGCCGTGATGGCCGCCGCCGGCGCTGCGCTCGCGGCGGCCGTCGGACGCGACGACGCCGCGGCGGACGAGGTCCGCGCCGTGCTGCGCGCTGTCGTCGTCCGCCATCTCGACGACGAGCTCGCGGTGACGGGCCCTCTCGTGCAGGCGTTCCGCGGGCAACTCGATGAGTGACGCAGTGGGCATCGAGCCCAGCGACCTGGAACGGTGGCTGGGCGAGCGGCGTGGGCTGCGCGCCCGGCTCGTCGAGCTGCGCCGGATCGCTACGGGGAACTCGCGGGCGAACTGGTACGTGGCGCTCGACGACGGCGCGCGTTTCGTCGTCCGCGTCGAGCAGGACGGTGTGTTCGGGACGTCCAGCGGCGAGGAGTTCCGCTTCATGCGCGCCGCGTGCGAGCTCGGCTGCCCCGTGGCAGCGGTGCGCTGGCTGGAGCTCACGGGCGACGTGCTCGGCCGGCCGTTCTTCGTCATGGATCACGTGCCCGGCGCAGCCACCGGGCGCGACGACCGCTCGATGTCAGCGGCGCTGGCCGAGGACTTCGTCCGCCGCCTCGCCGACCTCCACAACACGGACTGGGCGGGGCACCTGCCCGTGCCGCCGTCGCCCGGCGACGCCACGCACACGCAGATCGAGCGCTGGTACGCCGTCTACCGGGCGGAGACCCCGGTCGCCGTCCCGCTGCTGGAGGAGGGTGCGGCCTGGCTGCACCACCACGCCCCGCCACTGACGCATCTCGGCATCGTGCACGGCGACCCTGGACCGGGGAACTTGATCCACGACGGCTCACGGGTCCTCGCGTTCACGGACTGGGAGTTCGCCCACCTCGGCGACCCGGTGGAGGACTGGGCGTACCTCGTCACGATGCGCGGCGCACGCACGATGGCGCCC
>DASZOG010000237.1:0-16400 GCA_035550895.1 Acidimicrobiales bacterium
CGCACCTGCTGGTGTTCCGCCCGCTGCGCAACTCACCGGCGCTCGGGAAGGTCATCGGGTCGGTCGGCCTGATGCTCTACCTGCAGACGGTCGCCGACCTGAACTTCGGCAACAGCAGCCGGCAGAACCCCGGTTTCCTCCCCGGGACGTCGGGTGGGCAGACGACGGTGCGGAACTTCCTCGGTCTCGGCGACATGCCGAAGAACTACCTGTGGTTCGCCGGCTGTGCGCTGGTGATGGGCGCGGCGGTGTGGGCGCTGCTCCGCTTCACCCGCTTCGGCCTCGCCACGCGCGCCTGTGACGAGAACGAGAAGGGCGCTTCGCTGCTCGGCTACTCGCCGCAGTGGGTGGCCGGGCTGAACTGGGTGCTGTCGGCCGTGCTCGCCGGGATCACCGGCATCGTCGTCATCGGCCTCGGTGCGCTGCAGATCTCGCAGTTCTCGCTCTACGTCGTGCCCGCGCTCGCCGCGGCACTCGTCGGCAACCTGACGTCGATCCCTCTCGCCGTCGCCGGCGGGTTCGCCACCGGCATCCTCCAGTCGGGCGTGGTCCACCTCGCCGAGAAGTCGTGGTGGCCCGACTTCCTGCCCTCGACGGGCATCCGCACGTTCATCCCCCTGCTCATCGTCGTCGTCGTGCTGTACCTGCGCGGCGAGTCGCTCCCGGTGCGCGGCTCGATCATCGAGCGCCGCCAGCCCGTCGCGCTGGAGGCGCAGCGGCCATGGATCGGCGCCGTCGTCGGCGTCGTGCTCATCGCCGGTTTCTCCAGCTTCGTCACGGGGAAGTGGGAGGTCGCGCTGACCACCACGATGGTCACGGCGATGGTCATGCTGTCGTGGGTGGTGATCGTCGGCTTCCTCGGCCAGATCTCGCTGGCGCAGACCGCGCTCGCCGGCGTGGCCGCGTTCACCGCGATCCGCCTCGCGTCCTCCGGTGAGCTCGTGCCCGGAGTGATCACGCCGGTCGAGGGTCCTGGCTGGCCGTCTCCTCTCGCCTTCCTGGTCGGTGTCCTCGTCGCCGTCGTCGTCGGTCTGCTGCTCGCCATACCGGCACTGCGGATCCGCGGCGTCCAGCTGGCGATCGTCACGATCGCCGCCGTCGGGCCGATCAACGACCTGATCCTGCTGAACAAGAGCGTGATGAGCGAGGCCGCGACCACGGCCATGGCCGTGCCGCGGCCGGACTGGTTCGGGCTCGACGTCGGCGCTCGCGATCCCGTCACGAACCTCGACGACTACTGGCACTTCACCGCGTTCGCCGGCGTGTTCCTCGTGCTGATGGGCCTCGCCGTGGCGAACCTGCGGCGGAGCGCGTCCGGGCGGCGGTTCCTCGCGATCCGGGCCAACGAGCGGGCGGCCGCGGCGGTCGGGATCAACGTCGCGCGGAGCAAGCTCGTCGGCTTCGCGATCGCGTCCGCGCTGGCCGGCATCGCCGGTGTCCTGCAGGCGTACCGGCTGGGCTCGGTGCAGGCGACGAGCTACAGCCTGTTCATCGGGCTGGCGATCTTCGCCATGGCGTACATCGGCGGCATCACGTCCGTATGGGGCGCGGTGATCGGGGCGACGCTCGTGTCCGGCGGGCTCGTCTCCCAGCTCCTGAGCGACATCTCCGGTGCCGATTTCCGCATCTACATGTCGCTGATCGGTGCTGTCGGCCTGATCGTCACCGCGATCCTCAACCCCGAAGGCATCGCCACCGGCAACGCGTTGCTGTTCAGACGGTTGTGGGCGAAGCGCCGCGGTGGGGAGGCGGCCGTCGCCACACTGCCGCCCTCGGCGGTGTCGACGGCCGAGGCGACGTCGTGAACGCGGTGGCGGGCCTGCTGCGCACACAGGACCTGACGGTCCGCTTCGGCGGGGTCATCGCCAACCACAACATCGCCATCGGTGTCGACGCCGGGCAGGTCGTCGGGCTGATCGGCCCGAACGGCGCCGGGAAGACGACGTTCGTCGACGCGATCACCGGTTACGTCTCCTCGACGGGGACGATCGAGCTGGACGGGGCGGACATCCGGCCGCTCCCGGCGCACGAGCGGGTCCGCCGCGGGCTGGTGCGCACGTTCCAGTCGCTGGAGCTGTTCGAGGACCTGTCCGTCGAGGACAACCTCCTCGTCGCTGCCCAGCCGGCGCGCCGCTTCGACGCCCTGCTCGACATGATCTGGCCGAACCGCGTCTCGGCCGGCGTGCGCGAGCAGGTCGACCGCTGCCTGGCCCTCGTCGGGCTGACCGACGTCCGGGACCACAGCCCGTCCAGCCTGTCGCAGGGGCAGCGCAAGCTGGTCGGCGTCGCCCGCGCCCTCGCGGCGCGGCCGCGCCTGCTGCTGCTCGACGAACCCGCGGCCGGGCTCGACACCGTCGAGTCGCAGGTGTTCGGCCGGCAGCTGCGCGGCCTGCCGGCAAGCGGCGCATCCGTGCTCCTCATCGACCACGACATGGGCCTCGTGCTCAGCGTGTGCGACTACCTGTACGTGCTCGACTTCGGGGCAGTCATCGCCCAGGGCACACCGGCGGAGATCCGCCAGAACCCGGCGGTGATCCAGGCGTACCTCGGCGAGTCGGCGGGCACGGCGCAGGAGGCGGCGCGGGCGCTCCTGGCCGAGGAGGCCGGGGAATGACCCAGCAGCTCGCCGCGCAGGCGACCGCCGGGCCGACGGCGCGGCTGATCGACATCCGTGGGCTCACCGCCGGGCACTCCGGGGTGCCGGTCGTGCGCGACCTCGACCTCTTCGTCGGCCCCGGTGAGGTCGTCGCGTTGCTCGGAGCCAACGGCGCCGGGAAGACGACGACGCTGCTCACCGTGTCGGGCCTGGTCAAGACGTTCGCCGGTTCGGTGGAGGTGCTCGGCGAGCCGGTGCCGTTCGGCGCGCCCCACCGGGTGGCGCGGCGAGGGCTCGCCCATGTCCCGGAGGATCGGTCGCTGTTCTTCCAGCTCACGGTCGAAGAGAACCTGAAGCTCGGTCTGCGCGGCTCGCGCGCCGGGCAACGGGAGGGGATGGGGCGGGCGCTCGACCTGCTCCCCGCGCTGTCGCCGCTGATGGGCCGGCGCGCCGGGTTGCTGTCCGGTGGGGAGCAGCAGATGCTCGCCGTCGCCCGGGCGTTGGTCAGCAACCCGAAGGTGTTGATGGTCGACGAGATCAGCCTCGGGCTCGCGCCGGTGATCGTCGAGCGGCTGTTGCCGATCGTCCGACGGATCGCCGACCAGACCGGAGCCGGGGTGCTGTTCGTCGAGCAGCACATCCACATGGCGCTCGGCATCGCCGACCGGGCCTACGTCCTGAGCCGCGGGGAGTGCGTCCTGGAGGGTCGCGGCAGCGAGCTGCACGAGCGCCGCGACCTGCTCGAGGCGTCGTACCTGGGCGACGCCGCCTTGTGAGGCCGGTGCCGTGGGGACGATGACGCCCTCCTTCGCCGGTGAGGTCGCGCTGGTCACCGGCGCGAGCGGCGGCATGGGGCGGGCGATCTCGGTCGCCTTCGCCGCGGCGGGGGCGTCCGTCGTCCTCGCGGACGTCGACGAGGCAGGGGGTGCGGAGACCGGACGACTCGTGCGCGACGCCGGCGCGGAGGCGGTGTTCGTGCGGACCGACGTGTCCGATGCGGAGGAGGTCGCCGCCATGGTCGACACGGCGGACACGCGCTTCGGCCGCCTCGACTGCGCGGTGAACGCAGCGGCGATCGAGAACGAGTCCGTCCCGCTGCACGAGTGCGAGGACGACGCATTCGACCTGATGCAGCGGGTCAACCTGCGCGGCCTGTTCCTGTGCATGAAGCACGAGCTGCGGGTGATGCTCGCCGGAGGGCGCGGCGGCGCGATCGTCAACATCGCCTCGACGAACTCGTTCCGACCGCAGCCGAACCAGCCGGCGTACACCGCGTCGAAGCATGGCGTCCTGGGGCTGACCCGCAGCGCGGCTGTCGACTACTCGCCGCTCGGCATCCGGATCAATGCGATCTGCCCGGGAGGGATCGACACGCCGATGCTGCGGGCGGCGATGGCGCGGCGCGGCCGCGACCCGGACGAGGTCGCCGGCCGGCTGAGCCTGCTCGGCCGCTTCGGCCGTCCCGACGAGATCGCCGGCGCCGTGCTGTGGCTCTGCTCCGACGCCGCCTCGTACACCGTCGGTCATCCGTTGGCGGTGGACGCCGGCTACCTCACCCGCTGACGGCCGCATCCTCCTGTCCTACGCGAGCAGGGTTCGGGCGAGGTCGAAGGCTTGCCGGGTGGCGAAGACCATCCGCCGGGGCGCGAAGGCGTCGCCGAGGAGGTGCACGGCGTCGTGCCGGCCGCGCAGCTCGCGGTACAGCGCATCGTCGGGGATCGCGCCGGTGGCGAGCACGACGGCGTCGAACGGCCCGATCGTCCACCGGCGCCGGCCGTAGGTGGCGGCGAGGTGGGCGGTGAGGTGGGAAGTGAGATGGGGAGCGTGGTGGACGGCGAGGTGCGCCGTGTCGCCGGCGATCTCGACCGCCCGGGCCATCGGCACGAACGTGACGCCGCAGTCGACCAGGCGGGCGAGCATCCCGCCGTTGGAGTACTTGCCCACCAGTGGCGACGGGGCGGTCGACTGGTACACGATCGTCACCTCGTGGCCGAGCCCGGCGAGGTGGTCCGCTACCGCGAGCGGAGCGGGACCGTCGTCCTCGGCGATCACTGCCACCCTCGGGCCGAGGCGCGAGGGGTCGCGCAGCGCCGCCACCGCGGTGTGCACGTTGGCGCCGTCCACGCCGGGGATCGGCGGGACCCGCGGCGTCGCTCCGGTCGCCACGAGCACGACGTCCGCGCTGGCGGCGACGACGTCGTCGGCGGTCGCGCACCGTCCGAGGTGCACGTCCACACGTGCGCGGTCGCGCCGCGCCGCCTGCCAGTCGATCCATCGCCGGTAGATCGCGTTGCCGCGCGCCAGCGCGGCGACGCCCAGCGCGCCGCCGATCGCGTCCTCGCGCTCCCAGAGCTGCACGCTGTGGCCCTGCTCGGCGCACTGGGCGGCGAACTCGGTGCCGCCCGGACCGCCGCCGACGACGAGGACACGGCGCGGTGCGGCAGTCCGCGCGGGCCGCCCGTCGAGCGCGCGCTCCCGCCCGAACGTCGGGCTGACCCCGCAGGCGTACGGCAAGCCCTCGACCAGCTTGCGGTGGATGCACTCGTTGAGCCCGATGCACGGCCGAACCGGAGTGGGCTCGTCGCCGCGGACCTTGGCGACGAGCGCGGGATCGGCCATCGTCGCCCGCGCCATGCCGACCAGGTCGGCGTGGCCCGCGGCGAGCACCGCCTCCGCCTGCTCGACCGAGGTGACCCGCCCGGCGTAGACGACCGGCAGGCGGGTGGCCTGCTTCGCCTGCCCGCAGAGGCCGGCCCACTGCGCGTCGTCGTACCACGGGATCGGGATGTAGCTCGGCGCGTCCCAGTTCCCACCGACGTCGAAGCTGAAGTAGTCGAGCGTGCCGTCGGCGGTGAACGCCTCGACCAGCTGCTGGCAACCGTCGAGGTGGTAGCCGCCGTCGATCATCTCGTCGAGGTCGAGGCGAACGCCGAGCGTGAACGGCTTCGGGGCCAGGGCGTGAATCGTCTCCAGGATCTCGCGCAGGTACCGCCGGCGTCCGTCGAAGCTGCCGCCGTACGTGTCGGTCCGCAGGTTCGTCGCCGGGGAGAGGAACCACTGCACGACGTCGTCGTGGTTGGCATGGATCTCGATCGCGTCCGCCCCGGCGGCGAGCGCGATCGCCGCCGACGCGCCGTATTCGCGCACGAGCCAGCGAACCTCGTCGGCGTCGAGCGCGTGCGCGATGCGGTGGTCGGCGTACCCACTGAACGTTGCCGACGGTGCGTTCGGCATGCCGCCCTGCTGCACCATCTGCACCGAGACGACAGCCCCGGCGTCGTGCAGCCGGCGGGCGAACTCGCCGAGCCGTGTCGGGTAGCGCGGATCGCGGAAGAAACCCGGCCCGTGGGCGCCGACGCCGGTGGGCTCGAAGCCGACGGGCAACGGATTCCTGACGAAGTTCGGCCCACCGCCGAGCCACTGCATGCCGCCGCGCGCCTTGGCCAGCCACAGCGCGCAGTGCTGCTCGAACTCTTCGTCCGTGCCGAGCAGGCTGCCGTTGCCACCTCCGTGCGGAGGGACGACCAGGCGGTGATCCAGCGCGAGCGTCCCGACCCGGATCGGCTCGAAGACGTGGGTGATTGCATCGGGGGAATTCATCTGTCGTTCACGCCCTCATTCGCCGCTGTCGACCCATCGTGCGGTAGACAGTGCTGTAGACAGTGTGAAGTAACTATCGCATGTTGCGGGAGCGGGTGTGCCCACGAACGGTTATGCAGGGGTCGTCTTCGACTTCGGTGGCGTGATCATCACGCCGATCACCAGGCTGCTCGAGGAGATCGCCGGATGGCACGGCGTGTCGATGGTCGAGATGCTCGACGTGCTGATGGGACCGCGGGACGTCTCCACCGCGGACCATCCGTGGCACCGCTGCGAGCGGGGCGAGGTGCCGCTCGCGGTGATCCAGCAGGAGGTGCTGCCGTTCGCCGAGGCCGCCGGGCTGCGTCTGCGGGGCGACGAATACGCGCGCTTGCTGTGCGGCGAGTACTCCGTCAATGGAGAGGTCGTGGAGCGGATCGCCCGCCTGCGGACCGACGGCTACGCGGTGGGGCTGCTGACGAACAGCTTCAAGGAGTTCCGCCCCATCCTGGAGTCCCACGTCGACTTCGGCGTCTTCGACGTCGTCGTCGACTCGTCGCAGGTCGGCTGCCGCAAGCCGGAGCCGCAGATCTACGACATCACCGCCGAGCGGATGGGAGTGCCCGGCGAGCGCCTCGTGTACCTCGACGACTTCGCCGCCAACGTCGACGGTGCGCGCCGCGCCGGCTGGACCACGATCCACGTCGCGGACGTCGACACCGCGCTGATCGAGCTCGATCGCGTCCTCGGCCGTGCCGGCGACGTGGTCAGCTGCTGATCGCAGCGACGAGCGGCGCCAGGCGATCGGGGAACGTGACCCAGTCCGCCGGTGCCTCGACCGCGGTGGTGAATCCGGTGTCGACGATGACCTGCCGGAAGCCGGCGTCCCGCGCGGCCGCGACCGCAGCCTCCATCGCCTCGATCGTAATCGGGGCCAGGCTCGGCGCGACGAACGGCGGCTCGGTGAAGATCCGCTGCATGACCTCGATCGGCGCCATGCCGGCGGGGCGTCCGGCGTTGATCGCCTCCACGCCCGCCCGGATCTGGTCGAGCGTGCCCGACGCCGGGTTCCAGATGTCGAACATCGCCGCCGTCCGCCGCAGCCCCGCCGGGGAGCGCATCCCCGACAGCAACGGCGGGTGCGGCTGCTGCAGCGGCTTCGGGCGGACGACCGAGTCGGGGATGCGGAAGAAGTGCCCGTCGAAGCAGACCGGGTCCGGACCCCAGCAGATGAGCAGCGCCTCGACGAGCTCGTCCATCCTCCGGCCCCGCGTGTGGAAGTCGACGTCCATCTGGTCGTGTTCGTCCTTCGACCAGCCGACGCTCAGTCCGGCGATCAGCCGTCCGCCGCTGAGGTGGTCGAGCGTGGCGAGCCGCTGCGCGAGCTCGACGGGCCGGTGGTACCCGCCGACGAGGATGCCCGTGCCGATGGCCACGTCCTCCGTCCAGGCAGCCGCTGCGGACAGCAGCTCGAGCGGCGAGAACGTGCTGCGGTACGCCTCGGGCACGGGCGTGCCCGGGCGGGCGGCGTACGGCGCGGACGGCTCGCGCGCGAAGAACAGGTGCTCCTGCGCCCACAGGCTGGTGAACCCGAGCTCCTCGGCACGCTCGCAGAAGCCGCGCACGGCGTCGCGCGTGACGTGCGGGCCGAGCTGGGGCAGCGTCAGCCCGACACCAAATCGTCTCGCATCTGACGAGAACGTCACGGCGACCGCTCAGCCTACGTTGACGGCAGGTCGGCGACAGGGGTGGCGATGAACGTTCCGGAAGCGCAGGAGCTTGCCGACCGGGAGGCGATCCGGGAGGTCGCCAACCGCTACGCCCACGGCGTCGACCGCCTCGACGGCGTGTGGATGAAGTCGGCGTACTGGCCGGACGCCGTCGACGACCACGGCGTGTTCGTCGGCAACGCCTGGGAGTTCGTCGACCGCTGCATGGCATCGCACGTCCGCTGGCGGACGACGCTGCACACGACGCTCAACCACCAGATCGAGATCGACCCCGGCCGGGTCACGGCCCGCGGCGAGCTGTACAACGTGTCCTACCTCTTCCGCGCCGACAGCCCGACGCTGGAGACCTGGTACGGCCGGTACCTCGACCGGTACGAGCGCCGCGGCGACGAGTGGCGGATCATCCACCGCGTCTGTGTCCACGAGGGCACGACGAGCGCACCGATCAGCGCGACGATGCCGGTCGAGTGCGAGCGGTTCCGCCAGGGCTCGTTCGACCGCCCGTCGAGCGGCCGCCCGATCGGGCCCTGAGCCCACCGCTGGCTCTGCTCGTCACGGCAGGGCGTCGATCGTGACGGTGCCGAGGCTGCCGTCCATCGTGATCGTCGCTCCGTCCGGGATGCGGCGCGTCGCGTCGGCGATGGACGGCACGCAGGGGATGCCCAGCTCGCGGCTGACGATGACGGCGTGCGTGCCGACGGCGCCGATGTTCGTGATCACTCCGCCGGCGGCGAGGAACAGCGGTGTCCACGACGGATCGGTCGACGGGGCGACGATGATCTCGCCGGGCTCCAGGCGGGTCGGATCCGACAGGTCGAGGAGGACACGGGCCGTTCCGGTGACCGTGCCGGGCGAGCCGGCCACACCGTGCAGGACGTCGCCGGCGCGCACCTGCTCCGCCGCGGACGACCCCTGGCGCGGCCACTCGAACAACGGCGGCACCGAACCGTCGACGATGTACGGCGGCTCGAGGTCGTACAGCGCGAGGTAGTCCTGCTCGCGCTCGCTCACCGTGGCGGAGAAGGCCGCCGGATCGGCGAGGAAGTCGTCGAGCTCGTCAGCGAGGAGCATGTAGATCTGGCGCTCGTGGGCCAGGTGGCCCGCGGCGGTCATCCTCCGGCCGAGCTCGGAGAAGCACATCCGGACCTCGCCGTGGGCGCGGATGTTGTTCGACTTGCACCGCTCGCGGGCGGACATGAACACTCCGATCGAGTGGACCGCGGCGTGGAACGCGCCGAGCGTCTCGTTGTTGCCGGCGAACTGTGCTTCGAACTCGGCGATCAACCTGGCTCGCTGCGCCGCGCCCTCGGCGACGGTCGTCGCCGGGTCCGCGTCGTCACTGGCGCCTCGGGCCCGTTCGATCGCCTGGAGGAGCAGCACCGGACGCGTCTCGTAGCTCCACTGGTAGATGTCCCACTCGTTCGGGCCGCGGCTGCCGTGGAGATACATGAACTCGTCGATCGCGGCGAGGAAGCCGGCGGCCTCCGGGGTGCCGAGCTTGGCGACGCGGTCGAGGAGCCCGTCGAGGTCCCTGTCGAACTCGGAGGTGAGCTCCTGCGAGCCGCGCACGAGGCGCGAGATGGCGAAGACCTTCGCCGCGATGTCGGTCGAGTCCACGTCGCCGAGCCCTGACATCAGCTTCGCCGCGGCGCTCGGGTCGATGCCGCCGATCAGGCCGGGCAGGATGCTCGGGCCGACCGATCCGCCCAGCGACGCCCACACGACCGGGGCGAACATCGTCCGCAGGTGGCGCTGGATCGATCGCGCGCGCGCGACGAGCTGCACGTTCGTCAACGTGGACAGATCCGGCCGGCTGTCGCGTAGCGCCTTTGCCTCGTACTTCTGGAGCTCGACCTCGGGCAGCGAATCCGTCGCCATCATCCAGGCCATGACGGTGGCGAGCTTCTCGGACTTGCACGGCGAGGTGTGCCATTCACGCTCGACATACGGCGGGATCGCCTGGCTCGTCGAGTCGAAGTAGGCGTTGTCGATCGCCTGCCATCCGGCGCCCGACCGCACGCCGAACAGCCTGGCCTGGGTGAGCGAGTTGTAGAAGTAGCCGCCGAACAGGCCGAAGGACTCGGGCGGGGTGCCGTACTCCATCGCGTCGAACACCCCCATCTGCTCGAAGCCGTCGACGCACCCCATCACCGGGCCCGGCTCCCAGCAGAACGTCCATGCCAGCGGGCTGACCGGCTCCCCCATCACCTCGCCGGCGTTGCCGCGCGTGTAGTCCGGGAAGCGTTCGGTCGGCACGCGGTCACAGATCCACCGTTCACCCAGCATCGCTCGTCTTCCCCCCGTGAACGCCTTCCCCAGGCAATACTCAGTGTGAAGAAAGTACCTCAGCCGGGAAGGACCGATCATGCCCCGCCGCCCGTTCCGCTTCGGCCTCCAGGCGTTCCAGGCCACCACGGCCGACGAGTGGTTGACCATGGTCCGGCGCACCGAGGAGCTGGGGTACAGCACGCTGTTCAGCTCCGACCACTACTTCGGGCCGGGCCGCATCTCCGAGGCGACGGGCCACCGCCCGGTCGACATGGCACCGCTGACGTCGATCGCCCTGGCGGCGGCGGCGACCACGACGTTGCGCGTCGGATGCCGGGTCTTCGCCTGCGACTTCCATCACCCGGTCGTGCTCGGCAAGGAGACCGCGACGCTCGACCTGCTCTCCGGGGGCCGGCTGGAAGTCGGGCTCGGCGCCGGCTGGGTGCGCGAGGAGTACGAGGGACTCGGGATGGCGATGGACCCCCCGGGGACGCGCATCGCCAGGGTCGGCGAGTACGTCGAGGTGCTGCGGGCGATGTGGTCCGGCGAGCAGCTCGACGTCCACGGCGACCATGTCCACGTCACGGGGTTCGCCGCGTTGCCCCGCCCGGCACAGCAGCCCGGACCGCCGATCATGATCGGTGGGGGCGCGCCGCGCATCCTGCGCCTCGCGGGGCGACTGGCGGACATCGTGAGCATCAACTTCGACAACTCGTCCGGGCGTCTCGGAGGGGCGAGCGTCGCCAGTTCCGGCGCCGACCAGACCGGGGAGAAGATCGAGTGGGTCAAGGCCGGCGCCGGCGAGCGGTTCGACGACCTCGAACTGGAGATCGGCGCCTATTTCGTGGCGGTCGGCGCGGGTGCCTCCGCGCAGCTCGAGGCGATGGCCGAGCGGTTCAGCGTGTCGCCCGACGAGTTCGCCACGCATCCGCACGCCCTGTTCGGCACCGTCGAGCAGATCTGCGACACGCTCATCGCGCGGCGTGAGCGCTACGGGATCAGCTACGTGACGGTGGCCCAGCGCCACCTCGACGAGTTCGCCCCCGTGGTCGCGGCGCTGTCCGGAACGTAGCCGCCCGCTCCGGGAGCCGCCCGCTGAGGGAGCCGCCCCCGTTCCGCTCAGTCGAGCTGGGTGGGGGCGGCGAGGAGCTCGACGATCGTCCGGCAGAACTCGGCGGCGGGAGCGCCGTCGAGGACGCGGTGATCCCACGTCAGGCTGAGCGTCAGGCGCTTCGCTGTCGTGATGCTGCCGCCGGCGAGCACGGGGTCGTCGCGCAGGCGGCCGATGCCGAGGACCCCGGCGTTCGGCGGATTGATCACCGGCGTGAACGTGTCGACCCCGTACATCCCGAGGGCGCTGACGCTGAACGTGGCGCCCTCCAGCTCGGCGGGAGCGATCGTGCCCCGCCGCGCGGAGTCGGCGAGCCGGGTCGTCTCGACGGCTAGGTCGGCGAGCGTGCGCTGGGCGGCATCGCGCACGACCGGGACGAGCAGGCCTCCGTCGACGGCGACGGCCAACCCGACGTGGACTTCGGGGAGGACGGCGATCCCCTCGGCGGTGACCTGGGCGTTCATCCCCGGGTGGCGGACGAGCGCCCGGGCGGTTGCCGCGAGGACATAATCCGTGATCGACGGGACGGTGACCGACGGGACCGTGTCGGGGGCGTCCGGGGCGTCCTGGCGCCGTTGGCGGGCAGCGCGGTCGGCGAGCACGCCCGCCATGTCCGCGTCCATCGTCAGGGTGAGCTGCGCCATCTCGCGCAGCGAGGCGTGCATCCGCTTGGCGATCGTGCCGCGCATGCCGGTCAGCCGGATCGTCCGCACCGGCTCCTGGAGCAGCGGCGCCGCCGCGAGCTGGGCCGGCCGCGACTCGGCACCCACCGGCGCGACAGGGGCGGCTGGCGCAGCAGCAACGGGCGGGGGAGGTGGTGGCAGGACGGGGGAGCTCGCGCCGGGCGAGCCTGCGGTCGGCGAGGCTGCCATGGGCGGGCGAGCGGCGGGCGCCTGCTGGAGCAGCCGCCGGACGTGCGCGGCCACGGCATCGCGGGTGACGCGCGGCTCGCCGTCGCTGACCGGGACGGCGGTGAGGTCGATGCCGAGCAGCTCGGCCAGCTCCCGTGCCTCGTCCGCAGCCGGCGGTGCGCCGGCGCCGGAGGCCGCGTCCTCGATGTCCTGGATGTCCTCGATGTCCTCGGAGAGGATCCGCCCGCCCGGCCCCGTCCCGCGCACGCCTGCGAGCGCAACGCCTCGCTGCGCGGCGAGCCTCCGGGCGTTCGGCGACGCCAGCACCCGGTCCTCGGCTACCGGCGCGATGCCGGGCGCCGCTACACCCGGGGAGGTGATGACCGCGGTGCTCTCCGCTGTGGCCGGCCCCGAAACCGCCGGCATGGCGGTGTCGGGCGCGGGCGGCGGCTGCGGAGTGGTGGTCGAGGGGTCGTCGTCCTCTGCCAGCAGGAGGCCGATGCGGTCGCCGCAGGCGTAGACCTCGCCGACTTCGCCGATGTGGTGCAACCGTCCCACACCCGGGGAGCCGACCTCGGTCTCGGTCTTGTCGGTCTCGATGACCATGATCGGCGTTTCCTCGTCGACGAGCTCGCCGTCGGCGACGAGCCACTCGACGATGGTCGCCTCCTCCATCGTGAGGCCGAGCTTCGGCATCGGGATCTCGGTGGCCATGGTCAGACCTGGCGATCAGGCGGTGAGCAGCGGGCGGGCGAGCGCGTCGCGGATCCCGCCGGCGATCCGCTCGGCGTCGGGGACGTACCGGCTCTCGAGCGCCGGCGTGAACGGGATCGGCGAGTGCGGTGCGGCGACCCGGCCGACCGGGGCGTCGAGGTAGTCGAAGGCGAGCTCCTGCACCTGCGCCGCCACCTCGGCCCCGAACCCGCCGAAGCGGACCGCCTCGTGCGCGACGACGACGCGGTTCGTCCCGCGCACGGACGTGAGCACCGTGTCGATGTCGAGCGGCGACAGCGTGCGCAGATCGATCACCTCGCAGCTCGTGCCGTCGGCGGCGAGCAGGTCGGCAGCCGCCAAGCAGTCGTTGGCGGTCTTGCCCCACGAGACGACGGTGACGTCCTCTCCCTCCCGGGCCACGTTCGCCACGCCGAGCGGGAGCGCGTACCGCTCCTCGGGGACGGCCCCGCGCGCCCCGAGCATCTTCTTGTGCAGCACGAACAGGGTCGGATTGTCGTCTCGCACGGCTGCCGCCATCAGTCCCTTCACGTCGTACGCGTTCGACGGGTAGACGACCTTGATCCCGGGGACGTGGCAGAACAGCGCCTCCAGGCTCTGGCTGTGCTGCGCGGCCGCCGACAGCCCGGCGCCGCCCGTCGTCGTGATCGTCAGTGGCAGCCGGGCGCTGCCGCCGAACATGTACTTCAGCTTCGCCGCCTGGTTCGCGATCTGGTCCGCGGCGACGAGCGTGAAGTCCATGAACATCAGATCCACGATCGGGCGCAGCCCGGTCATCGCTGCGCCGATGCCGAGGCCGATGATCGCCTGCTCGCTGATCGGCGTGTCGACGGCGCGCCGGTCGCCGAACTGCGCCTGGATGCCATCGAACGTGTGGAACACACCACCGTGGGCGCCGACGTCCTCGCCGACGACGAACACGTTCGGGTCGGCGGCCATCTCCAGCTTCACCGCCTCGGTGAACGCCGCGACATAGGTGATCGTCCGCTCGCTCATTCCCCGCTCCCCGTGTAGACGCCGGCGAGGAGCTGACTCTCGTCGGGGAACGGGCTCTGCTCGGCGAACTCGACCGCGGCCCCGATCGTCGCCCGCAGCTCCGCCCACACCGCGTCGAGATCTTCCCGGTTGGCGACGCCACCCTCGATCAGCCACTGCTCGAAGGAGGTGATCGGGTCCCGTGCCTTCCAGGCGATCACCTCGTCGTCCGGCCGGTACTTCAGGCCGAGGTTCTGGATGCCGTGATGGTTGTAGAAGCGGTAGGTCTTCGCCTCGATCAGCGTCGGCCCCTCGCCGCCCCGGGCGCGGGCGACGGCCTCGACCGTCGCGCCGTGCACGGCGAGAACGTCCATGCCGTCGACGATGACGCCGGGCATCCCATAGCCAGGCGCCCGGTCGACGACATCGGCGATGACCATCACCTTCTTCGTCGGCGTGTACTCCCCGTACATGTTGTGCTCGCAGACGAAGATCACCGGCAGCTGCAGCGCGCAGGCCATGTTCGCTGCCTCGTGGAACGCGCCGATGTTCGTCGCCGCGTCCCCGAAGAAGGCGACCGAGACCTGGTCGGTACCCAGGTACATGTTGCGAAACCCGGCGCCGACGGCGATCGGCACGCCGGCACCCACGACGCCGTTCGCCCCGAGCATCCCGAGCGACAGGTCGTTGATGTGCATCGAGCCGCCCTTGCCCCCGCAGTAGCCGGTGGCCTTGCCCATCAGCTCGGCCATCATCTTCGCCACGTCGCCGCCCTTGGCGAGGAGATGGCCGTGGCCGCGGTGTGTCGAGGAGATGTAGTCGTCGACGCGTAGCGCCTCGCACACGCCGACCGCCACCGCCTCCTGGCCGACGTACAGATGGAGGAAGCCCGGCATCCGCCCGGTCTCCATCAGCTTGCCGGCGGTCTCCTCGAACAACCGGATGCGGACCATGCTGCGATGCATGGCGAGCTGCTGATCGCGGGTCAGGTCCATCGGGCGCACCTCGTGTGGGTGAAGGGATCGGAGCAGGTGAGCAGGAGCAGCATCGCAGGCGTCATCCCTCGGCACCACGAGCCCAGCGCAGCGAGCGGCGGAGCAGCTCATGGAAGACGGGCAGGTCCCACGCGCACCGGTCGACGTTCGGGTAGTAGTCCTTCAACGGGACCATGTCGTAGTGGCCGCGGCAGTGCCCGAGCGTGTTGTACAGCACGCCGCCCGCGCCGAGCGGCCGGAGGTACATCACCAGGTGGTCGGGGTCGGTAGCCGTCCAGTCCGCCTCGGCGAAGCCTGGCGCCTCGCCCTGATACGAGGTCTGGAGCAGCGGCACGAGCGCGCTGCGCTCCGGGTAGTCGCTGAGGTACAGCTCGTCGGTGGCCTCGAACGGCGCGATGCCGGCGACGAGCCAGTGGTCAGGAGCGACGTTCGCGACGCGGTAGGGCTCGATCGGCGGGTGGGCGACGAACTGCGAGCCGAGCGTGTCGGCCCACAGCGGCATGGTCCGCGGCGCGGCCCAGCCGCCCGGAGTCTGGTCGAGCGCCGAGTTCGTGCCGTGGAGCGCGATCCACCGGCCGCCGGCCGCGACCCACTCGCGGATCGTGCGTTGCACACCGTCGGACGGCCGCACGTCGCACGTGTAGCTGACGAGGATCTCCGCCCGGGCGATCGCCTCCGCATCCTCGTAGTCGGGCTGGACGCGCACGCGCAGCTCCTCGTGCGTGGCGAGCAGCTTGAGCAGCTCCAACCGGGCGAAGTCGATGTCGTGGTAGAGGCCGCCGGCAACGAGCACGACGTCGACGCGGCGTCCCGGGGAAGCGTCGCTCATCGACACCTGCTCACTTCCCGAGAACGCTCAGAAGTCGACACGCTTCATGTAGCCGCCGTCCACGGTGAGGTTGGCGCCGTTGATGTGCTTCGCCGCTGGCGAGGCGAGGAAGACCACGGCGTTGGCCACGTCCTGCACGGTGCCGAGGCGACCCATCGGATGGGTCTTCTCGGTCAGCTCGAAGAACTCGGGCCGGCCGTCCTTCACTCGGTTCCAGTCGCCACCGTCGACCCAGATCGGCCCCGGCGACACGACGTTGCAGCGGATGCCGCGAGCGCCGAGAACCTGTGCCTGCCCGAGCGTCCAGTTCGTCACCGCTGCCTTGAACGCCGTGTAGCTGTTCGATCCGGAGGCGAAGTGCTCGCCGACCGCGGAGGTGCTGATGCTGATCAACGCACCGCGGCCGCCGCCGATCATCGCCTCGGCCGCCGCATCGGCGCCGTGGACGAGGGCCATCAGATCGATGTCCATGTTGTTCTGCCACGCCTCGAACGTCTTGCCCGGCTTCCCGCTCGTGTTGTGGACGTAGACGTCCAGGCCGCCGAGCTGGTCGACTGCCGCGGCGACGAAGGCACGCAGCGCCTGGGAGTCGCCGGCGTCGAGCGCCTGCCCCCACACCGTGCCCCGCGCGCTCAGCTCGTCGACGGCACGCGCCACCCCGTCCGCGTCACGGGCGCAGACGGCGACGGACGCGCCTTCGTCGAGGAATGTTTCGGCGATGGCCCGGCCGATGC
>DASZOG010000238.1:0-15796 GCA_035550895.1 Acidimicrobiales bacterium
GTGGCCGAATCGTCACGTGACGAAACCCGGCATCGCCGTGGCCGAATCGTCACGTGACGACACCCGGTACGCCGTGGCCGAATCGTCACGTGACGACTTGGGGCGCCGTGGCCGAATCGTCACGTGACGAAACCCGAGGTCGGTGCGGCACGTCTGGGCTGGGATCACGCCGGAAAGCGGTGAACTTCGCGCCCGGACGTCGACGATGGCCCGACCCGTGTGGCGGACCCGCAGCGACCTCTGCAAAGAGGATACTCTATCGACGTGTTCTCGTTGGAGGGGCAGGACGTCGTGCTGGTCGGGGCCAGCTCGGGCATGGGGCTGGCGACGGCGCTCGCGGCGCGCGACGCCGGCGCGCACGTCACGATCGTCGCCCGTGACCCGGAGCGGCTGGCGAAGGCAGCGGCCGAAGTCGGCGACGGCACGGACACCGCCGCGCTCGACGCCGCAGACGCCGACGCGGTCGAGGCGCTCTTCGACCGGCTCGGCCACGTCGACCACGTCGCCTCGTTCAGCGGTGAGCAACCCCACGCCACGGTCGAGGCCACGACGCACGACCTGTTCCAGCGGGCGCTCGACGCACGGGTGTGGGCGGCGCGCAATCTCTGCGCGTCTGGCGCGCCGCGGATGCGCCCCGGCGGTTCGTTCACGTTCTGCTCCGGGGTCTCCGCGTGGCGGCCCCGCGCCGACCGCTCCGCCGGTGCGGTGGCGACCGCCGCGCTCGAATCGTTCGGGCGGGCGATGGCGGTCGAGCTGGCGCCGCTGCGCGTCAACACGATCTGTCCGGGCTCGTTCGACACACCGGTCCTCGACCGTGCCTTCGGCGACCGCAAGGAGGAGGTGCTCCGGCCGTACCTCGCGCAGCTCCCGCTCGGCCGCCTCGGCCGACCGGAGGAGATCGCCCACGCCGTGCTCTTCCTGATGACGGCGACCTACGTGACGGGCACGGTGCTGCACGTCGACGGTGGCTCGCTGCTGATCTGATGCATCTGATCTCCGTGAAGGTCCTCGACCCGTGAGTGCAGAGCTCGATCTCAACGAGCTCGTCACCAACCCGCGGTTGCCGAGCGGCGCCCTGCTCGTCGGCGACCGCTGGGACGCCACCACGTCCGCCGGCCGCCGCGACCACGTCAACCCAGCGACCGGCGAGCCGCTGGCGAGCTTCGCGCTCGCCGGTCCGGCCGAGATCGACCGCGCCGTCAGTGCCGCCGTCGCCGCGTTCCCGACGTGGCGGGACACGCCTCCGGGACGGCGGCGCGACGCGCTGCTCGAGCTCGCGCGCCTGATCGACGCGGCCGACGTCGAGCTCGCTGTCCTCCGCTCGCTCGAGACGGGTGCACCGTTCAAGCGCAAGCGCGGCGCGTCACTTGCCGGCGAGTGGGTGCGGTACTACGCCGGCTGGGCGGACAAGATCGAGGGCGCGACGATCCCGACGTCAGCCGGGCCCGCGCTCGACTACACGCTGCTCGAGCCGTACGGCGTCGTCGCCGTGCTCACACCATGGAACGGCGGGATCGTCTCCGCGGCGATGAAGGTCGTGCCGGCGTTGGCAGCGGGCAACTGCGTCGTCCTCAAGCCGGCCGAGCTGGCGCCGTTCGGGCCGCTGCGCTTCGGCGAACTGTGTCTCCAGGCCGGCGTCCCGCCGGGGGTCGTCAACGTCGTGCCGGGCGGCGCCGACGCCGGGGCGGCGCTCGTGGCCGATGCCCGAGTCGGCAAGATCAGCTTCACCGGTGGCGGCGCGACGGCACGGCGGATCTTCGAGGCCGCGAGCCGCAATCTCACGCCGGTCGTGATGGAGCTCGGCGGGAAGTCCGCCAACCTTGTCTTCGCCGACGCCGACCTCGACGCGGCCGCGATGATCGCCGTCCACGCCGGCATCGGGCCGATCAGCGGGCAGGGGTGCGTCCTCCCCACCCGGCTGCTCGTCGAGGACGCGGTGTACGACGAGGTCGAGGCGCGGGTCGTCGCGCTCACAAGGGCGCTCGTCGTGGGCAAGCCGTTCGAGGACGGCGTGCAGATGGGGCCGGTGATCGACGAGGCGAACTGCGCGCGCATCCTCGACGTCATCGACCACGCGCGGACTGAGCACGCCGGTCGCCTGCTCACCGGCGGGGAGCGGCTCGGCGGCGCGCTGGCGAGGGGCTACTTCGTCGCGCCGACGGTGTTCGGCGACGTCGACAACGCCAGCGACCTCGCCCAGCACGAGGTGTTCGGCCCGGTCCTGTCGCTCGTCCGCTTCCAGAACGAGGACGAGGCGGTCGAGCTGGCGAACGGTACGGCGTACGGGCTCGGCGGCATCGTCTTCACGAACGACCTCCACCGGGCGCACCGTGTCGCCGCCCACCTCGAAGCCGGCTACGTCGGCGTGAACGGCTTCCCCCCGATGCCTCCCGGCGCGCCGTTCGGGGGCGTGAAGCAGAGCGGTTTCGGGCGCGAGGGCGGACGGGCAGGGCTGGACGAGTTCCTGCGGCCGAAGAACGTCTACGTCCAACTGTGACGGAGGAGGCGGCGCAACCGGCCGGTCGCTACCCGCTGGCGGCGATGACCGCGATCGTCCTCGCCTCGCTCGTCGTCCTGATGGACACCACGTTCATCGTCCTCTCGCTGCCTGCGATCGCCGACGACCTCGACGCACGCGGCGGAGGCGCGGAATGGGCGATCACCGCGTTCCTGATGGCCACCGGCGTGGCCCAGATCGGCGCGGGCTGGGCAGCGGAGCGCTTCGGCCAGCGACGCGTGTTCCTCGGTGCGTCGGCGGCGTTCGGGGTGTTCGCCGTAGCGGTCGCGGCGTCTCCCGGGCTGGTGTGGCTGATCGTCGCCCGCTGCCTGCAGGGCCTGTGCGCCGGCCTGATGATCCCGATGGCCACGTCCCTCGCGTTCGGCATGTTCCCGCCCGGTCGGCGGGCGACGGCGGTGGGGATGTCGGGCACGGTCGTGATGCTCGGCCCGCTGATCGCCCCTCTGCTGTCCGGGTGGGTGCTCGGCTTCGCCACGTGGCGGTGGCTGGTCCTGCTCGACCTCGTGCTCGTGCTCGCTGTGCTCGGATTCGGCTGGGCGCGGTTGCCCAACCTGCTCGAGCGGCGCCGGCGCCCATTCGACGGCGTGGGGCTGGCGCTGCTCGCCGGCGGCCTCGCCGCGCTGCTCGTCGCGCTCGCGCAGGCGGACGACTGGGCGGTCGTCGTCTCGTTCGCCATCGGTGCCGTCGGCGTCGGGCTGTTGCTCCTGTACGGCGGGCATGCCCGGCGCACGGCGCATCCGTTGATCGACCTGTCGATCTTCGCCGCGCCCGGGTTCACCGTCGTGATGGGGATCGTCGCGTCCGTGTCGGTGGCTCAGTTCGCGCGGACCGTGTTCGTGCCGCTGGAGCTGCAGGCGCTGCGCGGGTTGAGCGCGCTCGAGACCGGTCTCGCGCTGCTGCCGTCGGCGTTCGCCGCCGCGGTGGCGATGCCGGTCGCCGGCCGGTGGACCGACCGGGCCGGTGGACGGACTCCTGTCACGGTCGGCCTCGTGCTCGCGGTCACCTCCTCGGCCGCGCTGGGCCTGCTGCAGCTCGACACGCCGCTGCCCGTGATCGTCTCCCTGCTCGTCGTGAACAACGTCGGCATCGTCCTCTGCTCGATGCCGGTGACCGTGATGGGCCTGTCCGCGGTCGCGCCGCGTCGCGTGCCGCAGGCCGCAGCGCTGCGCACGCTGACCCGCCAGGTCAGCGGCGCGCTCGGCACCGCCGTGCTGGCGACGATCATCACCGCGCAGGCCGGTCACCTGACGCTCGCCTCGGCCGATACGTCCGACCTCGACCAGGCGCAGCAGGCGTACAACGTCGGCTTCCTCGTCTCTGCGGCCATCGCCGGCGTCGGGCTCGTTCTCGCCCGGAAGCTGCCTGCGGACAATTCAGTACGCTCTACTCCCGAGCGCGACGAGGAGGAGACGTGGCTGACGTCGTAGCGGCCGAGATCGTGAAGGTGCAGCGTCAGGTGACCTACGCCGGGGCGAAGGCCGCGCTGGAGGCGGCGTTGGCCAAGGCGGAAGAGCTCGGGGTGAACGCGGGCGTCGTCGTCACCGACAGCAGGGGCGACATCGTCGCCGCCGGGAAGACCGAGGGTGCCGGAGCGCGTGCCTGGCGCGGCGGCCACCTGAAGGCGACCACCGCCGCCGGCCTCGGACGCTCCACCGAGGAGTTCCTCGAGAAGCGGTTGAAGCAGGACGAGGTCCTGTGGCGAGCGATGAGCGCCAACCCGGAGACGTTCATCGTCCCGGGGGGCATCCCGCTCCTCTATGCCGGCAAGCCGGTGGGCGGCATCGGCGTCAGCGGCGGCCACTACGCCGACGACGCCAAGGTCGCCCAGGCCGGCGCGGACCGGTTCGCCGAGCTCGCCGCCGAAGCCGAAACCGCCGCCGCGGCGGACGGCTGACGCCGGCGTGACGGGGTCCGGTTGACGGAGGAGTTCCTCGACGCCCACGTCCACTTCTGGGACCACTCCGTCCCGGGACTGGCGTGGCCGTGGCTGGCGGCCGGGTTCGACCATCCGCGGCTGAAGGGCATGCACCGCCTCGACGCACCGCGCTTCACGCCGGCCGAGCTCCGCGCGGAGGCGGGCGGAGCTGCTCCCGCGGGAGTCGTGCACGTGCAGTGCGCGGCGCTCACGGAGGATCCTGCGGCGGAGACGGCGTGGCTGTCCCGCGTCGCCGACACCGACCAGCAGGGCTGGCCGGCGGCGATCGTTGCCGCCAGCCGCCTGCGCGAGCCCGGCGCGGCCACAGCGATGGCCGCGAACGCCCGTCTCCACCGATTCCGCGGCGTGCGCGACATGTCGGTCACGGGGACGGAGGAGCCGGACGAGGTGGCCGGCGCCCTCGCCGCCGCCGCCGAGCTCGGAGCGTCGGTCGAGCTGCAACTGCCACATGAGCACTTCGACACGCTGCGGGCCCTGGCGTCGCGGTGGCCAACGGTGACGTTCGTGCTCGGACACGCCGGCCAGCCCACCGAGCGCACCCCGGATTACCTCGTTCGCTGGTCCGCCGTGCTGCGCGACCTCGCCGCCGCGGCCCCGAACGTCGTCGTCAAGGTCTCGGCGATCGCCTCGGCGGCCGATCCGCAGTGGACCGTGGACAGCATCCGCCCCCTGGTGTTGGGATGCATCGACGCGTTCGGCGCCGAGCGGGCGATGTTCGCCACGAACTGGCCGATCGACCGCCTGCACGGCCGGTACCGGGATCTCGTCACGGCGTACCGCACGATCGTCGCCGATCTGTCGGCGACGCAGCAGGCCGCCGTCCTCAACGGCACCGCACGGCGCGTCTACCGCCTCTGAAGGGACGCCGGCGGGAACCCTCGCCCACCCTTTCGCGACGATTCCCGGCGGGAGCGCGCGGAGCGAGTGACCAGCGAGGAGCCGGACGATGGCGACGATCACGATCAGCTGCGACACCTGCCAGATGCAGGACACCCCGACCTGCGACGACTGCGTCGTCACGTTCCTCTGCGAGCGGGACACGACTCAGCCGATCGTCCTCGACTTGGCGGAGGTGCGCGCGCTCCGCCGGCTGACGTCGGCCGGCCTCGTACCCGAGTTGCGCCACCGGCGAGCCCACTGATGGTCTCCCGGGTACCGTGCCCGTGTGGTCGCGACCGCCACGGAGTACGCCGATGACCTGCTCGCGGTCGGTCGCGCCGCGGGCCTCGACGCCACTGGCATCGCCTCGGCGTCCGTCCTCGACCGAGCCCGAGCCGCGCTCGACGAGCGGAAGGCGGCCGGGCTGCACGACGGGATGGCGTTCACTTACCGCAACCCCGCGCGGGCCACCGAGCCGGCGCGCCTCCTCGCCGGTGCCCGCGCGATCGTCGTCGGCGCCCGGTCGTACCGCCGACAGCAGCCCGCACGCCCGGCCGGCCTGAGCCGTCCCGCCGGGCGCGTCGCCCGCTACGCCTGGACCGACCACTACGCCGCCCTGCGCGCCTCCCTCGGCGCCGTCGCCGAGCGGTTGCGTGCCGACGGCCACCGCGCCCGGGTCGTCGCCGACGACAACGGCCTCGTCGACCGGGAGGTCGCGTACCGGGCCGGGATCGGCTGGTTCGGCAAGAACGCGAACCTTCTCCTCCCCGGTCAGGGCTCGTGGTTCGTGCTCGGCGCCGTGGTCACTACCGCCGAGCTGCCGCCTGCGCGGGTCACGGTCGCCGACGGCTGCGGCACGTGCCAACGGTGCGTCGACGGCTGCCCGACCGGCGCCATCATCGCCCCCGGCGTCGTCGACGCCGGTCGCTGCCTGGCCTGGCTGGTGCAGAAGCCGGGCGTGTTCCCCCGGCAGTACCGGCGCGCGCTCGGCGACCGCATCTACGGGTGCGACGACTGCCAGGAGGTCTGCCCGCCGAACCAGCGCACAGAGCGCCGACATCCCGCGCCACCCGCCGACGATGCCCACCAGGCGTGGGTCCCGCTGCTCGAGCTCCTCGCCGCCGACGACGCGACCCTGCTCGCCCGCCACGGCCGGTGGTACATCCCCCAGCGCGATCCGCGCTGGCTGCGGCGCAACGCGCTGATCGCGCTGGGCAACACCGCTGATCCAGACGATCCGGCGGTCGGCGCGGCGCTCGACGCAGCGCTGCACGACGCCGATCCGACGCTCCGCGCCCACGCCGTGTGGGCCGCTCGGCGGCTCGGCCGCGACGACCTCGTCGGGACTTTGGCCGGCGACCCGGACCCGGACGTGCGCGCCGAGCTGGACGCCCGATGAGGCACGTCCTCGTGACGAACGACTTCCCCCCGAAGATCGGCGGGATCCAGAGCTATCTGTGGGAGCTGTGGCGGCGTTTGCCGCCCGACCGCTTTGCCGTCCTGACCAGCCCGCACCGCGGGGCCGCCGAATGGGACCGCGAGCAGCCCTTCCCGGTCGAGCGAGTGCGCGAGCCGGTCCTGCTGCCACACCCTCCGATGGTGCAGCGCGTGCGGCGGGCGGTTGCCGACCACGACGCGGATCTGGTGGTCATCGACCCGGCGGTTCCGCTCGGGTTGATCGGTCCCTCGCTCGGCCTGTCGTACGACGTCGTGCTCCACGGCGCGGAGGTGACCGTCCCGGGCCGGATCCCCGCGGCGCGCCAGGCGCTGGCCCACGTCCTGCGCAAGGCGCGCCACGTCATCGCCGCCGGTGGCTACCCGGCGGCCGAGGCGGAGCGGGCGGCCGGCGAGCGGCTGCAGACGACCATCGTCCCTCCCGGCGTGGACGTGGATCGGTTCTGCCCGCTCGACGCCGATGCCCGCCGCGCCGCGCGACAGCGGTTCGGGCTCCCCGTCGATGCTCCCGTCGTCGTCTCGGTCTCCCGGCTCGTGCCGCGGAAGGGGTTCGACACGCTGATCCGCGCCGCGACCAGCGTGCGCCGGGACCACCCGGACGTCGTGGTCGCGATCGCCGGCGGTGGGCGAGACGGGCGGCGACTACGACGGCTCGCCGAGCAGCTGCGTGCGCCTGTGCGCTTCCTCGGCCGTGTCCCCGACGCCGATCTGCCGCAGCTGTACGGCTGCGGGGACGTCTTCGCCATGCTCTGCCGCAACCGCTGGGGCGGGCTCGAGCAGGAAGGATTCGGCATCGTCTTCGTCGAAGCGGCCGCCGCCGGGGTGCCGCAGGTCGCCGGGGACAGCGGCGGCGCTGCCGAGGCGGGGGTCGCCGGGGAGACGGGCTACGTCGTGGCCGAGCCTGCAGATCCAGATGCGGCCGCGGACGCGATCCGCCGCCTGCTGGACGACGACGCGCGGCGCGCGGCGATGGCGACTGCGTCGCGCGTCCGGGCCGAGGCCGTGTTCTCGTACGACGTGCTCGCCGCCCGCCTGGGCGCTGCACTGGGCGTCGCTGCGTGATCCGAGCGCAGCGCGTCCCCATCTGCCTCGGATCCGCGCGGGGAGTCGCCGGGTGACGCCGGGACGAGACCTGATCCGCCTCGACGTCGCCGGTACCGCGGTGTTCGTGGTGACGGCTGTCGTCGAGGCGATCGTCCTCGACTGGACCCGCCCGCCGGCCGTGGCCGTGGCGCTCGTGCTGTTCGCCACGGGGTGCGTGCTGTTCCTGGCCGGCTATGCGCGGGCCGTCGACCGCAGCCGGACCGACGAGCTCAGCGTGGCCGGGCTGTACCTCCTGAGCGGCGACGTCGCGCCGGTGCGTGTCAAGCGGGTGCTGCTCGGTCTGCTCGCGGTGCAGGTCCTCGTGGCGCTGGCGACCGCCATCGCGCGGCCCTACACGACGGTCGCCTTCGGCATCCTGGTGCCGATGTTCGGCATCGGGGTGATCGGTACGTGGGCGGCACGCCACGGAACGTTCCCTCCGCGGCAGACCTTGGCACCGAAGCGCCGCCGCGCCGCGAGAGACGGGCACGTGCCGTGACGAGTGGGACAGAATGACCACCATGGCAGCCGAGACCGCCTCGCAGTCGATCACGATCCACGCCCCGCCGGAGCGGTGCTACTCGGTCGTGACGGACTTCGAGTCCTACCCGGAGTGGGCCAACGACGTGAAGCAGGCCACCGTCGTCTCCCGCGACGAGCAGGGCCGGCCCACCGAGGTCGAGTTCCGGGCGTCGGCGCTCGGCCGGAGCACGCACTACACGCTCGGCTACGACTACTCCGCTGCCCCGGAGAAGCTGTCCTGGAACCTGGTCCGTGGCGACATCATGCGCGCCATCGACGGGGCCTACACGTTCGTATCCTCGGCCTCGGATCCCGGCGGCACCGACGTCACCTACGACCTGTCGATCGAGCTCGTCGTGCCGCTCCCGGGCTTCGTCAAGCGCCGGGCGGAGGTGCGCATCCTGAACACCGTCAAGGAGCTCAAGTCGCGGGCCGAGGGCGGCTGACCCACCCGGCACGTCCTCCGTGGCTGCGTCACGGCTGATCGTCGTCACCGGCAAGGGCGGCGTCGGCAAGACCACGACTGCGGCGGCCACCGCGCTCGCCAGCGCCGGACGGAAGCACCGCACGCTGGTCGTCTCGACGGATCCGGCCCACTCGCTCGCCGACGTGCTCGGCCGCGCCGTCGGAGACGAACCCACCGCAGTGGCACCGAACCTGCACGCCATCCAGATCGACACCCGCCGGCGGATGGAGCAGCAGTGGGGCGAGCTGCGCGGCTATGCCTCCGCCGTGCTCGCGTGGGCCGGCGTCGGCCACCTCGCCGCCGAGGAGCTCACGTTGCTGCCGGGCATCGAGGAGGTCCTCGCGCTCACCGCGCTCACCGACCTCGCCGACGACCCGGCGACCGACGTGCTCGTCGTCGACTGCGCGCCGACGGCCGAGACGCTGCGCCTGCTGTCCCTGCCCGACGTCCTCGGCTGGTGGATGGAGCGCCTGTTTCCCCTCGGTCGCCAGGTGACGCGCATCGTAAGACGGGTTGTGGCCGGGCTCTCCGACGTGCCGGTCGCCGGCGACGCCCAGTTCGCCGCGCTGGAGCGGCTGCACACCCGGCTCGCCGCCGTGCGCGACCTGCTCGGCGACCGGACGCGCACGTCCGTCCGGCTCGTCGTGCAACCGGAGGCCGTCGTCGTCGCCGAGGCGCGCCGCACGGCTACCTACCTCTCGCTGTTCGGCTTCGCCCTCGACGCCGTGGTCGTCAACCGCGTCCTGCCTCCATCCGTCCAGGATCCGTTCTTCGCCGCCTGGCAGCGGTCGCAGGCTCAACAGCTGCGCGCCGTGGAGGACGGCTTCGCCCCGGTACCCGTGCTCGTCGCCCCGTTCGCACCGGAGGAGCCCGTCGGCGCGACGCGCCTGCGGGCGTTCGCCAAGGCGCTGTACGGCCGGCGGGACCCGACGGGACATCTCCACGACGCGAGTCACATGGATGCGCGGCGCGACGGCGACGGGTGGGAGCTGGGGATCGAGCTGCCGTTCGCCGCGTCCGACGACGTGACGCTCGTGCGGCGGGCGGACGAGGTGGTCGTGACCGTCGGCGCGTACCGGCGGGCGATCATGCTCCCCGACTCGCTCGCCGATCGGAAGGTCGAGCGGGCGGCGGTGCGCGACGGCCGGCTGGTGATCCACTTTCGCGGCGATGGGTAACGTCCGGCGATGGCCGAGCGGCAGGCGCCCGAACCCGCAGACCTCGTCTCCGCGCTGCAGTCGGCGCTGCAGACGATGATCGACGCAGCGCGCGGCGTGCTCGACGTCGCCGAGCGGCTCGTCCACGATCCGTCCACCACCGCCAAGGCCACGGAGGTCGCCGAGAGCGTCGTCGCCGGGCTGTCCTCGCTGCGCTCGAGGGGCTTGCGCGACGACGCCGACACCGACGACGGACTCGAGCGGATCGACGTCGAGTGAGCACGGAACCGGCGGAGGAGCCCGCCGCCACAGACACATCGACGCAGCGGCGGCGGGCGGGGATCGACGTCGGGGGCACGAAGTGCCTGGGCGTCGTCATCGACGCCGAAGGCGACGTCGTGCAGCAGGAGCGCCGTCTCGCGCCGAACGATCCGGTCCGGCTGATCGACACGCTCGTCGAGCTGGCGCACACGCTCGCGCCGTACGACAGCCTCGGTGTCGGCGTCCCTGGTCTCGTCACCCGCGCCGGCTCGCTGCGCGCCGCGCCGAACCTCGGGCGGGTGAACGAGCTGGCCGTCGGCCCGCTGCTGGAGTCGCGTCTCGGCCATCCGGTCGCGGTGGACAACGACGCGACGTGCGGCATCGCCGCCGAGTGGACCGTCGGCGCCGCCCGCGGCACGAGCGACGCGATGCTCGTCACGCTCGGGACCGGGATCGGCGGGGGCATCGTCGCCGGCGGCAGGATCGTGCGTGGCGCGAACGGCTTCGCCGGGGAGATCGGCCACATGCTCGTCGACCCGGACGGGCCGCCGTGCGTCTGCGGGCGCCATGGCTGCTGGGAGCGGTACGCGTCCGGGAGCGGCATCCGCCGCCAGGCACGGGAGGCGATCGAAGGCGGCCGGTTGGCATCGGTGGTCGAGATCGCCGGCGGCGACCCGGAAGCGGTGCGCGGCGAGCACGTCTACGCCGCTGCCCGCGCCGGCGATCCGCAGGCGCTCGCCGTGTTCGACGAGTTCGCCCGCTGGGTGGCGGTCGGGCTCGTGAACCTGACGAACCTGCTCGACCCGGAGATCTTCGTGCTCGGGGGTGGCCTCGCCGAGGCCGGTGACCTCGTGCTCTCGCCGGCGCGCAAGTGGTTCGCCCAGCTGCTCTACGCCCCGACCCACCGGCCCCACCCGAAGCTCGTGCTCGCCGCGCTGGGGGAGCGGGCCGGTGCGGTCGGTGCGGCGCTGCTCGTGGACGTCAGGGTGTGAAGCTTCGGCGGCGAGTCAGTGCGGGTTCGCGGCGAAGTTCGCCTGCGCCGCCTCGATCTCCCGCCACGCCGCCTTGCGCCCCTCGAACCCGGCGGTGGTCGAGATCTTGCCGGGCTCGAGCGTCTTGTAGACGTCGAAGAAGTGCTTGATCTCCTCGAGCAGCTCGTCCGGCAGGTCCCTCAGGTCGTCGACGCCCTTCCACCGCGGCTCCGTCGGCGGGACGCAGAGGATCTTCGCGTCCGGCCCGGCCTCGTCCTGCATCCACAGCATCCCGACCGGCTTCGCCTCGACCCACACGCCGGGGAACGTCGGGTCCTCCAGGAGGACGAGCGCGTCGAGCGGGTCGCCGTCTCCGCCGAGCGTGTCGGGGATGAAGCCGTAGTCCGCCGGATAGGTCGTGGCGGTGAACAGGCGACGGTCGAGGAACACCCGGCCGGTGTCGTGGTCGATCTCGTACTTGTTCCGGCTGCCCCGCGGGATCTCGATGACGACATGGATGCAGCCGGGCCGGGCCTCGATCGCCATGACCTGCATCGTTCCACAGCGGGATTCCGCCAGAGGCCCGGCAGAGGTGTCCGGTACCGTGGGTGGCGTCATGGAGTTCCGCCGCATCACGAACCTGCCGCCGTACGTCTTCACGATCATCAACAACCTGAAGATCGAGGCCCGCCGAGCCGGCGCCGACGTCGTCGACCTCGGGTTCGGCAACCCCGATCTGCCATCGCCCCAGATCGCCGTCGACAAGCTGGCCGAGGCGGCGCAGATCGGCCGCAACCATCGCTACTCGATGTCTCGCGGCTTGCCGAAGCTGCGCGAGGCCGTCGCTGCCCGCTACGCCCGCAACTGGGGCGTCCACCTCGACCCCGAGCTGCAGATCACGAACACGATCGGCTCCAAGGAGGGGTTCAGCCACCTGATGTGGGTGCTCCTCGACCGGGGCGACGCGGCGATCGTGCCCAGCCCGAGCTACCCGATCCACATCTACGGTCCGCTCTTCGCCGGCGCCGACCTGCGTCAGGTGCCGATGCGCGCGCTGTCCGATCCGCGGGCGCGGGAGGACTTCACCGGGGACTTCCTCGACAACCTCGAGCGGGCATGGGAGATCGGTTGGCCGAAGCCGCGGGTGCTCGTGATCTCCTTCCCGCACAACCCGACCGGGTCCTGCGTCGACCTCGACTTCATGCAGCAGGTGGTCGACTTCTGCCGCGAGCGGGAGATGGTCGTCGTCCACGACTTCGCGTACGCCGACGTCGGTTTCGACGGCTACGCGCCGCCGTCGATCCTCCAGGCCCGCGGGGCCGAGGAGTGCGCGGTCGAGCTGTACTCGCTGACGAAGAGCTTCTCGATGGCCGGGTGGCGGGTGGCGTTCCTCGTCGGCAACGCCGCGGTGGTGCAGGCGCTGGTGAAGCTGAAGACGTACCTCGACTACGGAACGTTCCAGCCGATCCAGATCGCGGCGACGGTGACGATGAACGAGGCTGCGGACTACCCGCGCGAGATCTGCGCCACGTATCAGAGCCGGCGCGACGCGCTCGTCGACGGGCTGGCGCGCATCGGCTGGGAGATCCCGAAGCCGGCCGGCACGATGTTCGTCTGGTCGCCGATCCCCGAGCCGTACAAGGAGATGGGCTCGCTCGAGTTCGCCTCGATGCTCGTGCAGGACTGCGACGTGGCGACGTCGCCAGGGGTCGGGTTCGGCCCGGGTGGCGACGGGTTCGTGCGCTTCGCCCTGATCGAGAACGAGCAGCGCATCGCCCAAGGGGTGCGCAACATCCGCAAGGGCCTCCCGAAGCTGTAGCGGGTCCCGCCGGCATGTGCCGGCTCGCGGGCAGCGGCCTGCGCTCCCGAGCGTGCCGCGCCCAGAACCGGTTGTGGCACGGCCGAAGCGGCGTGGGGAGTGGGCCGGGCGGCGCTGGGCGCGATCTTCGCCGGCCTTCGGCGAGATCCGCGCCCAGAACCGGTTGTGGCACGGCCGAAGCGGCGTGGGGAGTGGGCCGGGCGGCGCTGGGCGCGATCTTCACTGGCCTTCGGCGAGATCCGCGCCCAGAACCGGTTGTGGCACGGCCGAGGGGCGTCGGCGGTGGGCCGGGCAGCGTTCACACGGCTGACACGGAGGCGAAATCGAGCGCTCGGTAGCGTGCCGCCGTGGAGCGGTTCGTGGTGCGTGTGTGGCTGCCGGACCGCCCCGGCGCGCTCGGCCAGGTCGCCAGCAGGATCGGGGCCGTGCGCGGCGACGTCGTCGGGATCGAGATCCTCGAGCAGGGTGGCGGCCGGGCGGTCGACGAGCTCGTCGTCGCCTTGCCGGAGGGGGAGCTCGTCGAGCTGCTCGTGGACGAGATCGGCGAAGTCGACGGGGTCGATGTCGAATGGGTGCAGGCCCTCGGCACGGGCGAGCACGACCCGCACCTCGCGGTGTTGGAGGCGGCGGCTCGCCTCGTGGAGCACACCGGCGATTCACGCGCGGCGCTCGACCGCCTGTGCGCTGACCTGCTCGCGGCGTTCGAAGCGGAGTGGGCAGTGGTCGTCGGGGCGCAGCCGCCAGCGCTCGTCGCCTCGGCCGGGACGGCACCCGACCCCGGGTGGCTCGCGGCGTTCCTCGCCGGCAGCCGTCACCTCGACGGGCAGCACGGCCGGCATCCGGAAGACGTCGCCTGGGGCGACCTCGGCCGCTCCGGCGCTCGCGACCCCCGTGAGACCGGCGACGCTCACGACCCGTGCGAGTCCCCTGAGTCCCGTGGCGCCCGTGAGTCCCGTGGCGCCCGTGTGGCCGGTGAGTCCCGTGGCGCTCGTGAGTCCGGTGACGCCATTGACGCCGGTGAGTCCCGTGGCGCCCGTGAGGCCCGCGACGCTCGTGAGTCCCGTGACGCCCGTGAGGCCCGTGGCGCTCGTGAGTCCCGTGACGACATTGACGCCGGTCACGCTCGGCGCGGCGGGGTCTTCAGCCTCGCCGTCGGCCGCCACGGCCGCCCGTTCCGCGCCCGCGAGCGCCGCCACATCGAGCTCCTGGCGCGCGTGGCTGCCGCCACGGTGCCGCTGGCGGCCGCCGCACCGGCCGCCGCACCGGCCGCCGTGGTGTCCACCTCGGCTTCCGTCTCGCCCGGCACGACGCAGACCGGCTCGTGACCTGACGCCGGCGCGGGGCGCGCGTCGCCATCGCCTGGCGCCGGCGTGTTCAGGCCGCATCGGAGTGCTCTGTTCGTCGTCGTCGTTGGAGGCGTAGTCGGCCGTCGCCGCGGTCGGTGAGGTCGTGGGTGGTCGAGTTGCGGTGCACGAAGCTGTGGTGGTGCCAGCAGATGAGCGCAAGGTTGGCCAGATCGGTTGCACCTTGGTCTCTCGCCCAGAAGTCGAGGTGGTGAACTTCGCAGGCCCACGGCGGGGCGGTGCAGCCCTCGTAGCGGCAATGGCGGTCGCGGTGGATCACCGCGCGGGCTTGGGCAGGGGAGACGGTGCGCGTCTTCGCGCCGAGGTCGAGGGGCATCGAGGCGCCGGCCGTGATCAATCGGACGACGCCGGCGTCGCAGGCCAGGCGGCGGGCGTCGTCGCCGGTGAGGTACGCGCCGGAGTCCAACCGGGCGGTGCCGCCGGCGCGGGCGGCGAGGGTGTCGATGTCCATCGTCACCACCACGGTCGGGCGCGCTCCACGCGTCTGGGTCGTGTCGGCGTGTTCCACGAAGTAGCGGCACACCGCGGTGAGCCCATGCGCCTGGCGAGTGGGCCAGGGCAGGTCGTTCGGGGCGAGCTGGGCGGCGGCGGCGTCGACGGCGGTGCGGACCCATGCCATCGACTCCGTGGACAGTGTCGCTTCCAGGCGCCGACCAGCGAAGGTGACGGATTCTTGTTCGGTATGGGGGCGGTGTTCGGTCTGCCACCGATCGATGTGGCGGGCGACCTGTTCCACCGACGCTGCCTTCGCCGCGTCGACGAGAGCTTGTTGTTCTTCGGGAGAGGCCTCGACAGCGCGAGCTAGTTCAGCTGCCTTGGCCTTCGAGATGGAGCCGGCGGCGAGACCGTCGGAGACAGCGGGCATCTGCGCCACCGCCGTCGCCATGTCGACGTCGCGCCGGGCGACGCCGCGCCGCTCCCCGGCCTTCCAGGCGATCCACGCTGCCGCATCGCGGGCCCCGTCGAGCTTGTACGCGCCGCGGGCGTCGACGGCGGCGATCACCGCCAGGCGCCCGGCTTCCAGGCGGGGCCAGAACGCGAGGACCGCCTCCGCGAAGCGGGCCAGCGTCGCGTCGTCCAAGCCGTCCAACGCTGCCGGCGCGCACGACGCGCACAGCTCGTCCAACGTCATCGACCCCGCCACCACGGACACGGCACACCTCCCCAGAAACACCCACGATCAACTGGTCGGAAACGGTGCCTCGAGCCGGACGCACCCAATGAAGAAGACCGTACCAGACACATGTTCGGCGCGCAAGTGTTCGTGCGCGAGAGCGTCGGCTAGCTGCCCCAACCACACGAGCCAGGGCGGTGGCGTAGCGTGCGCGTGGTCTAGTGGCCGCCGGGCTCGACCACGTTCGGGTC
>DASZOG010000239.1:0-2131 GCA_035550895.1 Acidimicrobiales bacterium
CGGATCGTCGAGCCCTTGTACTCGACACCGCGGCCGTTGGCCAGCTCACGGATGACGTCGATCGACTCGCGCAGGGTGGCCAGCGTCGTCGGCTTGCCGTTCGTCACCCGTACTGCGGAGTCGCCGCGGCCGATGCCGCACACCGTGCGGTTGCCGTACATGTCGTTCAGCGTGGCGAACAACGACGCGGTGACGGTCCAGTCCCGCGTCGCCGGGTTCGTGACCATCGGGCCGACCAGGACACGGTGGGTCTCGGCGAGGATCTGGCTGTAGATGACGAACGGCTCCTGCCACAGGATGTGGGAGTCGAACGTCCACACGTGCGTGAAGCCGTACTGCTCTGCACGCTTGGCGAGCTCCACGACCCTCCACGCGGGAGGGTTCGTCTGCAGGACGACGCCGAGATCCATGCGGATCAGCGGTTCTGGGGGAAGCCGAGGTCGACGGCCGACGTGTGCGGGTCCGGCCAGCGCTCGGTGACCACCTTCGCCCGCGTGTAGAAGTTGATCCCCTCCGGTCCGTACATGTGCGTGTCGCCGAACAGCGACGACTTCCAACCCCCGAAGCTGTAGTACGCGACCGGCACCGGGATCGGGACGTTCACGCCGACCATGCCGACCTCGACGTCGAACTGGAACTGGCGGGCCGCACCACCGTCGCGGGTGAAGATCGCCGTCCCGTTCCCGTACGGGTTCGAGTTGACGAGATCGAGCGCGTCGTCGTAGCTGTCGACGCGCACCACGGAGAGGACCGGGCCGAAGATCTCGTCGAGGTAGCAATCCATCGCCGGCGTGACGTTGTCGACCAGGGTCGCGCCGAGGAAGAACCCGTCGCCGGGCACGTCCGACTCGCGGCCATCGACGACGACGGTGGCCCCCTGCTCGGTGGCGCCGCCGATGTACCCGGCGACCTTGTCCCGGTGCTCGCGGGTGATCAGCGGGCCCATCTCGTTGTCGGGCTCGTTCCCCGGTCCGATGCGCAGCTTCGGCAACCGCTCCTGGATCGCGTTCACGAGCGGGTCGCCTGCCGCGCCGACGGCGACGACGACCGAGATCGCCATGCACCGCTCACCGGCTGCGCCGTAGCCGGCGCTCACCGCGGCGTCGGCGGCCATGCCGATGTCGGCGTCGGGCAGCACGACCATGTGGTTCTTGGCGCCGCCGAGGGCCTGCACCCGCTTCCCGTGCGCCGTACCGGTCTCGTAGATGTAGCGGGCGATCGGCGTGGAGCCGACGAAGCTCACCGCCTGGATCGTCGGGTGCTCGAGGATCCGGTCGACCGCCACCTTGTCCCCGTGCACCACGTTCAGGACGCCGTCCGGCAGGCCGGCCTGCTTGAACAGGTCGGCGAGGAACAGCGAGGCCGACGGATCCTTCTCGGACGGCTTGAGCACGAACGTGTTCCCGCACGCGATCGCGTTGGCGAACATCCACATCGGCACCATCGCCGGGAAGTTGAACGGCGTGATCCCGGCGACGACCCCGAGCGGTTGGCGGATCGAGTACACGTCGACGCCGGTCGCCGCCTGCTCGCTGTAGCCGCCCTTGAGCAGGTGTGGGACGCCGCAGGCGAACTCCACGTTCTCCAGGCCGCGGGCGACCTCGCCGAGCGCGTCGGCCATCACCTTGCCGTGCTCCGAGACGAGGATCGAGGCGACCTCCTTACGGTTCGCGTCGACCAGCTCGCGGAAGTGGAACATCACCTCCGAGCGGCGGGCGAGCGACGTGGCACGCCACACCGGGAACGCACGCGCCGCGGCATCGACAGCGGCATCGATCTCCTCCACCGAGGCGAAGTCGACCTCGCCTTGCTGCTCACCGGTGGCCGGGTTCCACACCGGGCCGGTCCGGCCCGACGTGCCCTCCACCGCCTGACCGTCGATGTAGTGGTGGATCTGCTTCATATGACACCCCTTGGGCGAGGTCCTAGACGAGGTACTGGCTGAGGCCGCGCTTGAGGAACTTCCCGTGGCCCTTGCGGCCGTGGAACTGGTCCCCGTCGACGACGACCTCACCGCGGGAGAGGACCGTGACGACCTTGCCGTCGATCACCGTTCCCTCCCAGGCCGAGTGGTCCATGTTCATGTGGTGCGTCTTGCCCAGCCCGATCTCCGTCCGCCCGTTCGGGTCGT
>DASZOG010000240.1:0-5252 GCA_035550895.1 Acidimicrobiales bacterium
GACGAGGTTGACCGTCTCCAGCTTGCCCTGGGCCGGCCCCATCGTCGCCGTGGTGAACCGTTTGACCAGCTCGATCGAGTCGAACCCTTCGGCGGCGGCGCTGGCGATGTCCTTGGACGACACGTCCTCGGAGAAGTCGACCATGCCGTGCGTCCGCGCCCGGAAGCACGCCGGATGCGCCACCACGGCGAGCAATGGGATCGCCGCCGGGCTGCCACCCGTGGCGCGGCTCGCCGCCTCCCGCCCGGTCGCCCGGCCGTGCTCGACCAGCGCCTCGAGCGAGCCGTCACCCGCGAGGCCACCCGTGGCGAGCACGCTCGCATGCGCCCGACCGCCGGGCACGAACCGGTTGGCGACCGACGAGAACTCCGGGCGGTCCCCGGCGAGGTTCAACAGCATCGTCGGCGCGGTCCAGCCGACGGCGGTGACGAGCAGGTCGCACTCGATCCGCTGGCCGCCGGCGAGCGTGACTCTCCGAAGGCGGCGGTGCTCGCCACGGCCGCTTGTTTCGGCACGCAGCACGTCGCCGCCGCGGCGGGCGTCGACGACGCGCGTGACGTCGACGCCGGCGCGGCGGAGATCCTCGACCGCCGCGTCGCCTTCCGGATTCGCGCTGAGGACGACCGCTCGCTCCCCGGGGCGAACCGCCCACAGGTTGACCAGGCGCCGGACTGCAGTCGAGAGCAGGACGCCTGGCGCGTCGTTGCCCTCGAACACGTACGGGCGCTCGACGAGCCCCGGCGCAGCGACGAGCGCCCCGGCGCGCACCTTCACCAACCGCTCGAACACCGCTCCGTCGGTGCGGTCGCCGCCGCCCGTCGCCGTCGGCTGGCGCTCGACCACCGCCAGCCAGTTGTCGTCGTAGCGGCCTGCGACGACCGAGTTCGCCAGCACCTCCACGTTGTCGTGGGCAGCGAGTGCCGCCCGCAACTCGGCGAGCGCGGCCAACTCGGAGGGGCTCCCGTAGCGCAGGTGCCCGCCGAGGCGGTACTCCTCGTCGACCAGGAGCACGCGCGCGCCGGACGCGGCGGCCCCGATCGCGGCGGCGATCCCGGCTGGTCCGCCACCGGCGACGCAGACGTCGACGTGGGCGTAGCGCTGGTCGAAGCGGTCAGGCGCATCGCCGGCGCGCACCGTCCCGCCGGCGGCGAAGCGACTGAGCACCTTCTGGTAGGCGGGCCACAGCCGGCGCGGGCGGATGAACGTCTTGTAGTAGAAGCCGGCGCCGAGGAACCGGCCGGCGAGCTGGTTCGCCGCCTTCACGTCGTGCTGCAGCGACGGCCACGCGTTCTGCGGACGGACGTCCATCCCGGACTCGAGCCGGCGGTGCGCGCCGCGCACGTTCGGCTCGTCACCAACCTGCACGGTGCAGCCCGGGTCGTGGAACGTGGCGGTCATCAGGCCGCGCGGCCGGTGGTACTTGACGCTGCGCGAGAAGACGCCGATGCCCGCGGCGGCGAGCGCCGACGCGATCGTGTCGCCCGCGTACCCGTGGTACGGGTGGCCGCCCCACGTGAACTTCAGGGTCGTCGTGCGGTCGAGCTCCTCGCCGGGCTGCGGCGGAAGGCGAGCAGACGACGTCACTGGCCGTCCGCCATGCGCTGCTGGGCCGCCGGTGGCCGCGAGTCGCGGAAGTCGTTCGACGTGCGATGCCGCTCGGCGACGAAGTACCGCCGGCAGCCGGCGCGGTGGTACCAGCTCTCGGTGACCCAACCGGCCTCGTTGCGCTCCAGGTAGAGGTAGGCCCGCCACTCCTCCGGCGTCGCCGTCGGCGCATCGGGTCGCTCCGTGGCATCACCGACGAAGCGGAACTCGTCAACATTGCGCGGACCGCACCATGGGCACGGGACGCGGAGCATCAGTGGCCCACCGCCGCCGCGCCCTTCTCCCCGACGAGGCGGCCCTCGGCGAACCGGGCGAGGTCGAACGCGGCGATGATCTCGGGTGTCTTGCCCGTGGCGATCAGCTCGGCCATCGCCTCGCCGGCGACGGGGCCGGCCTTGAAGCCGTACGTCCCCCAACCGACGTCGACCAGGAAGCCCTTCACCGGCGTGACACCGATGATCGGCGAGAAGTCCGGCGTGATGTCGCACAGCCCGGCCCACTGGCGGAGCACGCGCAGCTTGGCGATCGACGGCATCAGCTCGAGCACGTGGCCGGCGAGCTCCTCGCAGAACCCGAGCGAGCCGCGCATCGAGTACGACGCCACCGGATCTGTGCTGGCGCCGAAGACGAGCTCGCCGCGGTCGGTCTGGCTGACGTAGACGTGGAGCGTGCCGGAGACGACGACGGTGCCGAGAAACGGCTTCACGGGCTCGGTCACGGCCGCTTCGAGGGGGTGGGTGCTGATCGGCAGCTCGACACCGGCCAGCGCCGCTACCAGCGACGACCACCCGGCGGTGCAGTTCACGACGACCGGAGTCGAGATGCGACCTCTGTTCGTCGTGACCCCGACCACTTCACCGTCGTGGACGTCGATGCCGAGGAGCTCGGTCTGCTGGTGGATGTCGACGCCCATCGCATCGGCGGCGCGGGCATAGCCCCAGTTGACGGCGTCATGGCGGATCGTGCCGCCCGGCGGGTGGTAGAGCGCGCCGAGGATCGGAAAGCGGGCGGCGGTGCTGACATCGAGGTACGGGACGAGCCGGGCGATCTCCTCCGGGCCGATCACTTCGGAGTCGACTCCCCGCAGCTTGTTGACCTCGGCCCGCCAGCGCATCGTCCGCAGCGAGGAGTCGTTGTGCGCCAGCGTGAGATGTCCCCGCTGCGAGAACATCACGTTGAAGTTCAGCTCGGCGGCCAGCCTTTCGTAGAGCTTGACCGAGCGGTCGTAGAACGCGACGCCTTCGGGGGTCAGGTAGTTCGAGCGCACGATCGCGGTGTTGCGGCCCGAACCGCCTCCGCCGATGTAGCCCTTGTCGATCACCGCGACGTTGGTCACGCCCCACCGCGAGGCCAGCTCGTATGCCGTGGCGAGGCCGTGCACGCCCGCCCCGACGATGACGACGTCGTAGGTGCCACGCAGCTCCGGGTGGCGCCACACTGCCGGCCACGGACGGCCACGCAATCCATGCCGCAGCAGGGCGAACGCGGAGTACCTCGCGTGCGGTCGACCTGGCCTGCGCGCGTCAGCCACGGTCGTGGTACCGGTGGGACGGATCAGCGTTCGCCACCACGCCGGTGGCGATGACGGACAGGAACGTGATCGGCAGCTTCGTCAACTCGACCGGACCGTGCGGGACGTCGCCCTCGAACTCGAGCGCGTCGCCGGGGCGCATGACGTAGCGCGCCGAGCCGTAGCCATACGTCATCCGCCCGCGCAGCATGTAGAGGAACTCGGTGCCCGGGTGCTGGAACAGCGGGAACACCTCCGACCCCTCGGTCAGCGTGACGAGGACCGGTTCGATGCGCTTCGCCGAGCCGCGGACGCTGCCGAGCAGTTGGTAGCGATGACCGATCCGCGTCCCGCGGCGGACGATGTCCAGGCCCTGGCCGGAGCGCACGTGGAGCGCGTCGTGCTCCTCCTCCAGACCGCGGAACAACGACGTGACCGGGACGCCGACCGCCCCGGCCAGCCGGGCCAACGTCGCCAGGCTGGGTGACGCCTGCGCGTTCTCGATCTTCGACAGCATGCCCTTCGAGATCCCGCTGCGCTCGGAGAGCTGCGCCACGGTCAACCCGAGCTGGCGCCGCTGCTCACGGACCTGGCTGGCGATCGCCGCATGAATGGCGTGCTCGGGCAGCTCGCCCACGTCCCGCTCGGGCAGGTCCGCGAGGTCCGCGTGCCGAGCCATCTCGCGAGTCATCTAGAAGAGCGTCAGGTAGCGCTCGACCTCCCAGTCGGTCACCTGCGCGTGCCAGGCGCGGAACTCGTCCGCCTTGATCCGGGCGAAGTAGTCCACGTAGTCCTCCGTCGCCGTCTTGCCGAACGCCGCCCGCAGGATGTCGTCCTCGACCAGCGCCTCCACGGCGTGCAGCAGCGTGGGGGGCATGGCTTCGATGCCGCGTGACGCCACCGCGGCTGGGTCCGCGGTGTAGAGGTTGTCGGCGTTGGGCTGTCCGGGGTCGGCCTGCCGATCGATGCCATCGAGCCCTGCCGCGAGGACGGCCGTGAAGGCGAGGTACGGGTTCGCCGAGCCGTCCACCGCCCGCAGCTCGATCCGCCCACCCTCGGGCACGCGCATCAGCTGCGTGCGGTTGTTGGCGCCGTACGCGACGTAGGCCGGTGCCCACGTCGCTCCCGAGTTCGGTGCGCCCACCCCCATCCGCTTGTAGCTGTTCACGGTGGGGCAGACGACGGCCGACAGCGCGCGGGCGTGGTCGAGGACTCCGGCCGCGAACTGGTACGCCAGCCGGGAGAGGCCGAGGCCGTAGCGGTCCCGGCCGCGCCCCGCGGCGAACAGGTTGCGCCCGTCCGCCGACCACAGCGACGTGTTCATGTGCAGGCCGTTTCCCGTGAGCCGGGTGAACGGCTTGGGCATGAACGTCGCCGCCATGCCGGCCTCGTGGGCCAGCGTGTGGACCATGTAGCGGAAGAAGATGACGCGGTCGGCCGTGGTCAGCGCGTCGTCGAAGAGGAAGTTCTGCTCGAACTGCCCGTTGGCGTCCTCGTGGTCGTTGGCGTAGTTCGTCCAGCCGAGCCCGTTCATGTACCTCGACACCGTCGAGAGGTGGTCGAACATGCGGGTCAGGCCCTTGGCGTCGTAACAGGGCAGCTCCTGCTGGTCGAGCGGATCGGCGACCTCGATGCCGCCGTCGAGCCGGCGGCGGACGAGGTGGTACTCCGCCTCGACCCCGACCATGAGCTCCATGCCGCGCTCGTCGCGCAGGCGTTCCAGGGCGTTGCGCAGCATGACCCGCGGGGTGTAGGGCCACAGCCTGCCCTCGACCTCGATGTCGCACATCAGGACCGCGACGCCGTCCCGCCACGGGAGCTTCACGTAGCTCGCCGGGTCTGGCGCGGCGATCATGTCGGGATCGGCCGGGCTCTGCCCCATGGGCCCGACCGCGAAGCCCGCGAACCCTGCTCCCCCCACGACCACGTCCATCGCCGAGGACGGCACGAGCTTGGCGCACGGCCGTCCGTGCATGTCCACGAACATCGTCAGGAAGAACTCGATGCCGTCCTCAGCGGCCCGAGCCTCGAGCACCTCGCGGGCGTCAGTCACCGGTGATCCCCCTCGTTCTCCGACCTCGAGTCCGCTCGCACGTTAGCCCGCCACGGCAGGGGTGGGTTTCACAGCAGGAACCGA
>DASZOG010000241.1:0-7873 GCA_035550895.1 Acidimicrobiales bacterium
TCCTGCTCCCAGTCGGCACCGGTACCGAACGCGCTCGAGATGACACGGACGATGCACGTGCCGCCCGACTGCGCCTCGACGAGGAACTCGGTGGCGAGCGGCGTCACCGACGAGACGTCGTGACCGGTCAGCTGCGCCCAATCCGGCTCGACGATCGCGAACCGGTGGGGCGGCTCCCAGCCGGTCACCGTGCCCGGCGAGTCGGTCTCGCCCATGTGGAAGCAGACCGCGCCGCCCTCGCGCTCCTCGACGTCGGTTGGGAGGAACCAAGAGCTGATGCCGTTGCCGGTGGCGATCGCGTCCCAGATCTGTTCGGCGGTCCCGGGCAGCTCGAACGTGAGCTCCATGCGGAGGGGCGTGTCGGGGGTCATCGGGTCTCCTCTGGTCGGGGATCGTCTGGTTTCGGATGAGCCGCGACGACCAGGCGGTGGGGGCGCCCGTCGTCGTGGTGGTAACGGGCGGCGAGGTCGAGCACGGCGGCCGTGAGGTCGTCGGCGAACGCGGCGCGATCCTCCGCGGAGCGGAACCGGATCTCGGTGTCGATGGCCATCGTCGGTAGACGCTTGCCGGCCGCCTCCGCGCGGCGCGCGAGGCTGCCGACTTCGCGCACGACGCGGCCGGCGAGCGCGACGAGGTACCTCGCCGAGAGCCGGTCGGCGGTGCGGTCCGGATCGGCACCCGACGCGGCGAGGGCTGCGGGCGACACGACGTAGGTCGCCGCTGTCGCCTGCAGCAGCCGCTCGGTGATGCCGCCGCGCTTTCGCTCCTCGGTCAGCTGGACGAGGCCCGACGCCTCGAGCGCGTGGAGGTGGTAGTTCACCTTCTGGCGGGCGAGTCCGACGCGTGCTGCCAGCGACGCGGCCGAACCGGGCTCGGCGAGCTCCGCGAGCAGGCGCGACCGGATCGGGTCGAGAGCGGTCGCGGCGGCGGCCGGATCCTCGATCACCTCGACGTCGAGCACGCCTCCACTCTGTTCCTGACAAGAAAAATTGTCAAGGGGTGGCGGACCGGCGGTCGGCTGGTTCCACATACGGCCCCTCGTACCGCACGGCGAGCACGACCCGACGGAAGAGAACCACTGTGACCAACGCCGAGACCGGCGCCATGCACCACCACCAGCCGCGCTGCGCGAGGGCGACGTTCCACGCCGCGTGCAGGGTGATGACCGCGCAGAGGCCCCACAGCGCTCGCCCCGTCAGGCGGATTTGCCCATCCGCCTGCCACGGCCGCGCGGCAACCACGGTGGCGATGGCCGTCCAGGGCAGGTGTCCGAATGGAGTCACGATGCCGCGTTCGAAGAGGACGCGGCGTGCCGCTCCGAGGCTCTCGTCCAACGCCTCGAGCGCGTACGCCATCGACTCGAACGTGGCGAACCCGGCAGCCGTGGCGATCGCGAGCGCGAGCGCCTGGGGAACTGAGCGGAGTCTGCGGACCACGACGTACATCGTCAACGGCACCAGCACCTTGGCGATCTCTTCGACCAGCGCGACCCAGAGGTAGCCGGGACCAGCTGGATCGAAGAAGTACGGCGACTCGAACACCCCGGCGAAGAGGATCGCCGCTCCGCCGCCGACGATCCACGTGCCGAAGAGGACGTCGGGCGCGACCGACCGGCCGACACGCGTCCGATCGGTGAGCCAGACGGCGAACGCGAGTGGTCCCGCGAGCGCACCGAGAAAGACGCCGGCAGGAACGATCGTGGAGTTCCGGCTCAGGCGGGCGATGGAGAACGTCATGGCGGCGACGACGGCGAGCAGCGCCCACGCCTTCAGCCACCGCGGAACGCGTTCCCGCCGGCACACGTCGACTCGGCGGGCCGGCGCGGTTGGCATCGTGGCAGCGTATGGGGCACTCGAAGGGCGGGCGATCGAGAGGGCCGAGGATGTGCGTACCGTGTTCACCGGTGTCGCCTCGTCGCAGGACCCGCCAGCTCGTCCTGGCGCTGGCCGTGGTGGTCGCCGCATGCGACGACGGTGAGCAGTCGCTGCGTGGCGCGGAGAAGCAGCGCATCTGCCATGCCACGGCGAGCGACTCGAACCCCTACGTGTCCGAGCAGCCGAACAAGAACGGCACGGTGAGTGGCCACGACGGCCACCCGAACGACATCATCCCGCCGTTCGACTACTTCGACAACGACGGCAACGCGCAGCAGTACCCGGGCAAGAACTGGGACGCCCGCGGTCAGGAGATCTGGAACAACGGCTGCAAGGTGCCATCGCCGCCAGCCACCGAGCCGGCCCCCACCGAGCCGGCCCCCACCGAGCCGGCCCCTACCCAGCCGCCACCGACCGACGCGCCGCCGTCGACAGGTGATCCGACCGACGTCACCGTCCCCATCGACGAGACGACGACGACGTCGGCATCGGAGTCCACCGCACCCGACGGTGACGAGACCACGACGACGGCGGAGGGCGAGACGGCGGGCGCGACGACCGTGCCGTCGGGCGGCGGGTCCGGTGGCGGAGAGTCCGGTGGCGGCGGAGGGACGACGGTCCCGGGAGAGACGGCGGGCGCGGGAGGCCAGGCAGCGACGACGGTCACCGGCGTGCCGCCGTCCGCGGCCTCGCTCCCTGGTGGGAACGGCACGGCACCCGCCACGGGCAGCAACACGCCCCCGATGCTCCTCATCGCCGCATCGCTGCTGGCGGGCGGGGCCCTCGCGACGGGAATCGCCCGCCGCCGCCCCCAACGCCAACCGGACTAGCGGCCCGCAGCGAGCGGTGTACCGCGGTCATCGGGCGTGGAAGGCCTCGACAGCGACGCGGGCGGTCGGATGCCCCGTCCCGCCGCGTCGAGCTCGACGATCACCAGGAACAGCGTCAGAACCACCCCGACGAGCGCCGCGGGAGCAGGCCGCCGGTCGATGTGTTGCCGTCACGGCGCGGCCGTGGGGAACACCTGCGACCAGTCGTCCTTCACACTGACGACGACGAACCCGTGAGTGGCCGCGGCGTCGAGGGCCTGCTCGGCGCCCTTGTCGTACGGCGTGTCACCGCGACCGGTGTCGTCGTCATGGTGCACCAGGAGGCTGAGACTGCGCGGGTGCTTCTGCACGAATCGCAGCATCGGGATGTCACCGTTCGAGTTGCCACCGGCGAGCAACGGACGCCTTCCCATCCGGCTCCAGATGCGCACCGGCTTCTCGGGGCCGTCGTCCAAGAACGCGGACGAGGAGTCGTAGCGCACGTCGCCGCCCTCCGCGTCCTCGACGTAACGGAGCCCCGTCGACGAGCCGATGACCCGTTCGGGCGGGACGCCGTAGTAGCCCGTGCTCATCGGCCGCATGAAGTCACGACCACCTCCCGAGACGATGTAGGGCGTGAACCCGTTCGCGTCGAGATAGCGCAGCAGCTCGACCATCGGTTGGTAGATCACCTGGCTGTACGGCCGGTGCAGAGAGAGGTGGTTTTCTTCGCGATAGAACGCGGCGATCTCCGCGGCGTGGTCCTCCACCGTCCGGTCCGCCGTGATGGCGAGGAGCGCTGGGACGAGGGCACGGAGGTCACTGTCGTCGCCGGCGTAGTGCTTGTCGATCGCCGCACCGAGCCAGGCGAGGTCCCCGCTGACGGCAGCCTTGTACGGCTGGCGCTCGGCGAGCGACGGATCGGCCTCGGCGTGCGCGCGCCACTTCTTGACGATGAAGTGCAGTTGCGTCGGCATCGGCTTCTCGGTCCACAGCGTGCCGTCGTTGTCGAACACGGCGACGCGCTGCTCGAGCGGTACGTGGTCCGGGCCGTCGCTGGTGACGGCTTGGACGAAGTCGATGATGGCCTGTCGGGTCGGCGTGTCGTTCCACGACGCGAGTATCTCCTCGGCGGCCACGCGTGCCGAAGCTAGTGGTCGCTCGCGAGAGGCGATTCGCCCGGCCCGAGGATCCCTGCGGCGCGCAGCTCCGAGAGTGTGACCACGCCCGCCGCCGTGATCGGCACGGCGAGGAACACGCCGAGCAGCCCGGCGAGCGCGCCGCCCGCCGCGACGGACAAGGCGACGATCAACGGGTGCAGCTTCACCGCGCGTCCCTGGATCCATGGCTGGAAGACGTTGCCCTCCAGAACCTGGACGATCAGGACGACGACGAGCATGGCGATGCCGGCGCCGAGGCCGTCGTCGCCGAGCGCGAGCATCACGGCGACGAGCCCCGAGAGGAAGGCACCGACGAACGGGATGTACGCGCCGATGAACGTGATCATGAAGATCGCCGCCACCTCCGGCACCCCGAGGATGAGCGCGCCGAGCGCGATGCCGGTCGCGTCGAGCAGCGCGATCAGCGTCTGCCCGATGATGAAGCCGCTGAGCGTCTTCCACACGTGCCGGCCGGTGCGGTCGGTCAACGCGCCGAACTCCCCGAGCCGGGTGACGATCCACCGCCACATCGTCTGGCCGTCCTTGAGGAAGAAGAACGCGACGAGGAAGCTGAGCATGACCGAGGCGATGAAGCCGGCCACGGTCGGCAGCAGTTGCACGAAGCCCCCGACGAGCACGTCAGCGATCGAACCGGCCAGGTTGCTCAGGTCGGCGTCGACGGCCTCAGCGGTCTCCGGATCGATCCCCGCATCCTCCGCGGTGTCGACGAGCAACTCGCGCCCCGCCTCGATCAAGCCCTCGATGTCGTCCCACTGGTCGGCGACTGCGGAGATCGCCAGCCATCCGACCAGGGCGATGACCACGACGATCAGCAGCACCGACATCAGTGAGGCGAGCCCGGCCGGCAGGCCGGCTCGGCGGAGGCGCGTGAACAGCGGATGCAGGCCGCAGGCGAACAGCAGGCCGAGGACCAGGGGAAGGATGATCGCGCTCAGCCCGACGATCCCTGCGACGAGGAGACTGAGCGCGATCACGATCACGACGGCGCGCCACGCGATCGCCGCGAGTCGCGCGTACCACAGCGGCGGCTGCCAGCCGCTCGCCTCCATCGAGTCGCGAGAGCGCGCCATGCGGACGTCCAACCTGCCACGCGCGGCTGCGCGACGCGCGGACGGTCGCGAACGGCCGGGCGCGAACCGCTGCCGGGCTGTGAGACTCGATCCGTGAATGGGTTGCGGATCGGGACGCGGGCTGTCGTGCTCGTCGAGGGGACGAGTGACCAGCGGGCGCTCGCAGCGCTCGCCCTCCGCCGCGGCAGGGACCTGCGCGCCGAAGGCGTCGCCATCGTGGCGATGGGCGGCGCGACGAACATCGCCGCCTACCTCCGCCAGCTCGCTGCCCGGGACGACTCGCTCCGCCTCGCAGGTCTGTGCGACGCGGCGGAGGAGGGCGCGTTCCGCCGCGGTCTGGAGCGCGCCGGACTCGGGGAGGACCTCGACCGTGGCGACATGGAGCGCCTCGGCTTCTTCGTGTGCGACGCCGACCTGGAGGACGAGCTGATCCGGTGTCTCGGCGCGGACACCGTCGAACGGATCCTCGCCGCAGAGGGCGAGCTCGGGTCGTTCCGCACGTTCCAGAAGCAGCCCGCCCAGCGCGGCCGGCCCGTCCAGGCGCAGCTCCGCCGCTTCCTGGGCACCAAGCAAGGACGCAAGATCCGCTACGGGACGCTGCTCGTCGAGGCGCTGGACCTCGCCGACGTCCCACGTCCGCTCGACGGCGTGCTCGGGCATGTCTGACCCCCGACCGCAGGCGATCGCCTGCACGGAGCAGCAGGACGTCCTCGGCGAGGGCGTCCGCTGGGATGGCGACCGCGGAGAACTGCTGCACGTCGACATCGTCTCGGGCCGCGTGTTCCGCCACCAGGTCGCGGACGACGGGTCGCTCGTGCCCGTCCGGGTCTACGAGGTACCGGGCACGGTCGGCGCGATCGCACCGGTCGAGGACGGCAGCGGGTGGATCCTCGCCGCCAACCGTGGGTTCGCCTACCTGTCTTCTGACGGGGAGCTGCGCGAACTGGCCTCGGTCGCACCTCCTGGCACGCGGATGAACGACGCCGCCTGCGATCCGCAGGGCCGGTTCTGGGCAGGCACGCTCGCCGACGACCGGCGGGCGGGCGGCGGCGCCCTCTACCGCCTGGACCGGCATGGACGCACCGAGCTCGTGCGCGACGGGCTGACGATCTCGAACGGGATCGGGTGGAGCCCGGACGGGACGACGATGTACCTCGCGGACAGCGGTCCGCGGGTCGTCCACGCGTTCGCCTTCGACGGCGGGCACGCCACGATCTCCGACGAGCGGGTGCTGATCGAGGTGCCGGAGGACGTCGGCGCGCCGGACGGGTTGACCGTCGACGCCAGCGGCGATCTGTGGGTCGCGATCCACGGTGCCGGGGGCGTGCATCGCTACTCCCCCGCTGGGGAGCTGCGCGACGTCCTGCACGTCCCGGCTGCGGAGACGACGTGCTGCGCGTTCGGCGGACCGACGCTGCACCGCCTCTACATCACGACGGCGACCGAGAACTGGACCGACGAGCAGCGTCGCGCCGCGCCCTCCGCCGGACTCGTCTACCGGCTCGACACGGGCGCCACCGGTCGGCCGGCGGATCCGTTCCGTCCGCACGCCGGCTGGTTGAGCGACCGTACGATGTGATCCGTGGCGAGCTCCGGGATGCGGGTCGTGGTCACCGGGGCGACCGGGAACATCGGCCTCGCCGTGGTCAAGGCGCTGGTCGCCGAACCCGCCGTCGATCAGATCGTCGGTGTCGCGCGGCGAGCACCACGGCTCGACGCCGCGCCATACGACGACGCAGGCTTCTCGTGGCGGAGCGCGGATGTCGGCGTCGACGCACTCGACAGCGCGCTGGACGGCGCCGACGCGGTGGTCCATCTGGCGTGGCGCTTCCAACCCACCCGCGACCACGCCGTGACGTGGCGGAGCAACGTGATCGGCACCGAGCGGGTCCTCGAGGCGGCGGCGCGGGCGGGGGTCGACACGGTGGTGTACGCCTCCTCGGTGGGTGCGTACAGCCCTGTCGCTGGCCAGCCCTATGCGGGTCCGGCCGGCGAATCGCTTCCCGAGCCCGACCAGCCGGTCGACGAGTCGTGGCCGACACGGGCCCTGCCGTCCGCGGCCTACGGCATCGAGAAGTCGTACCTCGAGCGCTACGTCGATGGCTTCGCGGCGACCCATCCCGACGTGCGCGTCGTGCGGACGCGCAACGCGTTCGTGTTCCACACCGCCGCCGCTCCCGAGCAGCTGCGCATCTTCGGCGGCCGGTTGGCGCCGGCGCGTCTCGTCGGGTCACGGCGGATCCCCGTACTGCCGGTGCCGGCGGGATTGCGCTTCCAGACCGTCCACGGCGATGACCTCGCTGCGGCCATCGTGCAGACGCTCCTCCGGCCGGTGCGTGGAGCGTTCAACCTCGCCGCGGATCCCGTGGTCGGTCCGGAGCAGCTGGCGGAGGTGTTCGGTGCGCGGGTGGTCGAGGTTCCTCCGCGCCTCGTGCGCGGCGCGCTCGCCGCGGCGTTCCGCCTCCGGCTCGTCCCGGTCGAGCCGGGACTGCTCGAGCTGTTCATGACGCTGCCGGTGATGGACTCCTCCCGGGCGCGCCGGGAGCTCGACTGGAGCCCGCGCCACACCTCGCTCGACGCACTCGACGAGTTCCTCGCCGGCCTGCGCGAACCGGTCGGCGGCCCGACGCCGCCCCTCTCCCGCTGACTGCCGGCTCGCGTCAATCGGCGAACGTCCACCGCGTGGCCCGGTTCGGAAATCCCTGCAACGTCCACGCATAGGCAACGCGGGGACGGAGCATCCAGAACGGCAGGGATGGCGGCGCGTCCTCCCCCGAGTAGTACTGGGGGTACTTGGCCCTGTTCGCTGCGGTCGACACCGCGGCCAGCGGATGGTCCGGGTCGGTGACGAGCTCGACGCGGCCGTCCACGATGATCACGTCGTCGCCGCTGGGCAGGTGGACGGAGACCTCGGGGTTGCCCTGCAGGTTGCGCACCCA
>DASZOG010000242.1:0-15190 GCA_035550895.1 Acidimicrobiales bacterium
GGTGGCGCGTGGTGACGTCCCGGAGGGGCTGCCGCCGACGTTCGTCGCCCCGACCGTCGTCGGCGGCGTGCAGCCGACGGCGGAGGTCGCCCAGCAGGAGGTGTTCGGGCCGGTGCTCGCCGCGCTCCCGTTCACCTCCGAGGACGAGGCGATCGAGATCGCCAACGGCACGACGTACGGGTTGAACGCGACAGTGTTCACGCGCGACATCGGGCGGGCGTTCCGCCTCGCGGATCGTCTCGATGTCGGCGAGATCAACATCAACAGCCACTTCGCACCCGAGATGAACGGCGGCCGCGGTGAGCCGCGCCGCTCGAGCGGGTTCGCCCGCACCGGGGTCGACGCATACACCGCGCTGAAGGCGATCAATCTCCCGACGTCCTGACTCGGAGCACACTGAAGTAGTGGACGCACGCATCTCGCCCGTCGCCGCTGGCGGCGTTGCTCGTCCGCGAAACTGCGCTTCGGCAATTCCTTCGTCGTCGCGCCTTGCCAGCGACGCCGATCCCGGCCGATCTGCGCACGCCACCAGTTCAGCGCACTCCTAAGATGTCGCGCGCTTCGAGGGCGGCGCGGAGCTGGAGCGCCGTCCACGGATCGAAGGGATCGGCGCCGAGCAGGTCGCGGATCCGTCCGATGCGGTAGCCGACCGAGTTGCGGTGGATGTGCAACCGCTGGGCCACCGCGGCTCGGCTGCCTCGCTCGCCGTACCACGCGGCGAGCGTCTCGACGAGCTCCGGGCGGTCGAGGATCGGTCCGAGATGCGTGTCCACGAAGCGCCGCAGCCGCTCGGCGGGCACGGAGAGGAGCAGCCCGCCGAAGCCGAGCGCCTCGTAGGGCAGCTCCGCCTCGTCGGGGCGGGCCCGCAGCAGGGCGAGCACCATCTCGGCCTCCGCGAAAGAGCGCGCCGTCCCGGTGAGATCGGAGACGATCGGGCCGCTGGCGGCGAGCACCGGAGCGTCGTCGCCGACGATCCCCTGGAGACGCCGGCGGATGCGGCGCAGCTCGCTGGCGACGTCTCCCGCGAGCACCGTCCAGGCGAGGCCGCGGTCGTCCCGCACCGGCATCTCGATCCAGCGCACCCCGGTCGACCACGCGCCGCGATTCGGGCCGTCGTAGGCGAACACCGCCGCGGCATGCGGTGCGTCGAGGTGCACACCGAAGCGCGACGCGCTGCGCCGGACCTCGACGGGGTCGCGCAGCGAGCCGTAGCGCAGCTCGTCGATCACGTGGCTGGCGCTCTCGGCGACGACGGACGCGACAGCATCACGCCGCACGGCCTCGATGGCGAACGCCAGGCTCGACGCCCGCAGGAGGACCTCGCCCCGTTCCCCGACCGGCTCCTCCAGCAGCAGCATCCCGACGCGGCGCGGCCCGGCCAGCACCGGCACAGCGCGCGCCGTCCGGCCGTCGACGGTGACGACCGTCGCCGGCTCGTCGCCGAGGATGTGCCGGCGCACCTCCGCGGGGTCGAGCCCGCCCTCGACGCTGTCCGAGGCGGTGATGCCCGACGCCGGCGCGCTCGCGGCCAGCGGCTCCGCCGTTCCCGGGAGCGCGGCGAGCACTCCGCCGTGTACGCCGACGAGCCACGCCGGCCTCCCCGTGGCGGCAACCAGCCGACGGAGGAGGCCGTCCCATCCTTCCCCCCCGAGGGCGGCGCGCTCGAGCTCGGCGCGGATGCGTTCGATGTCGGCGCCTCGCTCCACTGCCAGGGATCGTCGCACGCCTCGGGCCATGGGATCTCGGGAGGCACACGGTTGCCCTGCAACCACGGAACTCCCGAGAACCATGGGCCTCCCGAGATCCTCGGCGTGGGAGCATCCCGGTTCGTGACCCTGCAGCCGGGCACCGGCCCGATCCGTGGCCGGCACTACCTGCCGTCCGACCCGACGACCGCGTCATGGGGCTGGCTGCCGCGCACCGGCAGCGAGCCGGTGCTCGGGATCGACTCGGGTGACACGCTGACGATCGACACGATCTCGCACGAGGGGTTGCTCGAGGAGTTCGGGCGGGATCCGGTGGAGTGGTTCGGGCGGCACGGCGTGGCGGCGGGCGATGTGCTCACCGATGGCATCCGCATCGCCGCCGAGGTGGAGCGGGACGTCGGCAGGGCTGGACCGCACGTCGTGACCGGACCCGTCGCAGTGCGCGGCGCCGAACCGGGCGACCTCCTCCGGATCGAGGTCCTCGACGCCGTGCCGCGGGTGCCCTACGGCGTGATCTCCAGCCGCCACGGCAAGGGCGCGCTGCCCGGCGAGCTCCCGGAGGGTCCGCCGCCCGACCTGGACGCGCCGCTGCTCCATCCCGACCGGTGGCGGTCGGTGTCGGTGTTCACCGAGATCGCCGGCGGGTTCGGTGCGCTGCCGCTCGGTGACGGGAGGGTCGTGCGCTACCCGCTCGGGCCGTTCCCCGGGATCGTCGGCGTCGGCGTCGATTCCGCCGAGCCGGTGAGCACCGTCCCGCCCGGGCGGCACGGAGGCAATCTCGATATCCGCTCACTCGGTGTCGGGTCGGCGCTGTACCTCCCAGTCCAGCTGCCCGGCGCCCTGTTCTACGCCGGCGATCCGCACTTCGCCCAAGGCAACGGCGAAGTGTGCGTCACGGCGCTGGAGGGTTCGTTGCGCCTCGACCTGCGGGTGACGGTCCTGCGCGACGAAGAGGCCCGCCGCGCCGCCGGCGTGCTCCTCGGGCCGTTCGGCGAGACCGACGAGCACTGGATCCCGATCGGCCTCGACGTCGACCTCGACGAGGCGATGCGCGATGCGGTGCGGGCCGCCCTGCGCTTCCTCGAGACCCGCTTCGCCATGCCCCGCCACCTGGCGTACGCGTACCTCAGTGCGGCCGCGGACTTCGAGGTCTCGCAGGTCGTCGACGTCGTCAAGGGCGTCCACTGCCTGATCCGCAAGCGCGACTTCGAGGGGGTCTGACCGCTCAGCCGACTTCGATGACGAGGTCGAAGCGGGCTGCGAGGCCGTCGCCGGACTCGGTCGGGTCGACAGCGAGCTCCGCGCGGGGAGCCGCTTCGGGTGCGGCGAGGTAGATCTGCGTGGTGACGATCCGCCCGCCGATCTCCTCGGCGGCCTTGATGTGCACGGTCGGCGGGTCGCCGTCGACGCTGCCGGGCAGGATCGTCTCGATGCGGTAGCGGCCGGCGTCGTCGGCGCGGAACACGCCGCGCAGGCGCCAGCCGGAGTCGTCGAAGCCGCCCTCGACGTCTGCCTGCCACACGTCGAGCACCGCGTCGGGCACCGTGCGGCAGTCCGGGAACAGGACATAGCCGTGGATCACGAGCGGCGTGCCCTCGAGGCCAGGTTGGCGCAGTGTGTCCGTCTCCGGCGCCCCGGCGCGGTAGTGGCCGCCGTCGGAACGGCGCGGCGTGACGTCGATCGCGCCGGTGCACGGCGACTCGGCGGGGAGTGCCGCCTCACCGCCGGTTCCGGCGGTGCTACCGCCTGCATTGTTGTCAGCGTCGCCGTCATCGTCACCGCAGGCGGTGAGCAGCGCCAGCGTCACGAGGACGACGGTCACTTGACGACGCATGCGGGCGCACAGTATCGATCGGCCGATGATCGTCTTCGATCCGGCGGAGCACCCGGCCGCGAAGGCGCAGGGCATGCTCTCCCAGGTCGTCGCTCCCCGCCCGATCGCGCTCGTCTCGACGATCGACGACGACGGCGTCGTCAACGTGGCGCCCTTCAGCTACTACATGGCCGTCACCGGCAGGCCGTTGCTCGTCGCCATCTCGATGGGACTGCGCGAGAGCGACGCCGGCGACAAAGACTCGTACCGCAACGCGATCCGGTCAGGCGAGTTCGTCATCAACGTCACCACCGACCGTCTGCGCGACGACCTGGAGGTGGCGGCGATGGAGTTCCCGCCAGGGTCCAGCGAGCTCGACGCGCTGGGCTGGACGCCGATCCCGTCGCAACGGGTGCAGCCCCCGTCGATCGCCGAGTCGCCGGCCCACCTCGAGTGCCGCATCCACCAGATCGTCCATCTCGGCGAGCAAGGCGTGCACTTCAGCGGCGTGCACCTCGTCATCGCCGAGGTGGTGTGCATCGCGCTCGACGAGTCCGTGTGCACGCCGGACCTGCGCGTCGACCAGCAGCTGCTGGCGCCGGTCGGGCGGATGGGCTTCCCCTGGTTCACGCGCTCGACGCCCGATTCGATGTTCCAACTCTCTCGCGTCCCGTACACGGAGTACGCGGCCACGGGACGCCGCCCCGGCCCGATCGAGTGACGCCGGCCGCCGCGCCCGGCCAGCGTCTGCCCAGAGGTCCGGCGCCGAGCGCCGTGGAACTGCTCGACGCGTTCCGCAGCGGGCGCTCCACCCCGTCTGCTGCGGTCGCCGAGTGCCTCTCGACGTTGGACGAGCGCGAGCCGGAGCTGCACGCCTTCCGCACCCGGTGCGACGACGCGGCGTCCGCCGCGGCGGCCGAGTCCGACGCGCGGTGGCGACGGGGCGACCCTCGATCGCTGGAGGGTGTGCCCTTCGCCGTGAAGGACAACATCGAGACCGCCGGCGTGCTGACGACCGTCGGGTCGCGCCTGTTCGCCCAGTGGGTGCCGGCGCGCGACGCGATCGCCGTCCGCCGCGTGCTCGACGCCGGTGGGATCCTGATCGGCAAGACGGCCACGCCGGAGTTCGCCTTCGGCGACGCGATCGACGGGCACCACGCCGTCAACCCGTGGCACGCCGACCACTGGACCGGAGGCTCGTCGGCTGGTTCGGCCGTCGCCCTCGCCGCTGTCGCGGTTCCACTCGCGCTCGGCACCGACACGGGCGGATCGATCCGCGTCCCCGCGTCGTACTGCGGGGTGGTCGGGCTGAAGCCGTCGCGCGGGCTCGTTCCGCGCGACGGAGTCGTGACGGTGTCGCCCACGCTGGACCACGCCGGGCCGATGGCGCGCACGGTCGACGACGTCGCGCTCTTGCTCGACGTCCTCGCCGGCACCACGTTGGCGAGCGCAGACGAATCGCGGCCGCTGCGCATCGGGCGTCCGGTGGAGTGGTTCTCCGGCTGGGGGACGCCGGAGGTGCTGCGCGCGGCCGACGACGCGATCGGCGAGCTCGCTGAGCTCGGTGCCACGGTGCGCGACGTCTCGCTGCCGAGCGCGGCCCTCGCGGGCATGACGGCGTGGACGATCACGGTGCGCGAGTTCTCGGAGGTGCGCGCGGCCGATCGGGACCGGCTCGACGAGATGACGCCGTCCGCACGGGAGCGGTTCCTCGCCGGCGCGGGACTCACTACGGACGACTACCGCGCTGCGCTCGCCAACCGCACACGGCTGCGTCGCGAGATCGAGGCGGTGTTCGCCGACGTCGACGTGCTCGTCACTCCGGCCACGCCGACTCCCGCGCCGCGGATCAGCCCGTCCGCTGACCCGCTGTTCGAGGGCGGCGACGCGGCGTGGCTCGAACGCATCGCCCGCAACTTCCTGATCGCGAACGTCACGGGGATCCCGGCGATGGTCGTGCCGGTCGGCAGCCACGAAGGCCTGCCGATCGCCGTGCAGATCCTCGGCCCGCCGGGCGGTGATGCCGTGTCCCTCCGCGCCGGCCGCCTGCTGGAGACGATCAGCGCCGCGAGCTCCTGACGAAGGGCGAGTCGCCAGGCGACGTCGATCGACGAGAGAACGGTCCGCGCGGAGGGGACGGGGAGGCCGACGGCGCGCTGGACGCAGCGGAGGTCGGCCAGCCAGAGTCGCCGGCATCGACCAGCACGTCCTCGACGTAGTGCAGGCGCAGACGCTCGACGCCGTGCTCGCTGTGGTGCTCCCTTCGGGGTCCGGGCCGGGAGCCAGCGAGGCTCGTGCCGGCGAGTACGTTCGCGCACGACTCGCAGGTCCCGACCGAGGCTGGCGGGATCCGCTGGTGCACTGGCTGGAGACCGCGGCAGGGCGCGAGGAGGAGGCGGTGGCGGCGCTGGCCGCTGCCCCCACCGGTGATGCGGGCGGTGAGCTGTTCACTCGCCTGCGCGCCTGGGCGTGGGAGGGCTACCTCTGCGATCCGGTGCACCGTGGCAACCGGGACGGTGTCGGCTGGGCACGGTTCGGCTGGTTGCCGCCCGCGGGTCGGCGAGCGCCGGACCGATGATCACCCACGACGCCGTGGACGTCTGCGTCGTCGGTGCCGGCCTGTCGGGTTCCATCGTGTCCGGCGCGCTCGCCCGGCGGGGACGGCAGGTGGTGGTGCTCGAAGCCGGCGCCGGACCACGGCCCGACTTCGTCGGTGACGAGCTCGCCCACATCGTCGACCGGCGGCTGCTGCACCACGAACCGGAGGTGTTCGTCCTCGACGACGGCCCTCCGCAGGTCGGCACGTTCCTCGCCCGCAACACCGGCGTCGGGGGGCCATTCGCGTGGAGCGGGTTCGCCTATCGCTTCCACCCGTCCGACTTCCGCGTCGCCAGCGAGGCCGGTATCCCGGACGGCTCGTCCGTCGCCGACTGGCCGTTCGCGTACGACGAGCTCGCGCCGTGGTACGAGCGGGCGGAGGAGCTGCTCGCGGTCGGCGGCGTCGCCGGGGAGAACCCGTACGAGGCGCCGCGGGCGACGCCGTACACCGAACCGCCCGTGCCGCAGGGACCCGGCGCCGAGCGCCTGGCGGCGGCAGCGAAGGCGCTCGGCTGGCACCCGTACCACCCGCCGGCTGCCGTGCTGGCTCGGCCGCGACCAGATCTCGGTCGGGGCGTGTGCACGGGATGCGGGCTGTGCACCTTCTACGGCTGTCCGTGGGAGGCGAAGGGTCGGGCGGGAACGATCGAACTCGCTCCGACCCTGCAGGGCGTCGAGGTGCGCGCTGGATGCACGGCCACAGAGATCGTCTGCGACGTCGGCGGCCGGCCGGTCGCCGTGCGCTACGTCGACGCGCGCGGTGGCGCCGCGGAGCAACCGGCGCGGGTGATCGTGCTCGCGCTCAACGCGCCGTACGTCGCGCGGTTGCTGTTGCTGAGCCGATCCGCTGCCCATCCGCGTGGGCTGGGGAACGCGAGCGACCAGGTCGGCCGGCACCTCACGTTCCACACCGGGCTGTTCGCCTACGGCGTGTACGACGACGTCATCGGCGCGGACCGCCACCCGGCACCACAGGTCGGTGTCGACGACCACTCCGAATGCCGCCCGTGGTCATCGGGCGCTGGCTTCCGGCGTGGTGGCGTGTTGCATGGCGGCGTCCCCGCGGCGTTCACCGGCGGCCCGCTCGCCTTCGCCCGCGGGCTCGACGTGACGATCCCGCTGCCCGATGGCGTGTCCCGCTATGGCGACGACCTCCTCCGCTTCGCATCGTGGGCGTATCCCCGCCACCAGGCCGTGTTCGCCCTCGGTGAGGACCTCCCGCGGGCCGAGAATCGCGCGACGCTCGATCCAGAGGTGCGCGATTCCCTCGGCCTGCCGGCGCTGCACATCGACTACTCCCCGCATCCCGAGGACGTCGCCCAACAGCGCTACCTGCTGGACCGGGCGATGCAGCTCCTGCGCGCCTCCGGCGCGACCGTCGTCGCCGGCCAGCAGTCCCCGCTTCCCGGAGGGATGTTCGCCGGGCACGCACACGGCACCACCCGCATGGGCACCGATCCCGCCACCTCCGTCACCGACGACCGCGGACTCGTCCACGGCACCGACAACCTCTTCGTCACCGGCGCCGGCCCGTTCGTCACGTCCGCCGGGCTCAACCCCGCCCTCACCATTGCCGCCTCGGCGCTCCGCTCCGTCGAGCCGATCGGCGCTGCGAGATCGCGCCAGGGCTAGCGTCCGGCTCAGTGTCGAGCACGCACGTGGTCGCGCGATGAAGGCGGTCCGCTACGAGCGATCCGGCGGTCCGGAGGTGCTGGAGCTGGTCGATGTGCCGGACCCCGCGCCGTCATCGCGTGACGTGGTCGTCGAAGTCGACGCGACGGCGCTCAACCGTCTCGACGTCGTCCAGCGCAGCGGCTGGTACTTCATGCCGGGCTTCCGCTTTCCGCACATCGCGGGCATGGACGTCGCTGGGACGGTCGTCGCCATCGGCCGCGACGTGACCATGGTGGCCGTCGGCGACCGAGTCGTCGTCGATCCATCGATGACTGAGGTGCCGGCCGGCTCGCTCTACTGCGGTCTGGGCGACATCTACGGCGAGCTCGGCATCATCGGTGCAACGCTGGACGGGGGCTACGCAGAGCTGTGCCTCGCTCCGGAGACCCACCTCCACGCGGTGCCCGACGAGATGTCGTTGACGACCGCGGCCACCTTCCCCACCTGCTGGCTCACCTCGTGGCACGCGCTCGTCGAGATCGGAAGGCTGCAACCGGACGAGTCGGTCCTGATCCATGCCGCGGGGAGCGGGGTCAGCGTCGCCGCGATCCAGCTCGCCAAGCACGTCGGGGCGACGGTCATCGCCACCGCCGGGACCGACGCGAAGTGCGCACACGCGCTGACGATCGGAGCCGACCATGTAGTCAACAACCGCACCGGTGACGTGGTCGCGATCGCTCGTGACGTCACGGGCGGCCGTGGCGTCGACATGGTGCTCGACCACGTTGGCCCGGCGCTGTGGGCAGCGTCGCTGTTCGCGTTGCGACCGAGGGGTCGCCTGGTGTTCTGCGGGAACACGACCGGTGACACGGCGACGATCCCGTCGCTCGGGTTCGCGTACCACATGGGCCTACAGATCCTCGGCTCGGATCCATACCGCTACCGCGAGTTCGGCGAAGCCTGGTCCGTGTTCTGTGGCGCCGACTTCGCAGCGGTGATCGACTCCGAGTTCCCGCTCGCTGCGGCTGCTGATGCGGAGGCGAAGCTGCTCTCCGGCGATGTGATCGGCAAGATCCTGCTTCGCCCGCGATCGTGACGACCGAATCGCCGTACCCGGAGTTGAAGAAGACCCACATCGCCGAGCGTGTCGGGCGACCGTGGCGGGACAACCGCCCGCCGGCGGCCGCGCCGGTCTGGTCCGTCATCGAGGGGTACACGTCGTACTGGATGCTGGTGGCGGCGATCGACCTCGGTGTCTTCGACTCCATCGCCGAACACGGGCCGGCGACCGGGGACGAGCTCGCCGTTCGATTGGGGGCCTGCTCCAGCCACCTCGTCGCACTCCTCGACGCTCTCGTCGCGCTCGGATTCCTCGACCGGATGCACGAGCGCTTCGAGCTGACGGACGTCGGCGAGCGGTACCTGACGTCCATGGGCCCGGCGACGATGGCCGCGCTGGTCGCGGTCGCGCCGGGGCCACACGCCAACTGGATCGACCTCGCGGACACGGTGCGGCACGGAAGTCCGAGGTCCCCGGTCGACGACGACGCAGTCGCCTTCTACCGGCCGCTCGTGCGCGCGACCTTCCCGACCCAGCACCGTGTGGCTGCTCGGACGGCGGCGCTGCTCGGCTGGGCCAGGCAGCCGGGCGCGCCGCGAGTGCTCGATCTCGGCGCGGGCGGTGCCCCTTGGGCGATCGCCTTGCTCCAGCAGCATCCGGCCGCGTCGGCGGTGGTCAACGATCTTCCGGGCGTGGTCGAGGAGGCCGTCGCCCGAGCGGTTGCCGCCGGGGTGGACGATCGGGTCGAGGTTCGGTCCGGCAACTACTACGAGCTCGACCTCGACGATGGCGCGTTCGATGTGGTCGTGCTCGGACACGTGTGCCGAGCCGAGGGGGAGGACGGGTCACGGCGGCTCATCGAGAGAGCCTGGTCGGTCCTGCGCTCCGGTGGTCGTCTCCTGTTGGCCGACTACTTCCTCGACAACAGCCGCAGGCACAACGTCTTCGGCGCGCTCATGGGAGTGACGATGATCGCCGCCACCGAGCGCGGCCGGCGGCTGACCCACGAGGACGCACATCGATGGCTGCGGTCGGCTGGCTTCCGTTCGATCCGCCTCCTCGAGCCGATCAGGTTCAACCAGCTGTACGTCGCGACGAAATCGGAGGTGGTCACATGACGGAGCACGTCGATCTCCTGGTGAACGGTTGGTACGTGGTCACGATGAACCCGACCCGCGACGTGATCCACGATGGCGCCGTCGCTGTGCGCGACGGCCGCATCGTCGAGGTCGGCAAGTCGGCCGAGCTGGCCACGCGTTACGAGCCGGCGCGAATCATCGGCGGTTCCCGTTTCGTCGTCACTCCGGGCATGGTCAACGCACACATCCACGTCACGGGCGAGCCGTGCACCCGCGGGTACGTGCCGGACGACACCCCGTTCGAGGAGAACGTCTTCGCCTGGCTGTGCCCGCTCTACGCCGCCTACCAGCCGCACGAGGAGCGGATCTCCGCCCAGCTCGCTGCGGTGGAGATGCTCCGCAGCGGCACGACGAGCTTCCTCGAGGCAGGCACGATCCACTTCCTCGACGAGGTGGTGGACGGCCTGCGCGAGGTTGGCATCCGCGGCCGCGTCGGCAGATGGGTGTGGGATCTTCCCCCGGAACCAGATGTCTACCGGCAGTCAACGGATGACGCGATCGGCCATCTCGAGCGACAGCTCGCTCGCTTCCCGGCTGCACCTGACGAGCGCGTCGCCGCCTGGTCGATCATCGTCGGCCACACGACCTGTTCCGAGCCGCTGTGGCGCGCTGCCGTCGAGCTGGCGGGCGCGCACGACGCGGGTCTCAGCTTCCACATGTCGCCGGCGCGTCTCGACCCGGACGGCTTCATTGCCGCGTTCGGGCAGCGTCCAATGGTTCACCTCGCCGAGCTCGGAGTGCTGGGCGCCCGTCCGGTGATGACGCACTGCGTGCACGTCGACGACCATGAGGTCGACCTGATCGCGCAGCACCGGGCCCACGTCGCGCACTGTCCGACGACTGCCCTGAAGGTCGCCTACGGCGTGACCCAGATCGGCAAGATCCCGGAGATGGTGGCGCGAGGCGTCAACGTCGCCATCGGCACCGACGGGAACAACGCCTCGAACTACTCGGACCTGATGCGGGCGACGTATCTCGTCGCCGGTCTGTTCAAGGACGCGCGCACAGATCCGCAGATGTTCCCGGCCGAGAAGGCGTACGAGATGGCGACGCTCGGGGGTGCGGCAGCCCTGCGGCTCGAGGACCAGATCGGATCGCTCGAACCTGGCAAGCGAGCCGACCTCGTAGTGCACGACACCGACCGGCCGGAGTGGCGGCCGTTGCTCAACGTAGCCAATCAGCTCGTGTGGGCCGCGGACGGCCGTGGTGTGCACAGCGTGCTCGTCGACGGACGGGTCGTTGTCGAGGACTACCGCTGCACGACGATCGACGAGGAGCGGTTGTGGGCCGACGCCCAACAGGCAGGCGAATCGATCACGGCACGCTCCGGTCTTCCGGACAAGGCGAAGTGGCCCATCCTCTGACGTGCCCGGTCAGCGCCGGGAGGTCGGCGAGTCGTCTTTGACAGCCGTCGACGTGCTCTGCGACGATCCGCACAGTTGGACTGACAAACAGGCAGCGAGGGCTGGGTCATGACGATCGAGTTGGAGCACACCGTCGCGCGCACCTCCCCGATCCCCATGGAGGACTTCGACGTCTCGTGCCGGGAGTTCTCGACGGCCGTCGGAATGCCTCCCGCCGTCTACACCGACGAAGCCTTCTTCGAGTTCGAGATGCAAGCGGTGTTCGAGCGGGAGTGGATCTGCGTCGGGCGTGTCGATCAGATCCCGGAGCCGGGAGACTTCTTCACCATCACGGTCCTCGGCGAGCCGCTCATCGTCAACCGGCGCAGCGACGGTGAGGTCAACGTGATGTCCTCGGTGTGCCAGCACCGTGGCATGTGCGTGACAGCCCCGGCGGAGCGACCCAAGGAGGAGTGGCTCGAACTGCCGCCAGAGACGAAAGGCTCCACGCGGACGTTCAAGTGCCCGTACCACTGGTGGATCTACGACCTCGACGGCCGCTTGATCGGCGCTCCCGAGATGCACCGGACGGCGGACTTCTCCAAGTCGGACGTCCGGTTGCCGGCCGTGCGGGTCGAGGTCTGGCTCGGCTTCATCTTCATCAACCTGAGCGGCACTGCGGAGCCGCTGAGCCCGCGGCTCGGTCCGCTCGAAGAGGTCATGGCGAACTGGCACCTGGAGGACATGGTCACCGTGGATCCGGAGAACGTCCCCGGGCTGCCGTTCAACTGGAAGGTGATGGTCGAGAACTTCATGGAGGCGTACCACCCGGACCGCCTCCACGCCGTGATCCACGAATTCGCACCGAGCTCGACGATCCAGTACGCGCCGTACGAGCCAGGAATGGCATACATGTACGGCAAGCACCCGACGACGAACTCCGAAGGGGGCTTCAACCCGACGCAGAAGGCACTGTTCCCGACGATCTCGACGCTGACGGCGGAGGAACGCGACAGCGTGATGTTCGCGTTCGTGCCGCCCGCACTGCTGATGGGGTTCCAGTGCGACTCCGCATTCTGGTTCACGGTGCTTCCGACGAGCGCGAGCTCGCACACGCTGACGATGGCGTACGTGTTCCCGCGCGCGACGGTCGAACTGCCGCTCTTCCGGCACACCCTCGACTTCGCCGTGCGCGGTGTGGAGTTCTTCAACAACCAGGACCTGCCGACCAACACCGCCGTGCAGCGCGGCATGACCTCCCGGTTCGCACCACGCGGCCGCTACTCGTGGCAGGAGGAGATCCTGTCCAGCTTCAACCGCTGGCTGATCGAGCGGTACCGGAGCGCTGCGGGCGCGATCCCCTGACCACGTTACGCAGGGCCCGGCCGTGGACCCTCGAGCACGTCGAGTCCGAGCGGGGACGGCCGGCCACGATTGATGCCGATCACGTCCATCGGACAGGCGGACAGCACGACGATCGCGTCACGGTCCGCCCGCAACGTGACGGCGTCACCGGCCGCGGACGGCGCTTCGAGCCACACGATGGTCCCGTCCGGTTGCGGCGGTGTGTGCATGAAGAGATTGACTGGCTGCGGGACGTAGGCGAGCGTGATGTCGAAGCCGCGCAGCGCTTCGCTGAGCCCCTCTGCGCAGCTGGCGTGCCAGCCGTGCACACCCAGCAGCCGGTACCGCTCCGGGTCGCACGCCGGGATCAGCATGTCGTGGGTGCCGGGCGAGGTGTCCTCGATCAGCGTGAGGATCGGGCGGCGCCTGGTCGTCACGAACGGCTCGCCAACGCGCGGGAACAGCCGCCGGTTGGCGGCCCGCGTGTGCCCGGCGCTGAGTGCCTCGCTCGGATCGTCGGCGACGAACGCGAACAGGTCGCCGACCTGGCCGCCCTCGACGTCACGCACGACCACCAGCTGCCCGGCGAGCACCTCGATCGCGCGAGAGTGGCCGGGGACGACGACCACCTCAGTCTCCGACTGGCTGCGCCTCGTCATACGCACTCCTGCAGATCGGCGCACCGTAGGTCCTCGCTTGACCGCAGCGGAGACAACTGTTTGACTGACAATCAGTCTGCTGAGGGGAACCATGCGGATCGATGACGAGTTGTTCGCCAGCTTCGAGGCGTCCACCCGGGACGTGAACGAGGCGTGCCTGCTTCCACCGGAGCTCTACACCGCGGAGGAGTGGTACGGCTTCGAGAAGGAGGCAGTCTTCGGACGCTCGTGGCTGTGCGTCGGGCGCGGGAACCAGATCCCCGATCCGGGCGACTGGTACGTGTTCGAGATCGCCGATGAGCCGCTGCTCGTCGTGCGCGACCAGCGCGGCGACATCCGAGTGCTGTCCGCGGTGTGCCAGCACCGCGGCATGGTTGTCGCCGAGGGCAGTGGCAACTGCACGAAGTTCACCTGCCCGTACCACCACTGGTCGTACGCGTTGGACGGCCGGTTGCTCGGAGCGCCGGCGATGGAGCGGGCGGCGGGATTCCGCAAGCAGGACCACGGTCTTCCCTCGTTGCCCGTCGAGATGTGGCAGGGCTTCATCTTCACCACGTTCGATCCCGACCCGGAACCGTTGGCGCCGTCGTTGCGGGAGCTCGAAGAGCCGCTGGCGAACTTCGAACTGGAGAGCTCTGTCTGGCGCGCCGGCAAGACGCTGACCGACCTCCCGTGGAACTGGAAGGTCATGCTCGAGAACTTCAACGACCCGTACCACGCGAGCCGCCTTCACGAGCCCCTGCAGACGTTCGCCCCGAGCGGGATGAGCGACTTCTTCGATTGGCGGGACGACGCCAATCACATATCGCGCATCCAGCACTTCACGCAGATCGACGGCTCGTTCAACCCCACGATGAAGTGCCTGCTGCCCGTGTTCCCCCACCTGAGCGAGGAGGAGCGGAAGCGAGGCATGTTCGTGCTCGTGCCGCCCACCTTGGCGCTCGCGGTCGTGCCCGACGAGGTCGCCTATTTCCTCGTGAAGCCGCAGTCAGCCACCACGATCACGATCGACATCGGGTACTGCTTCGATGCGAAGGCGCTGGAAGAACCGCTGTTCGAGTACCTCTTCGAGCAGGCGGAGATGGGCGTCAACAACTTCAACGTGCAGGACGTGTACGCCGACACCATGGTCCAGCGCGGTCTGCGCTCGCGGTTCGCGCCGCGTGGGCGGTACTCGTGGCAGGAGGGCACGTTGCCGCAGTTCAACCGCTGGCTGGTACAGCGCTATCACGCCCACTGGCCCACATGGCGGGACGACCACTGACACCGGGGGTACGAGCATGGTCGACATCTCGAGTGACGACCTGTCCGGACGGATCTTCGTCGGCGCCGACCTGTCGGGCGCCGATCTCGCGGGCAAGTCGCTGCGCAACGCGCACCTGGACCGGGCGAGCCTGTCCGGCGCCGACCTCTCCGACGCTGACCTGAGCGGTGCCCATCTGGTCGGCGCTGACCTGCGAGGGGCGAACCTGTCCGGAACGGATCTCGCCTGGGCCGACTTGTCGCAAGCGAAGCTCGCCGGCGCGTGCGTGGACGGGGCGAACTTCATCGGGACCGACCTCACCGGCGCTGACCTTGCCGAGGTGGATCTCAGCGTCGCTGTCGTCGACGGTGTGCGCCAGTGACGTCGCCCGATGGCATCTTGACCCTGCACTGGGCGCCGCCTACGGTCAGACAAACAGGTGATCTGGTGGTCAGACAGGCAGGGGACCGCACGAGCCGGCACCGCGAAAGGGGGACGGTGTGACGAGCCGACAGATCGAACGGTTCCGCCACCTGGTCGACCACGAGGTGCTGCGCGCCCTCGAGCAGTCGACCGTCGACGTGGCGGACGCGAAGTACATGCCGCCGTGGGCCTACACATCGGAGGAGTGGTTCGATTACGAGAAGGAGTCCGTCTACGCCCGGTCGTGG
>DASZOG010000243.1:0-6850 GCA_035550895.1 Acidimicrobiales bacterium
GGCCGCCCCGGACGACCGGCACGAACTGGCACCCGGAGCGCACGAGGATGCCGACAGCGGCGGCCAGGCTCTCGTGCTCCGCCACGACCTTGACGTCCACCTCCATCACGTCGGCGGCGCGCAGCTCGGAGAGGGCCACCAGATCGGAGAGATGGTCGTCCACGGGACCTCCTCGACGAAGGAACCTCCATCTCCAACGAACCCGAGCGGAGCCTCGCTCCCCAGAGTCGAAGGTCCCTTCCGCGGTCCTGCGGCATCACCGCGGTACCGGCGATTCGTGCCTTACCGGGGACCTTTGTCTCTACTGCAGGGCCTGATCTGGGACGACGATGCGCTTGATGGAGGATGCAGCGGTCGTCCTGCCCCCTGCGGACCCGTCCTCCCACCTGGACCGGTCCGAGGTGCTCACCCCGGAGCAGTGCTGGGAGCACCTCCGGGCCAGCTCGGTCGGCCGGGTGGCGTTCGTGGTCGACGGCTGGCCTGTGGTCCTCCCCGTGAACTACGCGATCGCGGGCAGCGACATCGTCCTCCGCTCGGGGCCGGGCTCCAAGCTCACCGCGGCCCGCCGGACGAGCCAGGTTTCACTGCAGGTCGACGCGATCGACGTCGTCTACCGCTCCGGATGGAGCGTCCTGCTCTTCGGCACCGCCGAGACCGTGGCGGATCCCAGCGAGATCGCCGGGATCGACGACCTCGGGCTGCGGACCTGGGCGGCGACCGAGCACATGGAGTGGATCCGTATCCATCCGGTGAGCGTCACGGGCCGTGCCCTCCCCAGGGCATGGCGGTACCCGGGAGCGCCAGAATGATCACCACCGAGACACCCGAGCGGCCGGTCACGATCGATGACCGAACGACCCGCGACCGCGCGGCCGTTGACCGCACCACGGGCGATCGCACGGCCGATGACCGTACGACCAGCCCGCCGCGCCGGCCGCGACGCCGGCGTCGGCGGTGGCCGGGCGTGGCGATGGCGATCGCCGGTGGCGTCCTCCTCGCAGCGGCGCCCCTCTGGCGCACCCACGCCGTCCCCGCGCTCGTCAAGTTCCCCACGGACGTCGACATCACGCCGCGCTACGCCGGCACGTTCCTGCTGTTCGTCGATCCGGCGACCACGGCACCGCTGGCGGAACCGGCGACGCGGACCCTGGCGGTCGACCGCCGGATCCAGGCCATCGGCAATGAGAGCAGCAGCGAGCGGGTCGTCGTGCGGGAGGACATCGCCTACGACATCGAGGGGTTTGCCCCTGCCAGCGCGGTCCACCAGTACGTGATGGACCGCCGCACGAGCGCGAACGTGGCCGATACGCGAGCGTGGGCCTTCGAGCCGGCGAACACGCTCAACCGCAGCGGCGACTTCTGGGTCGCGTTCCCGAAGGACGTCCACGCGTCCTCGGCGGTCGAGATGTACAAGGACGAGATCGCCGGCACGTTCACGGCGACGGCGACCGGCGCGACCGCGGAAGTGCGCGGGCTGCAGCTGTACGAGTTCGCGGCCGGGGAGGAAATCGTCCCTGTCACCGAGGCGTACCTGCGCAGCCTCGACGCGGTCGTCCCGCTGCCGCGCAGCCTGAGCTTCGAGCAGCTGACCCCCTCGTTGGAGGCAGCCGGTGTCCCGGTCCAGGCGACGCTCGACACGCTCCTACGCGTCGCCACGCCCGAGGACCTGGCCACGCTCGTGTCACTGGTCGGCGAGCCGATCGACCTGGAGTACGTCGTCTCGTTCTCCGGATCGACGTACGTCGAGCCACGCACTGGCGCGATCACCGACGTGGCCCAGGTTGTCGAGCGGATCTCCGCCCGGCCCTCAGCCGAGGCGCTCCCGCCGCTGCTGACGATCCTCGATCGCTACCGCGCCGAGCCCGACATCGCCGCTGCGATCGCCGCGATCGACCGGCTGGCGGGCGAGCCGCTGCCGGTGTTCGAGTACCGCTACGCGCAGACGGACGACAGTGTCGACGAGGTCGCCGCGTGGGTCGACGACCAACGCGGCCTCCTCGATCTCGCCGAGCGCGTCGTGCCGCTGGCGCTCACCGTGGCCGGTGGTGCCGCGCTCGCGCTGGCGGCGATCCTCCTGTTCCGTTCACGCCGGAGCGCAGTGACGTGACCACCGATGCCGCCCCCGCCGAGGTTCGGCTGAGCAGCTCCGAGGCGCTGCTGTGGACCATCGAGCGGGATCCGCTCCTCCGTTCCACGATCGTCGTCGTCGGTCTGCTCGACCGCCCGCCTGACGACGTGCGCCTGCGGGCCCGGTTGGCCGCCGCGGCGGAGACCTTCCCCCGACTGCGCCAGCGCGTCGAGCCGGACCGGCGTGGTCTGCGCTGGGTGGACGCTGGCACGGCGTTCGACCTCGACCACCACCTCCGCCGGTACCGGTTGGCAGGCTCCGGCTCGCTGCGCCAGGTGCTCGACGACGCCGGTGTGCTCGCCGGCGGGACGTTCGACCAGGCGCGGCCGCTGTGGCAGGTCGTCGTCGCGGAGGGCCTCGAGGGCGGCGGCGCGGCGCTGATCGTCAAGCTCCACCACGCCGTGACGGATGGCGTGGGTGGTGTGGAGCTGCTCCCGATGCTCACGGATCCGGCGGACGGCGATCGCCCTGCGCGCTTGCGGAAGTCCGCCCGCACCACCCGCCGCGAACCGCAGGTGCAGCGCGTGCTGCGCACGGCAGAGACGACCGTCGAGGGCATCGCCAGCCACCCGGCTGCGTCGCTCGCGGCGGTCCCCCGGGTCGCCCGATCGGTCGGCCGCCTCCTCCGTCCCGCCGGCCCACCGTTGAGCCCGGTGGCCGCCGGCCGCGGCCTCGGCCGGCACCTCGACACGCTCGAGTACCCGCTCGACGCGCTCTCCGACGCGGCGCACGCCGTCGGCGGCACGCTCAACGACGCGTTCGTGTCCGCCGTCATCGGCGGGCTGCACCGGTACCACGAGAAGCACGGCTGCGCGCCGGACAAGCTGCGCGTGACGATGCCGATCAGCACGCGCCGGCCCGGCGACGCGCCCGGGGGGAACCGCTTCACCCCGGCCCGCTTCGTCCTGCCGCTGGCCATCGCCGACCCCGCGGAGCGGATGCGTGCCGTCGGGGAGATCACCCGCGCCTGGCGGAAGGAGCCGGCGCTGGCGCTGACGGACGTTCTCGCCGCCGCGCTCGCGCACCTGCCGAGCGACGTGACGGCGAGCGTCTTCGGGTCGATGCTCAAGGGCGTCGACTTCGTCGCGACGAACGTCCCCGGCGTCACGGAGCGGACGTGGATCGCCGGCGCGGAGCTGCTCCGGCTGTATGCCTTCGCCCCGCCCTCGGGCGCGGCGCTCAACGTCGCCCTGCTCTCACACGGCGCCACGTGCTGCATCGGCATCAACAGCGACACGGACGCCATCGCCGATCCGGAGGTGCTGAGCGACTGCCTCGCCGATGGCTTCGCGGAGGTCGTCGAGGTCGGCGCCTGCCACGACGGCACCGAGACTCCACCGACGTTCGTCGCGCCGGCCGCCGTGGACCGTGCGGCGCGGCTCACCGCGCTCGACACCGCGTTCCTCCAGATGGAGTCGACGAACACCCCGATGCACGTGGGAGCGCTGCTCGAGCTCGACGAAGAGCTGTTGCTCGACGAGCACGGCGAGTTGCGGATCACCGAGATCCGCACCGAGCTCGCGTCGAGGCTCGACCGGTGCCCGCGCATGCGCCAGAAGCTGCAGGAGGTGCCGCTCGGTGCGGCGCGGCCGCTGTGGGTCGACGAACCGGACTTCGACATCGCTCGGCACGTCCACTCCCTCGCCTTGCCTCCGCCTGGCACGCACCGCCAGCTCAGCGAGCTGTGCGCGACGCTCCAGATGCGGCTCCTCGACCGTTCCCGCCCGCTGTGGGAGATGTGGTTCGTCAGCGGGCTGGCGGACGGCTCCGTCGGCTTGATCTACAAGGTGCACCACGCGCTCGTGGACGGCGTCTCTGCCGCCGAGACGTTCGAGTTGCTGCTCGGTGACGGCCCGCTCGGTGACGGCCCGGTGCCCGCCGTGCGGCGCACCGTCAGCACCTCGCCCGTGAGCGGCACGCGGCTGCTGTGGGACGCGGCCGTCGACTCGTTCCGGGCAACAGTCGATGCGGGACGGACGGCAGCCCAGGCGCTGGCACGGCCGGAGCGTGCCGTCCAGACGGCTGCCCAGGTGGCAGCCGTTCTCAGCCGCGCCCGCTTCGCCAGAGGCCCGTGGCCGAACCGTCCCGTGGGCAGCGGCCGGACGCTCGCCGCGGCGACGTTCGACCTCCGCGACGTGAAGGCGATCGGGCGGAAGCACGGCGCCACGGTGAACGATGTCGTCCTCGCCGTCGTGACCGGTGCGCTCCGGTCCGCGCTGGTCGCCGGCGGATCGCCGCCGACGCGACCGCTGCAGGCCCTCGTCCCCGTCTCCCTGCACGCCCCGGACGCACGCGGCGAGGTCGGCAACCTCGTCACCGGGCTGGTCGTCCCGCTGCCCGTCGACGCGGATGATGCGGGCGCGCGGCTGGCGACGATCGTCGCCCACACCACGCGGTTGAAGTCCGGCCCGGAAGGCGCGGGCATGGCCGCGCTCCTCCGCGCCGCGGACTACTGGCCAGTACCCGCGCTCGGCGCGACGGCGCGCCTCGTCGGGCACCAGCCGTTCGTGAACGTGGTCGTGACCAACGTCCGCGGGTCGGAGGACCCGCTGCGACTGCTCGGCGCCGCGGTCAGGCAGATCACCCCCATCGTCCCGCTGGGACACAACCTCCCCGCCGGCGTCGCCGTCTTGTCCTACGCCGGCGCGCTGGTCGTCTCCGTGTACGTCGACGCGGACAGTGGCCTCGACGCCGACCACATCGCGTCGTCGTTCACGGAGGCCTTCCACGAACTGCACGATCTGAAGGAACTCCGATGACAGCGATCACCACAGAACAGCAGGCGAACACCGTCCGCACCCCGACCCCCGTTCGCGGGGCGACCATCGTCGACGTGTTCAAGGGCACGGCCCGCCGCTGGCCGAGCCGCACCGCCCTGCGGTGGCGGGCGGCCGACGGCGCAGGAGCAGCGTGGGCCTCGATGACGTGGCGGGAGTACGAGCAGGCCGTGGCCGAGGTGGCCGCCGGCCTGCGCTCCCTGGGCCTCAGCCGAGGCGACCGCGTCGGCCTCCTCTCCGCCAACCGCCCGGAGTGGCACATCGCCGACATCGGGACGCTGACGTCCGGTCTGGTGACGGTCCCGGTGTACCCGACGAATGCCGCCGGCCAGGTGGCCTACCTCCTCCGCCACAGCGGCGCCCGGCTGTGCTTCGTGGACACCGCGGACCAACTGGCCAAGGTGTTGCTGCGGCGTTCCGAGCTCCCACAGCTCGAGCGGGTCGTGTTGCTGGGCGAGAGCGCCGGGCTCGACGACGATGGCTTCGTCCTCGCGCTGGCCCAGCTGCGCCGGATCGGCGCGAAGTACCTGGCCGCGGCGTCGACGTCGTTCGACGAGATGGTCCGGGCCGTCGCTCCGGAGGACCTGGCCACCCTCGTCTACACGAGCGGCACCACCGGGCCGCCGAAGGGCACGATGATCACGCACGCGAACGTGATGGCCACGATGCGCAGCCTCACGTCCCTGATCGAGATCGGCCCGGATGACCGGTTCCTCTCGTTCCTGCCGCTGAGCCACATCACCGAGCGCTCGATCAGCGACTTCGGGCAGATCACGTCCGGCGCCGAGACCTGGTTCGCGCAGAGCATCGCCACGGTGCCGAGCGACCTGCAGGCGTGCCGCCCGACGCTGTTGTTCGCGGTGCCCCGCCTGTGGGAGAAGTTCCGGGACGGCGTCCTGGAGCAGACCGCCAAGTCACCTGCGCCTCTGCGTCTGCTCGCCGAGCGCTACTTCGCCGCCGCCGCGGCCCGCCACGGTGGCCACAGGAACGCGACGACAACCGCCGAGTACCTGATGCTCGACCGCCTTGTCGGACGCGCCATCCGGCGCCGGCTCGGCCTCGACAAGGCACGCATGGTGTCGTCCGGGGCTGCGCCGATCCACGAGGACCTGCTGCACTGGTTCCACGGCATCGGCATCCCGATCGCCGAGGGTTACGGCCAGACCGAGGTCTCCCTGTGCACGAGCACGAACGTCCCCGGCGACACGCGCATCGGCACTGTCGGGCGGCCGATTCCCGGCGTCTCGGTGCGCATCGCCGGTGACGGCGAGATCCTCGTCAAGGGTGACAACGTCTGCGCCGGGTACTGGGCAGACAAGGCGGCGACGCGCGAGCTGATCGACAAAGCCGGGTGGCTGCACACCGGCGACCTCGGGCAGCTCGACGCCGACGGCTACCTCCGCGTGACGGGGCGGAAGAAGGACCTGCTCATCACGGCCTACGGGAAGAACATCTCGCCGGAGGAGCTCGAGACCGCGCTGCGCGTCGAGCCGCTCATCGCCCAGGCCGTGGTCGTCGGTGACGGCCGCCCGTTCCTCGCCGCCCTGCTCACGATCGACGCTGAAGCTGCCGCCGAGTGGGCGGCGCACCATGGGCGCGCGCCGGCACCGGACACGCTGATCGAGGACGCCGAGCTGCACCGGGAGATCGACCGGGCGGTGGAGCGGGTCAACGCAGGGCACTCGCACGCCGAGGGCATCCGCCGCTGGAGGTTGCTGCCCCACGACCTGACCGTCGCCGGCGGCGAGCTGACCCCGACCCTGAAGGTGAAGCGCAAGGTCGTGGCCGAGAAGTACCTCGAGGCCCTCGAAGACCTCTACCGGTGAGCCTCGCCGGGAAGGTCGCGGTCGTCACCGGCGCCTCGCGCGGGCTCGGCCGGGCGATGGCGCGGCCGAGCCCGCGGCTCGCGCCCGTGACGACCGCGACCTTGCCGTCGAGAACGCTC
>DASZOG010000244.1:0-11701 GCA_035550895.1 Acidimicrobiales bacterium
CAAGCACCGCGTCTCGACCCCGGTCAACTGGAAGCCGGGCGAGGACGTGATCATCGCCGGTTCGGTCTCGAACGACGAGGCGAAGCAGGTCTTCGGCGAGTGGAAGGAGCCGAAGCCGTACATCCGGATCGTGCCGCAGCCGACGTCGTAGTCAGCGACCGGCTTCCGCCGGACAGCCAGGCTCAGGTGGTCGCGGCCGGGAGCGGCTCGCCGGTCTCGAGCAGGGACTTCAGGCCCGACACGATCCACGGCCAACCGCCGCGCACGTCGCGGTAGGTCGCCGTCTCGGCGTCGAAGCTGTCGTGCACGACGCGCAGCTTGCACGTCGCGCCCATCGGAGTGATCTCGAACGCCAGCCGGCTGGGCCGATCGGCGGCCAGCGCGGGATCCCACTGGGCCGAGAACGTCATCACCAGCCGGTGTGGCGGATCGGCGTCGACGACCTCGCCGACGATCAGCTCCACGTCGTCGGCGCCGAGATACGCGTACCGCTCGCCGGCCTGCCAGGCTGCGCAGCTGACGCGCCCGCCGTAGTAGTACCGCTCGGTCATCGCCGGGTCGGTGAGCGCCTGCCACAGCCGCTCGGCGGTGGTGCGGATGTACACCTCGTGTACGAACATCGGACGCGTCGCGGTCTCGGTCGTGGTCATGGGAACGTCTCCTGGTCGGTTCGGCTCGGATTCGAGGTCGGTCTTCAGCTGGGTCAGGGCGCGCACGAACGGTTCGGCGTATTTCGAGATCCACCGGTCGTGCACCACCCGGATGGGTACCGGATTGAGGTAGTGGAGCTTCTCCCGGCCCACCTTGCGGGTGGTCACGAGATGCGCGTCGGCCAGCACGTCGAGGTGCTTCATCACGCCGAAGCGGGTCATCTCCGGGAGCACAGCGCAGAGCTGGCCCAGCGTCTGCCCGTCGTCGTCGAACAGGCGGTCGAGCAGCCGGCGCCGGCTCGGATCGGCCAACGCCTTGAACACGGGCTCCATCGCCGAATCCACGCGACTACGATAGGTGACTATTTAGTCACATGTCAACCATGAGCCTGCGGTGGAGGCAGGCCGCTGTCGTCGTCCTCGCCGCGGAGCCGGCGGCGGCGGGCGGCGATCTCCGACCGCAGCGCGAGATAAGCGCCGCCGAACGACGTGATCAGCGCCAGCGGCAGGACGAACGCGACCAGGGAGGCGAGCCACTGGCTGGCGCCATCCGTGCGCGCGACGCTGGCTCGCCACGCGAAGAGGACGACCGGCACGACGACCGCCGCCGCGATTGCCGGTAGGACGACGTCGCGGCGCAGGTTGACGGCGAGGAAGACCGACAACCCGCCGAGCAGGAGCGCGACGATGATCGCCGCCAGGCGGTTGTCGCCTTCGATGCTCCGCCCGGCCTCGTCGACGGTCGACAGGTCCCACGGGACGACGGCCAGCCACGCACAGGCGGAGGACACAACCACGCCGCCGACGACGACCCACCGCGGCAACGCGCCGCGTGGGGCCGGCATCTCGCTCGTCAGCCGGGCACCTCCGACGCCACCGCCCGTGGACGCGCAGCCCGCTCGACGAACGCCGTCCACGCGCCGAGCTCGAGGTCCGTGCCGGCGAGCAGTCGCGCCACCTCCTCACGGGCGTGGTCGGCCCCGGGGAGCTCCGCCGTGTCGAGGATCGCTGCCTGCGCGACCCGGACCAGCGCCTGGCTGGCTACGTCGTCGGTGCCGTCGATCGCCGTCTCTGTCTCGAGCAGTCGCGCCATCGCCGCGTCGCCGTCGCCCTCCTGCGCGAGGGCCAGCGCCAGCCCGAGCGCGGCTTGGAAGAGGTCGAGGTACGTCGCGCCGACGCTGGCGAAGGCCGCTTCGGCGTGCTCCCGCGCCGCCGTCGGCGAGCCGGCCGAGACGTGGGCGAGCGCCATCGCCGCGTGGGCCGAGGGACGTCCCGGACGCCCGGCATCGGCTTCCTCGAGCACTGCGAGAGCGGCCTCCGGCTCGCCGCGCAGCACCTGGGCGAGACCGAGCGTGACGGCTGCGTCGAACGCGGCTCCGGTGGAGGTCGCCTCCTGCACGACGGACTTGGCGAGTGCATACGCGCGATCGCCGTCTCCCCGGACGAGCGCCGCTGAAGCGGCGACGTGCCCGGCGAGCATCCTGATCTCGAGGCCGCGGGACACGCTCGTCGCCTCCTCGATCACGCGGGCCGCGTCGCCGACCCGTCCGAGACCGACGAGCGCACGGCCGATCGACGCCATCGCCTGCGTCTGGCCGAAGCGGTCGCCTGTGGCCCGGAACGTGGCCAGCGCGCCTTCGGCGAGCTCGTTCGCCTCGGCGAGGCGGCCCTGCCAGAGCGCAAGTGTCGCCCGGAGCAGGCCCATCATCGAGACCGCCCACCGGTCGCCCAGCTCGGCCGCCTTCTGCTCCACCTCCCGCCCGAGCTCCGCAGCCTCCTGGAACTGGCCCTGGAAGAAGCGGACGTAGGCCAGCAGGCCCATGGCCCAGCCGAGACCACCGACGTCGCCCAGCTCAGCCATCGTCCGCGCCGCTGCTTGCAGCCGCGTCTCGGCCTCCGCCGCGTCGCCTTCGACGAACGAGATCCACGCGCGGTGCTGTTCGACCCAGGCCTGGCCACGCGAGTCGCCGAGCTCGCCGTACAGTGCGCCCGCCACGTCGAGGTGGACCTCGGCCTCGTCGAAGGCGCCGCTGAACACCAGCGCGAAGCCCCAGGCCCGCTCCGCCGCGGCGCGCACGGCGGGCTCGTCGAGCTGGACCGCGAGGTCGGCAGCGCGGGCAAACGCCGTCTCGGCCTCCTCGATCTGGGTCTGCAACCGCGCCAGCTCGCCCTGTACGAGCAGGTCACGCGCTTCGACCCGGCTGCGCAGGCGCGTCTCCTCGGGCGGGACGAGGACGCGCGCTCGCCGTACGGCGTGGCCGGCCGCCACCGGCTCCAGATGGTCGATCGCCGCGTCGACGAGGGCGAGGAGAGCCTCGACGGCGCGGACCGCCACGTCGGAGCGCAGGCTGCGGACTCCGCCGAGCTCCGACGCGAGCTCTGCCGCGGTCGACCAGTGGTCGGCGATCTCGTCGAGCCGCGTGCCCGCCGGCACCTTGCTCTCGAGCGCCTCGGCGACACCGGCGTGGCGGACGGCGCGGGCGGCCTTCGTGATCGTCTGGTAGGCGACGTCGCGCACGCTCTCGCTGCGGAAGTGCCACCGGTTGCCGTGCTGCTCGAGCAGGCCGGCCTCGGCGAGGGCGGCGTAGTCGGCGGCGTCGGCTACCTGCCGCATCTCGTGGGCGAAGTGGGTGAGCATCTCCCACGTACCGGACAGCCCGAGGACGGCCGCGTTGTCCAGGATCGCCCGCTGCCCGGGTGGGAGCTGGTCGAGGCGCGCCGCGACGAGCGCGCGCAACGTGTCGGGCATCGCCTCCGGGGTGCCCTCGGCGATGAGCGAGCTCAACTCCTCGAGGAACAACGGGTTGCCGCCGCTGCGGGCGAACAACGCATCGACGAGCTCCTCGTCGGCCACTTCTCCGAGCAGCGCGTGCACGAGACGCCCCGACGCGGCGCGGCCGAGCGGTTGCAGGCAGAGCGTGAGAACGGCGCCGCGCGGGCTCGTCGGTGGCCAGGGATCCTCGGACCCGGGACGTGCCGTGGTGAGCACGGTCAGCGGCGCCTCGGCGTGACGGGAGAGCATCTCGGCGACCAGCTCGAGGACGTGCGGGTGCGCCCAGTGGGTGTCTCCGAGCGTGAGAACGACAGGTCCCTCGGCGAGCGCCGTGCCGATCAGCGCGGTGGCGACGCGGGTCAGCTCCTGGCGGGCGCGACTCGGGTCGATCCCGTCGAGCGGGGACGGGACGCCGTAGAGCATGCACAGCCCGTCGAGGAGGTCGTCGGTGCCCCGCTGGCGCTCCGCCAAGCGCTCGGCGAGCGCGTCGCGGTCCGGCGACTCGGTCGCGTCGATGTCGAGCAGGTAGCCGAGCGCGTCCGCGATCGGCCACCACCGGTTCGTCTCGCCGTAGGGCACGCAGCGACCGGTGAGGTACGTCGCGCCCATCTCGCACGCGGCGCGCACGACCACCTCGGACACGAGGCGCGTCTTCCCGCAGCCGCCGTCGCCGAGGACGTGCGCGACCGCAGCCCGGGACGACTCGGCGCTCATCCGGATCATCCCGAGCAGCAGGCCGAGCTCGGCGTCCCGGCCGACCAGGTCAGCCTGGACCGGGCGGGTGCGGCGGCCCGGCAATTGGAGCGGCTCGACAGCGAGCCACGCCTCGACCGGTTCCTCCCGGCCCCGGACGAGGACCGGGCCGAGCTGCTCGTAGCGGATCGCGTCGCGTGTCGCCACGTACGTCGCCGGTCCGACGAGGACGCGCCCATGCGGTGCGCAGTCCTGCAAGCGCGAGGCGGTGTTCACCACGTCGCCGAGCGCGGTGTAGTCCCGGTCGGCGCGCAACGAGCCGACGAGGACCTCGCCGGTGTTGACGCCGATGCGCATCTTGACCGGCACCGGGAGCGACATCTGCTCGAGCGAGGCCTGCATCCGCAGCGCGGCGCGGACGGCGCGCTCCGCGTCGTCCTCGTGCGCGACCGGGGCGCCGAACAGCGCCACCATCCCGTCCCCGAGCACCTTGTCGACCCGGCCGCCGAACGCGGCCACGTCGCCCGACAGGCGGACGAACAGCCCGTCGATCAGCCGCTTGACCCGCTCCGGGTCGAGCCGCTCCGCCAGCGCGGTGAAGCCGACCAGGTCGGCGAACACCACCGTGACCACCCTGCGCTCCTCGGCGCGCGTCCAGTCCACCAGGGGCGACCCGCACGAGGGGCAGTAGCGGGCACCGGCCGGGACCTCGGCCGAGCACGACGAACAGGAGGGCATCCGGCGCGCAAGCGTACGGCAAACCGCCCGTCGGCCCACGCTCGGTTGGCGGTGCTCCTATGCTCGCCACGCCCGCCACCTGGCCGCGTCGCATCCCCCGTGCGGCACGGCCGCTCCGACCCGTGGGAGAACCTGCATGAGCAACCTGATCACGGAGCCGCCGCCGACAGCGACGCCGCCGGTGGCCGCCGCCGGCGCGATCGACGCGGTGAAGGTGTACGGCACCGGCGAGAGCGCGGTGCGCGCGCTCGACGGCGTGACGTTCCACGTCGGCCGGGGCGTGTTCACCGCGATCATGGGACCGTCCGGTTCCGGCAAGTCGACGCTGATGCACTGCCTCGCCGGGCTCGACCGGCTCACCGAAGGCCAGGTGTACATCGGCGAGACGTACCTCTCCACGCTCGACGACAAGCGGCTCACGGAGCTGCGCCGGAAGCACGTCGGGTTCGTGTTCCAGGCCTACAACCTGGTCCCCACGCTGACCGCGTACGAGAACATCACGCTGCCTCTCCTCCTCGACGGCCGCAAGGGCGACTCGGCGTGGATCGACCAGGTCATCGACGCCGTCGCACTGCGCGACCGGCTCACGCACCGCCCGAGCGAGCTGTCCGGTGGCCAGCAGCAGCGTGTCGCCGTCGCCCGTGCGCTGGCCAGCCAGCCGCAGATCATCTTCGCCGACGAGCCCACCGGGAACCTGGACAGCGCGACCGGCGCAGAGATCCTCGGGTTCATGCGCCGCGCCGTGCACGAGCTGGGCCAGACGATCGTGATGGTCACGCACGACCCAATGGCGGCCAGCCACGCGAGCCGGGTGATCTTCCTCGGCGACGGGCGGATCGTCGACGAGATGGCCGATCCCACCGCGGACCGGGTGCTCGACCGCATGAAGCGCTTCGCGGAGTAACCGTGCGCCGCGTCGCCTGGAAGAGCCTGCTGGCGCGCAAGGGCCGCCTGGTCCTCACGTCGCTCGCCGTGATCCTCGGCACGGCGTTCCTCGCCGGATCGTTCATCTTCACCGACACGATCCAGCGCACGTTCGACAACCTGTTCGCCCAGGTCTACGAGGACACCGATGCATTCGTGCGCTCGTCGAGCGCGATCGACACCGGCTTCGGCGAGGAGGTGCGGAACACGATCCCCGACTCGGTCGTCGAGCAGGTGGCGGCCGTGCCGGGCGTCTCGGACGCGCAGGGGTACGTCGACGGGTTCGCGCGGATCATCGGATCGGACGGTGAGCCCGTCGGCTCCGAGCAGGGCCCGCCGACGTTCGGCGGCTCGATGACGACCGGCGAGCTGTCGACGTGGACGATCGCGGACGGGCGCCCACCCGCAGGACCCGACGAGGTCGCCCTGAACGCCGGCGCGGCAAAGGACGGCGACTTCGAGATCGGCGACACCGTCAAGGTGACCAGCAATGCGGGCAGCCGCGAGTTCACGCTGACCGGCATCGCCCGGTTCGGCGACGCCGACTCGCCTGGCGGGGCGACGTTCGCCCTGTTCGACCTGCCCACCGCCCAGGAGTTCGTCAACGAACGCCCAGGCGAGCTCGACGCCGTGCTCGTCCGTGGCGACGGGTCGCTGTCCGACGACGAGCTCGCCGCCGAGATCGAAGCAGCCGTCGGATTGAGCGGCGACATCGAGGTGCTCACGGGCGCCGAGATCACGGACGAGACGCAGAGCTCTGTCCGCGAGGGGCTGAGCTTCTTCACGATCTTCCTCCAGGCGTTCGCGTTCATCGCGCTCTTCGTCAGCGTCTTCGTCATCTACAACGTGTTCTCGATCACGATGGCGCAACGTCAGCGCGAGAACGCGCTGCTCCGCGCCGTCGGCGCGTCGAGCCGGCAGGTCTCGATCACGATGCTCGTCGAGGCGGTCGTGATCGGTCTCATCGGCTCGTTGATCGGCATCGGCCTCGGCATCCTGCTCGCGCAGCTGCTGCAGAGCGGCCTGGAGGCCGCGGGGGTCGACATCCCGTCGTCGGGCATCTACCTGCAGCCGCGCACGATCGTCGTCACGATCGTCGTCGGCCTCTTGGTCACGGTCGTCTCCGCGCTCGTACCTGCGCTGCGCTCCGGCCGCGTGCCGCCGGTTGCCGCGATGCGCGACACCGCGCTCGAGACGACGGGCGCCGGCCGGAACCGGTTGATCGTCGGCTCGCTGCTCCTCGCGCTCGGAATCGCGTGTGTGCTCTTCGGGCTGTTCGCCGGGGAGCCGATCTTCCTCGCGCCCGGAGTACCGCTGGTCTTCATCGCGCTGTTCGTGCTCGGCCCATTGGTCTCCGCGCCAGTCGCGCGCTGGATCGGCCGCCCGATCGCCGCGCTGCGCGGTGTCACCGGCCGCATGGCCGAGCAGAACGCCGTGCGCAATCCGAAGCGGACCGCCCGCACCGCGGCGGCACTGATGATCGGCGTCGCGCTCGTCACGGGAGTGGCGGTGATCGCGGCGTCCGTGCGCGACTCGGTGCGCGAGATCTTCGGCGAACAGCTCCGCGGTGACGTCGTGGTGACGACGAACACGTTCGGTTTCGGGGGCCTGAGCACGGATCTCGCTCCGACGTTGCAGGAGCTGCCCGAGGTCGAGACGGCGACCGGCATCGGGATCAACTTCGCCACGATCGAAGGCGACGCTCAGACGATCACCCTTGTCGATCCGTCGACGGTCGGCGACGTCTTCGACCTCGAGTTCGCCGCCGGCGCTGTCGACGACCTCACCGACGACGGGATCTTGCTCAGCGAGGGCCGCGCCGAGGACGACGACCTCGTCATCGGTGACACGCTGGCGTTGGCGCTCTTGGACGGCGTCCCGCGGACCGTCACCGTCCAAGGCATCTACGGGAAGGACGAGCTGGCTGGGCCGTACACCGTGAGCAAGGGCCTCTTTGAGGGGTCGTCCGCAGACGTCTACGACTTCGCGGTCTTCACGACACGCGCCGACGGTGTCAGCGAGGACGAGCTGCGCACGGCGGTGCAGACCGTGGTCGACGAATACGGCAACGGCGAGGTACAGACGCGCAGCGAGTACATCGACGACCAGGCCGCGCAGATCGACCCTGTGCTGAACCTGATCATCGGGTTGCTCCTGCTGTCCGTGTTCATCGCGCTGATCGGCATCATCATCACGCTCGTGCTCTCGATCTACGAGCGCCGGCGGGAGATCGGTCTGGTGCGCGCCGTCGGCGCGACGCGGCGCCAGGTCCGCACGACGGTCCGCTGGGAGGCGGTCATCACCTCGCTCCTCGGCGCGTTCCAGGGCATCGTCGTCGGGCTCCTGCTCGGCTACGCAGTCGTGCTCGCGCTGCGCAGCGAAGGGCTGAGCACGTTCACCGTCCCGTGGACGTGGATCCTGACCGTCGTCGTCGGGGCGTTCGTCGTCGGCGTGGTCGCGGCGATCATCCCGGCCTGGCGGGCGACGAAGGTCGACGTGCTGGAGTCGCTGGCGACGACGTGACGCGACGGTCGCGCGTGGCAGGCGATCGGGCCGCCCGGCGGGGCCGTCTGTAGGCTCGCCCGTCGATGGCGCGGCCCCGGATCCTGGTTCCCGGCCGGACGCTGCCGCCTGGCCGGGCGAGCCGCCATCCCGTCGTGTTCGCCGGTGTGCGCTACCTGCGTGCGCTGCACCGGTCGGGAGCGATCGAGATGGTCGTCGGCCCGCATCCGCTCGAGGTGGACGATGCTGCGGACCTGCTCGAGCTGGCCGACGCGATGCTGCTCATCGGCGGGCAGGACGTCGATCCGGCGCTGTACGGCGAGGAGCCGCACCCGCACACGTACGGCGTGAACCGGGAGGAGGACGACTTCGAGGTGGCCCTCGTGCGCGCCGCGGTGGAGCTCGAGGTGCCGACGCTCGCGGTGTGCCGCGGGTGCCAGGTGGCCAACGTTGCGCTCGGCGGCGACCTGGAGCAGCACATCACCGATCGTCCGGGCGTCGTGGCGCGCGGTCTGCCGACGTTCCCGCGGTCCGAGCCGAACGCGATCGGGCCGCTGGTGCCGGTGGCGATCACCGCCGGGTCGCGGCTGGCGTCCGCGACGGGGGCGGCGACGGCGCTCGGTGCGCACTCGCACCACCAGGCGGTGCGCCGTCTCGGCGACGGGCTCGTCGTCACCGGGGTCGGCCCGGACGGCGTGGTCGAGGCGGTCGAGCACGAGCGGGGCTGGTTCGTCGCCGTGCAGTGGCATCCCGAGGACACCGCCGACGTGGATCCGGTGCAGCAGGCGCTGTTCGACTCGTTCGTCGAGCGGGCACGGACCCACCGCGCGGCCGCCTCACTCGTCACCCAGTAGTCCCCACGACGTTCTGACGCGCTTTGGGCGCACCTGGTGCGCCCAAAGCGGGAGGAAAGGCTGGCGGGAGCGGTTCACCCGCCGGCAGGCGGGACGGTTTGGCAGGCCGGGCACCAGAAGGTGGCGCGGGCGTGCTCGCCGAGCCGGCGGGAGACCACGCGGCTGCCGCAGCGCCGGCACGGCCTCCCCGCCCGCCCGTACACGGCCAGCCCGCTCGCGACGGTGGCCCGCGGGCCGCCGTCGAGATTCGCGCGGAGGAGGTCGGCTGCTGTCGCCAAAAGCGTGAGGCGGGCCTCGTGCGGGAGAGCTTCCACCGGAGTGAGCGGATGGATGCGCGTGGCCCACAGCGCTTCGCTCTTGTAGACGTTCCCGACACCACAGGCGACGCGTTGATCCAGCAGCGCGTCGGCGATCGGCGTCCCGGGCCGGCGGATCAGCGCGAGACGGGCGACGCAGTCGCCGATGTCCGCGTCGGCACGGCAGAGGTCGGGTCCCAGCACGGCGTCCCGCCGGCGGGACGCTGCGCCGCGGTACAGTTCGACGATCGGCGCGTTGAAGCACACTGCGTCGAACCCATCGACGCCGATCACCACGCGCGCCTGCGCGGCCGGCCGGCGCCAGCGCTCACCCGTGCGGTAGACGTGCCACGCGCCGCTCATCCGCATGTGCGTGTGCAGGACGGTGCCGTCGTCCCAGGCGATGTCGAGGTGCTTGCCGCGGGTCTCGACGCCTTCCGTCACCGCGCCGATGGGCGGAGGCGGTCCGCACGGCCGGGCGACGCGGAACGCGCGCAGGGTGCGACCGACGAGCGCGGCGCGCAACGCGCGGGCCGCCCGGTGGATCGTGTCGCCCTCGGGCATCTCACGCCCGAATCTACGAGCGCGTGGTCAGTCGGCGATCGACGGCTTCAGCACCAGGTAGCCCTGCAGGACGAGGATGGCGATCATCACGCCCAGACGGTCGGGAGCGATCGCCACGCCGTCCTGCACACGCTGCAACAGCACCACGCCGATCTGCAGGATGACCACCCAACCGAAGGTCACCGTGGCCAGCTCGGCGTAGGCGAGGCTCGATCCGTAGACGACGAACAGCAGACCGAAGACGGCGACGCCGCCGAGCAGGCTGATCAGCGAGCCCCGGTCGGACCAGTTCTTGGCCAACACCGCGCCGACGAGGTCGAGCCCGGCGAGGACGACCATCGCGGCCACCGCGACCAGCGGCCGAGGCAGCGCGCCGACCCCGCTGCGGACCGACTCCCCCAACGCGTGCTGCCCCAGCGCTTGCACGCGACTCCAGAGCGCCGGGACAGCAGGCGGATACGCCGCGATCAGCTTGGCGGCCACCCCGCGCCGGCGACAGGCGTCGGAATGGGCGTCAGCCGCGGAGGACGCGGCCCCGGTAGCCCTCGGCGAAGCCGGCCGCGCGCAACGCATCATCGACATCGCCGGAGGCGAGCGGGTTCCCGTCGACCTTGCGGACCTCGGCCGTGCGCAGCCGGCCGTCCTTGACGAGCATGGCCAGCGCCTCGGCCCACCGCTTGTCGGTGGCCGCGGCGGGGAACGTGACCAGGTGGCGGGCCCGGGGGTCGAACCAGACGAGCGCCGTGCCGGAGACGGAGACGACGAGCGCGCCCGCGGATCGCGCCGGGCGACCGGGCGAGTCCGGCCAGGACAACGCGGCCCCGTACGGCTGGGCAGGATCGGTGGCGGCGAGCACCAGGGGTCCGCCGTCCTCGGCCGGTGCCTCCCGCGCGTCACGCAACCGATCGACGGCGCCGGGCAGCGCGAACTGCGCCGCGCCGAGCCCGCTGACGAAGTATCCCCGCCTGGCCTGGCCTCGTTCCTCGAGCACCTTCAGCACCCCGTACACGCCGGCGAAGCCGCCGGGCACGCCTTCGGCCAGCGCTGCTTCGCGGGTCAGGATGCCGTGCCGTTCGAGGAGCTGCAGCGCCCGGGCGTGTGCCGCCTCGGTCGGCGTGGGAGCCGGCGAGAGCAGCGGCGCGATCAACGACCACCGCCCGGCGCCCGCAGGCGGACCGATCTGCGTCAGCCGTCCCGGGCGAGGACGGGCGCCGCGTGTCCGTGACACCGGGCCACGGCCGGACCGGGTACCGCGGGTCGCGGTGACGTAGGCGCGCAGCGGCGCGATCGAGTCGTTCGTCACCTCGCCGGCCCAGACCAGGTCCCAGAGGGCAGCGAGCAGCTCACCGTCGGTCGCCTCGGGCGCGGCGGCCCGCAGTTCGGCCCAGAAGCAGGCGCCGTGGGCGGCGAGGTGGCTGCGCAACGCGTCGTGCACCGACCCGGGCGGGGCCTCCTCGACGGTTTCCCCGCCGAGGAGGTGGACCTGGTCGCGGAAGCAGAGCCGCACGCGGCCGTCCGTCCCGCCGAGCGCGCCGGCACCGGTCCACACCACGTGGCCGGACGTGCACAGCTCGTCGAGGTCAGCGGCCCGGTAGCCGGCCACCCGCGCCGGCAGGATGTCCGATTCGAGGGTGGACGCAACGAGCGCACCGCCCTGCAGCACGCTGATCGACTCGACCAACGCGTCGAGCCCGCGCCTGCCGGCAC
>DASZOG010000245.1:0-5221 GCA_035550895.1 Acidimicrobiales bacterium
GCCTGCTCCATGGCGACCTCGTGGCGCGTCCGGTTCTTCACCGCGCGCTGGGAGGCCATTCCGAAGTTCTCCTTGTAGAGCCGTCCGTCCGCGTCGCGCAACGTGTCCGCGGCGGACTCGTACGTGCCGGCGAGCCACGACCCGAACATCACGTTGGCCGCGCCGGCGGCCAGCGCGAGCGCGACGTCGCGTGGGTGACGCACGCCGCCGTCGGCCCACACGTGCCGACCGAGGCGGCTCGCCTCGGTCGCGCACTCGCGCACTGCCGAGAACTGCGGTCGGCCAACGCCGGTCATCATCCGCGTCGTGCACATCGCGCCGGGGCCGACGCCGACCTTCACGATGTCTGCGCCCGCGTCGACCATGTCGGCCGTGCCCTGGGCCGTGACGACGTTCCCGGCCACCAGTGGCACCGCCGGTCCCGCCACGTCGCGGACCGCCTTCACCGCGTGCAGCGCCCGCGTCTGGTGACCATGGGCCGTGTCGACCACGATCACATCCGCCCCGGCGGCGAGCAGCCGCTCCGCCTTGGCCGCCGGATCGGCGTTGATGCCCACAGCGACGCCGACCAGCAGGCGCCTCTGGCGGTCGAGCGCTGGGCGGTAGAGCATCGCCCGCAACGCGCCCTTGCGTGTGATCGCCCCGACGAGTCGGCCGCCATCGTCGACGACGGGCGCCACGGTGAGCCGGTGCTCGTTGAGCACGTCGAAGATCACGTCTGGCGCGGTGCCGGCGGTGACGGTGACGACGTCGGCGGTCATCACGTTGTGCAGCTGCGTGAACCGGTCGTAGCCGGCGGCGTCGCTCTCGGTGAACAGACCGTGCAGCTGCTCCTTCGCGTCGACGACCATCACCGCACCGTGGGCGCGTTTGTGGATCAGCCCCAGCGCGTCGCCGATCGTGTCGGTCGGCGCGAGTGAGATCGGCGTGTCGTAGACGAGGTCGCGCGACTTCACGTACTCGACCACGGACGCGATGACCTCGGTCGGGATGTCCTGCGGCAGCACGGCCATCCCACCGCGGCGGGCGACCGTCTCCGCCATCCGCCGGCCGGCCACGGCCGTCATGTTCGACACGACGACGGGCAGCTTCGTGCCGATCCCGTCCGGCGTCGTCAGGTCGACGTCGAGGCGCGACGGCACGTCGGACAGGCACGGAACGAGGAACACGTCGCCGTAGGTCAGGTCGTACGGCGGCGTCTGGTCGTTCAGGAACCGCATGCGCTCGAGCCTCCCTCTCCAGGCGGCGTTCCACGCTACCGGGCGGATCCGATGGATGGCCGGTTCGCCAGGGGCACGTCGGAAGATGCTGCGGCGGTCTCGCCGGCCACCAACGCCACGACACCATCTCACCGACGCACCACTAGCGTGCCACGGATGCCGCCGCCGGTCGTCCTTGTCCACGGGTGGGGCGGGTCATACGCGGCGACGTGGCAGGCCACGGGCTTCGCCGACCTGCTCGCCGAGGCCGGCCGCACAGTCATCGGGGTCGACCTGCTCGGCCACGGCACGGCACCGAAGCCGCACGACTGCGCGGCGTACGCCGATCTCACGGGGCGGATCGTCGAGGCGACCGCTGGCCACGATCTGCCGGTGGATGCGGTCGGGTTCTCCCTCGGCGCGCTGACGCTGCTCGAGCTCGCGTGCGCCGAGCCCGACCGGTTCCGCCGGCTCGTCCTCGCCGGAGTCGGGGCGAACGTGTTCCGCGACGACGAAGAGGGGACGCGGCGGATCCTCGCCGGTCTCGACGGGAGCGCGGACGAGGACGACGTTCACGCCCACCTGTTCGCCCACTACGCGGCGCAGCCGGGGAACGACGCCGCCGCCCTGGCGGCCGTGCTCCGCCGCCCCCGCTCGGCGCCGCTCACGAAGGAGCGGCTCGCCGCCGTCGCCTGCCCGGTGCTGGTGGTCATCGGCGACAACGACTTCGCCGGCCCTGGTGACGAGCTCGTCGCTGCCCTTCCCCGGGGCTCGCTACGGACGCTGCGCAACACCGATCACTTCGCCACGCCGGAGAGCTTCGGCTTCTTCGACGCGGCGCTCACCTTCCTCGACTAGTGGTCCACTTGTGAGCGCCAGGGTCAACGGCGTCGGCGGGAGCGACGAATTCGACGGGGCGGACGAGGTCGGGCGGGCGGTCGAGGTGCTGCGCGGCGGCGGGCTCGTCGCGTTCCCGACCGAGACCGTCTACGGGCTCGGCGCCGACGCGTCACAGGCGGAGGCCGTCCGGCGGATCTATGCCGTCAAGCAGCGTCCCGCCGATCACCCGTTGATCGTGCACCTCGCCGGCTCGCCGCAGCTCGACGACTGGGCGATCGACGTCCCGGACGACGCCCGCCGGCTCGCCGAGCTGTGCTGGCCGGGTCCGCTGACGCTCCTCCTCCGCCGCCATCTGGCGGTCGACGCCACGCCGGCCGGAGGCCGGGACACGATCGGGCTGCGCGTGCCCGCTCATCCGCTGGCGCTGGAATTGCTCGACCGCTTCGGCGGGGGCATCGCCGCGCCGTCGGCGAACCGCTTCGGCCGCGTCTCGCCGACCACCGCTGAGCACGTGCGCGCCGACCTCGGCGACCTCGTCGACGTCGTGCTCGACGGTGGGCCGTGCCCGATCGGGATCGAGTCGACGATCGTCGACTGCACGACGATGCCGTTTGCGCTGCTCCGCCCCGGCGCGATCCCGGTCGAGGCGATCGAGACGCACCTCGGTGTGGAGATCGCGGCCGCGACCGGGTCGAGCCGCGCCCCGGGGATGCTCACGTCGCACTACGCGCCTGCGGCGGAGGTCCGCCTCGCCGAGGACTCGGCCGCGGCGATCGCAGTCGCCGCTGTCGAACAGGACGCGGGCGCCCGGGTGGAGCTGATCGATCCGGGAGACGACCTGCTCGCCTACGCGCGTGGCCTCTACGCCTGGCTGCGCGCCGCCGACGAGCACCGCGCCGACGTCGTCGTCGCCGTCTTGCCGCCACCCCAGGGCCTCGGCCTCGCCATCCGCGACCGCCTCCGCAAGGCCGCCGCGCCTCGCTGACGCCCCCGCGCCCCCGTGCTGCCGATTCGGTTGGATATCGACCAGATCCGCCGCGTGACGGTGTCACCGAGGCGGACCTGCAGCCGATTCGGCTGAACAACCACCAGATCCGCTGCACCGCACCCGCGCCGCGGGACTGGTGCTGCGGCGGCCGCGCGGCTAACCCGAGCCGAGGGCGTTGAGCTCTGCGACCCAGCGGTCGCGGACGTCCTCCACGGGCGGTGGCGGAGCGTCGATGCCCGCCACGGTGACGATCACCGTCGTCCCGCCGGCCTCCGGCAACAGCTCGAGCCGGCACCAGCACGGCCCCGGGTCGTGGAGGTGCGCCTCGAGCAGGTACGGCGGGTCGTCGACGAGCACCTCTCCGAGAACCGCCGCCACGACCAGCAGCGCCTCGAACGACTCCACCGGCAGCACATCGATCGTGAAGCTCGGCTCGTCGCGCTCGACCCAGCGCGCGGGGCGAGGCCGGCGAGGCGCCGGTGACCGTGCCGCCGTGGGCGTCGGCGATGACGGCGCCGGTGACCGCGCCGTCCGCAGCGTCCTCCCCGTGACCTCGGCGACCGCCCGCTCGAAGGCCCGGTTGATCTGCTGCATCCGCTGCGCATCCCCGCCGCGGTCCGGATGGGCGTCGAACGCCAGCCGGCGGCGGGCCGCCCGGACGTCGTCGAGCGAGGCTCCCGGGCGCAGACCGAGCTCCGCGAACGGGTCGCCGTCTTCCGTCACGCTTCGCGATCGCGGCGACGGGCGTATGCGGCGCGCACGTCGGCCGCCGCAGTGCTGCCCGGCCCGGGCTCGACCACACTGCCGCGGCCCAGGCTCCATGCCCGCTGCACCTCGTCGAGCGGGCGCTGGTGGAGCACGGCCGCGGCCTGGACGCAGGCCCCCGTCGCCACCGATTCCTCGACGTCCGGCACGACCACCGGCCTGCCGGCGAGATCGGCGAGGATCTGGCGGAACGCTCGGGACCGCGCGCCACCGCCGGTCAGAACCATCACGCCCGCGGTCGGGATCAACGCGGCGAGCGCGTCCCGCGCATCGAGCAGCCCGCAGACCACCCCTTCGAGCGCGGCACGGGCCAGTTCCTCGCGAGTGACCGAGGTGCGCAGGCCGGACACGACTCCTGTCGCGTCCGGCCGGTTCGGCGTGCGCTCGCCGTCGAAGTACGGCAGCACGACGACGCCGCGCGCTCCGGGCGGCGCCTGCCCCGCCAGCTCCTCGAGCCCGGCGTGGTTCACCCCGAGCAGCCTGGCCACCGCGTCGGTCACCTTCGTCGCGTTCAGCGTGCACGCGAGCGGCAGGTAGCGACCGGACGCGTCGGCGAACCCGGCGACGAGACCCGAGGGGTCGGCCGTCGGATGCTCGCTGACGCCGAACACGGTCCCGGAGGTCCCGAGCGACACGACCACGTCGCCCACGCCGATGCCGAGCCCGAGCGCGGCGGCCATGTTGTCGCCCGTGCCCGGCGCCACGACCGCGCCCCGCCACGCTCCGGCGTCGTCGAGTGGGCCGAGCACGTGCGGTACGGCGGTGGTCCAGTCGCGGTCGTTGTCGACGAGCGCGAGCAGGTCCCATCGGTAACCGCCGTCGGCCGGCGACCAGTAGCCGGTGCCCGAGGCATCTCCCCGGTCGGTCGTGCACCGGCCGCTCAGGCGATACGTCATCCAGTCGTGCGGCAGCAGCACCCGGTCGAGGCGCTTCCACACGTCGGGCTCGCTCCGGTGGAGCCAGGAGAGCTTCGTGATCGTGAACGACGCGACCGGCACGGAGCCGCATGCGTCTGCCCAACCGCCGGCACCTGTCTCCAGTTGTGCGATGAGCCATGCCGCGTCGGGCGCCGACTCGGTGTCGTTCCACAACTTCGCCGGACGCAGCACGCGCCCGATCTCGTCGAGCGCGACCATCCCGTGCTGCTGGCCGGCGATCGCGATCGCGGCTACGTCCGGTGAACCGAGCGCGGCCCACGACGAGGAGAAGGCCCGCCACCACGACTCGGGATCCTGCTCGGACCGGGGAGGTGTCGTCGGCGGATGCGGCGCCGAGGCGCGGCCGACCACTGCGCCGGTGTCGGCGTCACGCAACTCGACCTTCGTCGACTGCGTCGAGGAGTCGACACCGGCGACGACGGGCACGGGGTGCAGCGTAGGCTGAGCGCTCCGAGGAGGCGTGATGACGGGGACGGCGACGGGCGATGGCG
>DASZOG010000246.1:0-11969 GCA_035550895.1 Acidimicrobiales bacterium
CCGACGAGGACGGCCGGGTCACGCACGAGTTCCCCGCGTTCTCGATCACGCTCCTGCGCTGGCGCGCCTAGTGCATCGGCTTGCATCGCGTCGGCCCTGGGTATTGTCCGCGGCGTGAAACTCGGGCGTGCCGGACGGAGCAGCGACATCCAGGACCGGCGGGCGGGCGGGTTCCCCGGCGGGACCGGCGGGATGATCGGCGGCGGGGCAGGGATCATCGGCGTGCTCGTCGTGCTCGCCACCCAGTGCCTCGGCGGAGGCGGAGGGGGCAGCCTCCTCGGCGGCAACGCGTTCGACGCGTTCAACCAGCTCGACCCTGGCGGAGAACAGACCCTCGATCCCGGCGCCGACGCCGGCGGGCAGCTGGCCTGCGGCACGACGGCGAGCGCGCAGGACATCGTCTGCGCGGCGACGACCGACGTGCAGGACTTCTGGACGACGCAGTTCCAGGAAGCGGGCCAGGAGTACACCCGCACGCAAACCGTGTTCTTCCGCGGGCAGACGAACACCGGCGGGTGCGGACCGGCGTCGTCGCAGGTCGGGCCCTTCTACTGCCCGGCCGACTCACTCGTCTACATCGACCTCGACTTCCTCGACGCGCTGCAGGACCAGCTCGGCGCGGAGGGCGACTTCGCCAAGGCGTACATCATCGCCCACGAGTACGGGAACCACGTCCAGAACGTGCTCGGGATCAGCGGCGAAGTGCGTCAAGCGGAGCAGTCGGACCCGAGCCGCGCGAACGAGTTCTCGATCCGGCTCGAGCTGCAGGCCGACTGCCTGGCCGGGAACTGGGCGCGCGACGCGGAGGACCGGGGCGTGTTCATCCTCACCGACGCCGACATCGACAACGCGCTGAACGCCGCCGGCGCCGTGGGCGACGACCGGATCCAGGCGGGTGCCGGGGGCGGCGTGAACCCGGAGACGTGGACACACGGGTCGGCGGAGGACCGGCAGAACTGGTTCCGCCGGGGCCTGGAGACAGGCAACCCGGACGACTGCAACACGTTCACCGAGGACGCCCCGATCGAGTCGGTCTGACCGAGCGCGCCGACCTGCTCCCACGCTTCTCGTCACGGAATGTCGCGCTCAGCGCGAGAACCGGTGACGAGAACGGACCGTGTGCCGCTGCGACGGCGCGTCCGCGACTCAGTCGGTCACCGGTTCCGCCGGCTCGACCGGTTCCGCGGCGGTGACTCGCCTGCGGCGTTCGAGGAGGTGGCGGGCGACCTCGATGAGCACCGTGACCGAGAGGGCAGCCGCGAACGCGGCGACGAACGCCAGCGTGTGGTTGTCCTCGAAGGACTTGCCCCCGATGTAGCCGAGCAGCGCGGCGTACGTCGCCCAGACGACGGCGGCGATGCCGATGAAGAACGCGAACCTTCGCCACGGCTGGCGGGTGATCCCGGAGGTGACGGTCACCGCCGTGCGCCCCCCGGGGATGAACCGCGCCGTGATCAGCAGCAACCCGCCGCGTCTGGCGAGCTGGTGGTTCGCCCACAGCAGCCGGCGCTGCGTCTTCTCCCCTCGGCGGGCAAACCACGGCCCTGCCTGCCGGCCGAGCAGGTAGGCGAGGTTGTCGCCGGAGAACGCACCGAGCGCCCCGCAGAGGATGACGAGCCCGAGGTTCTTCTCCGGCGGGTCGAGGCCGGCCGAGACGCCGCCGATGATCACCGTCGTCTCGCTCGGAACGATCGGGATCACCGAGTCGAGGAGCGCGATCGCGTAGATGACGAGGTAGAACCACGGCGACGCGGCGACGTCCTCGAGCCAGCCGGTCAATGAGTCCAACATCCGGCGGCAGAACCTAGTGGTGCGGTTCTTCGACGACGCGGTCGACGAGGGTCTGGGTCAGCGGGCGCTGGACGTCGACCTCGTCGCCGACGGTCGGCACGGCGCCGTCACCGAGTGCGAGCACCATCGACGTGTGCATGTGCGGCGGCTCGACGAGCGGCAGGCGCCGGCCGTCGAAGTGGAACGGGCTCAGGTCTCCGGGGAGCGGGTGTACGCCGTGTGCCGTCCCGGCGGTCACGAGCGCGACGTGTCCCCCCGCGGGCACTTCAGACAGCCGGTACCCGAGCCGCTCCCCGGCGTCGACGGCACGCACGTCGAGCACGTCGGCGCACAGCCGGAGGAACGACTTGTCTCCGTGCCACAGCGCGGTGCCGAGACGGATACGGAACTGCCACTCCGGGTGCGCCTCCTGCAGCGCGCGATACGCCGTCGCGTCGAGGTGGCTGACGTACACCGGCAGGTCCGGCGCAGCTCCGGTGGCAGAGATCGCGGCTTCGATCTCGGCTGCGTGAGCGGCCGGCGTCCCGGCGAGCGGGGGATGCACCGCCAGACCGTGCGGCGTCGCCGACACGTCGGCGAGGCGGCGGAGCATCTCTCCCACCTCGTCCGGCGTCACGCCGTAGCGCCCCATCGACGACCGGATCTTGACGATCACCCTCCGTCCCGCGGCCGTACCTGATCGGGCCAGCTCGTCCACGTGGCGGGCGCTGCCGACGGTCACGACGGCGTCCTCGGGCGCGGCGGCGAGCTCGTCGGCGAGGGCCGGTGTCAGCACGACACGCGCCTGCACCCCGCCCACGTCGGCCAGCTCGTGCACCGTCCCGACCGCAACCTCGGCGGCGCCCAGCGCGGCGGCCACCCCGGCGAGCTTCGCCCGTCCGAACCCGTAGCCGTTGCCCTTCACGACCGGAACCAGCCCGGGGAAGGCATCCACCGTCGCGGCGAGGTGGGACCGCCACGCCTCGGCGGCGACCCGCAGCGTCAGCGCCACGAGTGCCCCGTCAGGTGACCGTGGCCCGTCGACCGCCGAGTCAGCGGCGTCGAGCGCAAGGACGCTGACGAGGAAATTGCCGCAGCGCACTTGACGAGCAGGCGGACGCCGCGATCGGCGCCGCTGGCCGGCGGGAACGGGCCGAAGGTTGCCTGACGGGGCACTACTTGCCTTGCCAGTTCGGCGCCCGCTTTTCGGCGAACGCCGTGGCTCCCTCCTTGGCGTCTTCGCTGGCGAACACGCCGCGCATGTGATCGCGCTGGAGCTCCCAGAACTCCGCCTCGGTGCGGCCCTGTGTCTCGCGCAGGATCTCCTTCGAGGCGGCCAGGGCCAACGGCGCGTTGCGCGCGATGCGCTCCGCCAGCTCGAGCGCGACGGACACCGCTTCGCCGGGGCCGGCCAACCGGTCGACGAGACCGATCTCGGCGCCCCGCTCCGCAGTGATCGGGTCGGCGGTCAGGGCCATCTCCACCGCCACCCCGTACGGGACCCGCCGCGGCAGACGGAGCAGCGCGCCGGCGCCGGCGAACAGCCCGACGCCGACTTCCGGGATCCCGAGGCGCGCGCCTTCGGCAGCGACGATCAGGTCGCAGGACAGCGCGATCTCGAGCCCGCCGGCGAGCGCGAATCCTTCGATGGCGGCGATGAGCGGCTTGCGGCAGGCGGACTCGGTGAGCCCGGCGAAGCCGCGCCCGGGAACGTTCGGCAGGCCACCGCTGAGGAACGCCTTCAGGTCCATCCCCGCGGAGAAGCCGCGCCCGGCGCCGGTGAGCACACCGACGGCGAGCGCCGGATCGGCGTCGAGCCCGTCCAGCGCGGAAGCGAGTGCCTCGGCCAGCTCACGGTTCACGGCGTTGCGCGCGTCGGGTCGGTTCAGCGTGATCAGCAGCGTCTTGCCCCGCGCCTCGGTGAGGACGAGTGCTTCGTCGTCGGCCATGCCCTCAGCTCTCCTGCTTGGCCGCCAACTCGGCCTGGTACTTCGCCGTCATCATCTCGACGGCCTTGATGCTCGAGTCCGCCAGCTCGGGTCGCGACGCTTCGGCCCGGGCCTTCGCCTGCAGGGTGCTCCACGCCTGGCCCTGGAACTGCGGGAAGACGTGCTGCGAGAGGAGCTCGAAGCTGCGATGCGTGGCCACCGGGTTCGCCCACTCGTGGGCGAGGAGGAGGTACGCCCCGAACCCTCCGTTCGACTGCTTGAGCAGGCGGTCGATCTGGGCCACGGCGTCGTCGACGGTACCGATCGCACCGACGCCGGACTCGTTGACGAAGTCGATCATCTCGCCGACGTTGTCCCCGCCGACGGCCATCTGCGGGAACGCGGCGACGGCCTGGAAGTACCGGAACCACTGCTCGATGCCGTGCTCGACGTCGCGCCGCGCCTGTTCGCGGGTCTCGGCGACGTGGACCAGCCCGACGAGGCGCCACGCGTCGCGGTCGACCGTCGTGCCGAACGTGGCCGAGCGCTCCTCCATCACGTCCCAGTGGAGCGCGAGCGCGTCGAAGCCGGCAGCCATGGTGGCCCCCACAGAGAGCAGGCCGAGCCCGTGCTTGCCCGCCAGCCGGGGACCGGACGGCGAGGCGACGGCGGCGATCGCCACGTCGAACAGTGGGTCCGAGTACGGGCGGAGGTGGAGCCGTGCGTCGTGCAACTCCCACCGGTCGTTCGTGAAGTTCACCGACTCATCCGTCGTCAGCAGGCGGACGATGACATCCGTGGCGTCCTCGAGGAGCTGGCGGGTCTCGCTCTGGTCGAGCCCGATCATGATCGCGTCGGTGGGCAGCGCGCCCGGGCCGAGCCCGAGCATGAACCGCCCGCGGGTGAGGTGGTCGAGGAGGACCGCTCGCTCCGCCACCCACAGCGGGTTGTGGTAGCTGACGCTGACCACGCCCGTGCCGAGCTTGATCCACCGCGTCCGCTCGGCGGCGGTGGCGATGAAGATCTCCGGCGAGGCGATGATCTCGCTGCCGGCGGAGTGGTGCTCGCCGATCCACGCCTCGTCGTAACCGAGGCGGTCGAGGTGCTGGATCAGGTCCAGGTCCCGCTGGAGCGCGAGCGTCGGGTTCTCCCCCGCGGGGTGGAACGGGGCCATGAAGATGCCGAAGCGCAAACGATCGCTCAAGGTCTTTCCTCCGGTCGTGTCGGCGCGAACCCCCGTCGCGCGGCGTGGTTGACCGTAGCCGTTCGGTGGCCGCTTGACTGGGGCCGTGGATGCCGGCGCGCGAGCCGAGCAGGAGCTGGTCGAGCGGGCCGTGGCGCTCGCCGCGTCGCTCGTCGCAGACGCCGCGGCCCGGGAGACGCGCGGCCAGCGGCGCCGCGCTCGCCGACACGAGCGGATGTTCGACGACCCGGTGGGGAAGGCGTTCACGCTCGCCCTGACGGACCAGATCCTGCGGATCACCGACCGCCGTCGCGCCGCGCGCCGCTTCCACGACCTCGTGCGCCAGCACGGCGTGCCGGGCTTCCTCGGCCCGCTCGACCGCTTCGCGATGCGCAGCGGGAGTCGCTTGGCGCGGCTCGCCCCGGGTGTGGTGATGCCGCTCGTGACGTGGCGCATCCGGCGCGAGGCGCAGGGCGTCGTCCTGCCCGCTGACGATCGCGCCTTCGCCCGCCACGCAGCGCGGCGTGGCGCGCAGGGCATCCGGCTCAACGTCAATCTGCTCGGCGAGGCGATCCTCGGGGAGCAGGAGGCCGAGCGGCGCGCCGGGGCGATCATCCGGTGGTTGTCACGCACCGACGTCGACTACGTGTCGGTGAAGGCGTCGGCCATCGCCAGCCAGCTGGACGTGCTCGCCTTCGACGACTCCGTGGAACGCATCGCCCACCGCCTGCGCCCGCTGTACCGCGCTGCCGCCGCCCACACGCCGGCGAAGTTCGTCAACCTCGACATGGAGGAGTACCGCGACCTGCACCTGACGGTCGCCGCGTTCTGCCGCGTGCTCGACGAGCCGGAGTTCCACACCCTCGACGCCGGCATCGTCCTCCAGGCGTACCTGCCCGACTCGTGCACGGTGCTCGCCGGCCTGTGCGACTGGGCCGCGCGGCGGCGGTCGTCCGGTGGCGGGGGCATCAAGGTCCGCATCGTCAAGGGCGCGAACCTGGCGATGGAACAGGTCGAGGCCGAGCTGCGCGGCTGGCCGCAGGCGCCGTACACGACGAAGGCCGAAGTCGACGCGAATGCCAAGCGGATGCTCGAGGTGGCGCTCGAACCCCGCCATGCCGGCGCCGTCCGGGTCGGCATCGGCAGCCACAACCTGTTCGACGTGGCGTGGGCGTTGGTGGTCCGGGATGCGCTCGGCGCCCACGACAGGGTCGAGATCGAGATGCTCGAAGGGATGGCGCCGGCGCAAGCAATGGCAACACGGGTGGCAGCAGGCGGGCTGCTGCTCTACGCACCCGTCACCGCGCCCGACGACATGGAGCCGGCGATCGCCTACCTCGTCCGCCGGCTCGACGAGAACACGGCGCCGGAAAACTTCCTCCGCGCGGTGTACGCCATCGAGCCGGGGAACGAGGTGTTCGCTCGGGAGCGCGAGCGCTTCGCCGCATCGGTCGCAGCGCGCCACGTAGTCCCGGTCGGGCCGCGCCGGACGCAGGACCGCCGCCCGCCCGTGCCGCCGCGGGATCCCGACGCCGACTTCGTCAACGAGCCGGACACCGACTTCACGCTGGCGGCGAACCGGGAGTGGATCGAGGGCTCGCTCCGCACCTGGTCGCGGCCTTCCCGCACGCAGGCCGTGCCCCTCGCCGGTCTCGACGGCGTCGAGTGTGCCGTCGAGGTGGCGCGGGAGGCGTCGTCCCGCTGGCGGTCGACGTCCACCTCCGCGCGGCGGGCGTTGCTCCACCGCGTGGCGGACGCCGTCATCGCCGGGCGGGGCCGGGCGATCGCCGTGATGGCGGCCGAAGCGGGCAAGACGGTCAGCGAGGGTGACATCGAGGTCTCCGAGACGGTCGACTTCGCCCGCTGGTACGCGGCCTCGACCCGCACGCTCGACGAGCTCGCGGCCGACGGCTTGCGGTGCGCGCCGCACGGCGTCGTGGTCGTCGCCGCGCCGTGGAACTTCCCGCTCGCCATCCCGGCCGGTGGCGTCCTCGCCGCGCTCGCCGCGGGGAACACCGTGATCCTCAAGCCGGCGCCGGAGACGGTGCGCACCGCCGCGGTGCTGGTCGACCTCCTCCGGGAGGCGGGCGTGCCGCGCGACGTCGTGCAGCTCGTGCGCACCCCGGACGACGAGGTCGGGCAACGGTTGATCACGCACGAGCACGTCGATCTCGTCGTCCTCACCGGTGCGTACGCGACCGCGCAGCTGTTCCTCGACTGGAAGCCGGATCTCCGCTTGCTCGCCGAGACGAGTGGCAAGAACGCGATCGTCGTCACCGCGACCGCGGACCAGGACGCGGCGATCCGCGACATCGTCCGCTCGGCGTTCGGTCACGCCGGTCAGAAGTGCTCCGCGGCCAGCCTGGCGATCGTCGAGGCGGCCGTCCACGACGACCCGCGGTTCCTCCGCCGCCTGGCGGACGCCGTGCGCAGCCTGCGCGTCGGTCCGGCCACCGACGTGCGGAGCACTGTTGGACCGCTGATCCGTCCGCCCGATGGACCGCTGGCGGACGCGCTCACGCGGCTGGAGCCGGGTGAGCGGTGGCTCGTCGAGCCGGCGCGCGTCGCAGGACCCGGTGAGCTCTGGTCACCGGGCGTCAAGCTCGGCGTGCAGCCCGGCTCGCCGTTCCACGTCACCGAGTGCTTCGGACCGGTGCTCGGCGTGATGCGCGCCGCCGACCTCTCCGAGGCGATCGGCTGGCAGAACGCCGTGCCGTACGGGTTGACGGGTGGCTTCCACAGCCTCGACCCGCGGGAGATCGAGACGTGGCTCGAACGCGTCGAGGTGGGCAACGCGTACGTGAACCGCCACATCACCGGAGCGATCGTCCGTCGCCAACCGTTCGGGGGTTGGAAGCGCTCGGTCGTCGGTCCGAGCGCCAAGGCCGGCGGACCGAGCACGGTGCTCACGATGTGTCGCTGGTCAGCCGGCCGTGCCGGTGACCTGGCGGCTGTCGAGGCGTCGATCCGCCACTGGTGGGACGTCGAGTTCTCCCGCGAACACGATCCGACCGGGCTGCGCGCCGAGGCGAACGTGCTCCGCTACCGGCCGCTGCCCGGCGGGGTCGTGCTCCGTGTGGGGTCGGACACCCCGCCGGACGACGTCCACGCGGCGCGGTTCGCGGCGAGCACGGCCGGCGTGCGCTGCATCGTCTGGCCGGCGTCGGAGAGCGACGCCAACCTCGCCCGCCGGCTGCCCGAGCTCGGCGTGGATCGCCTCCGCCTGCTCACCCCCGCGACGGTCGAGCTCCTCCGGGCCGCGCACGCCGCGGAGGTGACGGTCGACGACGCGCCGGTCGTCCCGCACGGCCGGGTCGAGCTGCTCCACTGGGTCCGGGAGCAGTCCATCAGCCACACGCACCACCGCTACGGCAACCTGACGCCGTGAACGTGGCGAAGACGTGGCTGGAAAACAACCAGTTCTTCGACACCGCCCACCAGTGAGACCCACGTGGCGAAGACGTGGCTGGAAACCAACCAGTTCTTCGACACCGCCCACCAGTGAGACCCACGTGGCGAAGAAGTGGTTGGAAATCAACCAGTTCTTCGACACGGCCCACTGGTGCGGTGGGAGTCAGTCGAGGTCGGCGTCGGCGAGTTGGTCGACGGTGTCGACTCTCGGGCGGTAGCCCTCGGCGCGGTACGCGGCGCGGCCGAGGAGGCCGGTGCCGACCGGCGACGTGAGGAGCTGGAGCGCGGCAGCGAGCACGAGCGACGTGATGTCGTTCGGATCGCTGAGCGCGATCGCGGCACCGAGGAGAACGAGCAGGAACCCCAGCGTCGTGGCCTTGGACAGTGCGTGGAGCCGGGCGAAGACGTCGTCGAAGCGCACGACGCCGATGCCGGCGAGGCATGTCAGCAGCGCACCCGCGAGAACGAGCAGTTCGGCGACCACTACGCCCCCCGGCCCTCGATGAAGCGGGCCACCACGGCCGTGCTGACGAAACCGACCAGCGTGACGACCACGACAACGGGGAGGAACGCGCCCGAGCCGGTCCGGATCGCGTCGACGACGATCGCGCTGGCGCCCGCCACGAGCAGGCCGTCCACGGCGATCATCCGGTCGACAAGCGTCGGGCCGCGCACCAACCGGTACAGGAAGCACATCGCCGCGGCGGCGAGGAGGACGAGCGACGCGCCGATCACGATCCACCGTCCAGCGCCGCGATCGCGTCCGGTGCCCCGAAGGCGCGCACGATGAGCTCCTCCAAGCGCAGGATCTCCCCCCGCACGCGCTCCACGTCATGGAGGTGGAGCACGTGGACGTAGAACGCAGGTGGCTCACGCTGGACCTCGATCGCCAGCGTTCCCGGCGTCAACGCGACCACGTTGGCGACGAAGACCAGCAAGCCGTCGGAGACACCGTGGGCGGGGACGGCGACGACACCGGTCCGGATGCGATCGCGGCGCGTCAGGATCTCGCGTGCCAGCACGACGTTGGCCACGAGCAGGCTGCGCACGAAGTAGAGCACCAACCGGAGGATGGCAATTGGACGGACGACATAGGTCGGGCGGCGGGGACGTCCCGTGGGGAACACGGCCAGCAACGCCGTCACGACCACGATCCCGCTGAGGACGTTGGCGACGGTGAGGTAGCCCCAGAGGAAGACCCAGATCGCCACGAGCAGCGCGCCGAGGGCCAGCACGTTCATCCGCCGAGGACCTCCGTCACGTACGCCACCGGGTCGAGCAGGTCGCCGGCGGCCCGCTCGCTGAGGTCGTAGAGCGGTCCGGCGGCGAACGCGATCGCCAGGCTGACGGCGACCAGCGCCGCGGTCGGTGCGACCATCAATGCCGGGCCGCCGATGCGCCCCGGCTCGTGCGCGCGACCCTCCGGAGCCTCGAGCGCCGGGCTCCAGAACGCGCCCGACCAGATCTTCACCATCGAGAACAGCGTCAGCAGGCTGACCAGCAGCGACACGGACACGACCGTGTACCGATCGGCCGCGAGGCCGGCCCCGACGAGTGCGTACTTCCCGACGAAGCCGGACAACGGCGGGATGCCGGCCAGGCTGAGCGCAGGCAGCAGGAAGAGGACGGCGAGGACCGGCGCGGTCGTGATGAGGCCGCCCAACCGCCCGAGACGGCTCGACCCGGCGACGTGCTCGATCAGGCCCCCGACGAGGAACATCGTCGTCATCGCCACGATGTGGTGGACGGTGTAGTAGACGGCCCCGGCGACACCGGCCACGGTGAACAGCCCGAGGCCCATCACCATGTAGCCGATGTGGCCGACGATGTTGAACGACAGGATCCGCTTCACGTCGTCCTGCGCGATCGCGCCGAGGATGCCGATCAGCATCGTCGCTGCCGCGACCCAGAGGATCAGCTCATCCGGGCGGGTGTCGTCCGGGAACAGCAGCGTCTGTGAGCGGATGATGGCGTAGACGCCGACCTTCGTCAGCAGCCCGGCGAAGACCGCCGTCACCGCGGTGGGCGCCGTGGGATAGCTGTCGGGGAGCCAGAAGAACAACGGGAACAGCGCGGCCTTGATGCCGAACACGACGAGTAGCAGGACGGCGAACGCGCTGCGGACGCCGCTCGGCAGGTCGGCGATCCTGCCGGCGAGGTCCGCCATGTTGACGGTGCCCGTCGCCGCGTACACGAGTGCCAGGGCGGTGATGAACAGGGACGAGGCGATCAGGCTGATCACCACGTACGTCATCCCGGCCCGGACCTGCTCCTCGCGCCCGCCGATCGTCATCAGGACATAGCTCGCGGTGAGGAGCATCTCGAACGCGACGAACAGGTTGAACAGATCGCCCGTGAGGAACGCGGTTGACACGCCCGCCGTGAGGATCAGGTAGACGGACTGGAACCCGACGTGGTGACGCTCGGGACCGGGCTGCCCGATGGCGTAGACGAGCACCGCGAGCAACATCACCGACGCAGTCGTGAGCATCATCGCCGAGAAGCGGTCGGCGACGAGGGTGATCCCCAGCGGCGCGGGCCACCCTCCCGCCTGCGTCGCCGTCGGGCCGTCGCGGTCGACGATCACCAGGAGAGCGATCGCGTTGGCCGTGACGGCGGCCAGCACCCCGACGCCGATCGTCCGCTGCGCACGGCGTGAACGACCGACCAGGATCGACGCAGCGGCGCCGACCAGCGGGAGCACGATCGGCAGGACGAGCAGCGCGCTCATTGCGTCGTCTCCCGCGCCGCCGGCTCGGCCGCCTCTTCCTCCTCCGCGACCTCGCGGTCGGCGAAGCCTCCACGAGCGACGAGGCGGTCCTCGATGTCGTCCTGCACCTCGTCGTCCTGCGTCAACAGGTAGCTCCGGTAGGCCAGCGCGAGCAGGAACGCCGTGACCCCGAACGTGATCACGATCGCCGTCAGCGCCAGCGCCTGCGGCAGTGGATCGGCGAAGTCCTCGGGGTCACCACGTCCGATCAGCGGCGCCCGGCCACGATGGCCGGACATCAGGAACAGCACGTTCGCCCCGTGGCTGATCAAGCCCAACCCGATGATGATCCGGCTCAGCTTGCGCTGCAGCACGAGGTAGGTGCCGACACCGAACAGGGCCGCCGCGGCCGCAGCGAGCAGGATGCTCATGACCGATGTCCGGGAGGGACGTCGTCGCCGAACGCCTCGAACACCATCAGCACGAGACCGACGACGACCACGTACACGCCGATGTCGAAGACCAAGGCCGAGGTGGCGTGGACCTCACCGAGCAGCGGGAGGTCGAGATCGAGCTTGGCGCTCTCCAACACCGCCTTGCCGAAGAAGAGGGGGAAGATCGCCGTCAGCCCGGCGGTGAGGAGCCCGGCACCAAGGATCGTCCACGGCGCGAACCTGCTCAGGCTGCGCACCTCGTCGATCCCGCCGGCGACGTAGCGCAGCGCGATCGCCGCGCCGGCCGTCAGCCCACCGACGAAGCCACCACCGGGTTGGTTGTGCCCGACGAACAAGAAGTACACGGACCCGACGAGCACGGCGTGGAAGATGATCCGCACGGACACGTCGACGATCAGCAGGCGCTTCACGGCACCGCCTCCACCGCGTCGTGCTCGGCGCCGGTGCCGGGGGCTGGCTCGGTGGCGGCGACGTCGTCGGCGCGCTCGGCGACCCGCCGGGGACGGCGGCCG
>DASZOG010000247.1:0-5739 GCA_035550895.1 Acidimicrobiales bacterium
CGTCCGCCGCTGCGCGGCGGACAACGCACCGTGACCCGGAGCTCGCTGCGCTCGCTCATGCCTGGAAGCGTAGGTGCAGGCGTACGATCCCTGCATGCGCCAGCCGTACACCCGCCTGACCCAGCCGCTCGTGCGCGACAACGGCGGGCTCCGCCCCGCCACCTGGGACGAAGCGCTCGACCGTGCCGCGGAGGGGCTGCGCCGGGCCCGCGACGAGCACGGGCCGGACGCCGTGGGCCTCTTCTCCTGCTCGAAGGCGACGAACGAGATGAATTTCCTCGCCCAGAAGCTCCAGCGCGTCGCCATCGGCACGAACAACATCGATTCCTGCAACCGCACTTGACACGCCCCCTCGGTGGTCGGTCTGGCCACCGTCTTCGGGGCCGGCGGCGGCACCTCCTCGTACCGTGAGGTCGAGGAGACCGACGTCATCGTCCTGTGGGGGTCGAACGCGCGCGAGACCCACCCGATCTTCTTCCTCCACGTCCTGCAGGGCATCCGCAACGGCGCCAAGCTCTTCGTCGTCGATCCGCGGCGGACGAGTTCGGCCGCGTGGGCGGACGAGTGGCTGCCGTTGCACGTCGGCACGGACATCGCCCTGTCGAACACGATCGCCCGCGAGATCATCCACACCGGCCTGGCGAACACGATGTTCATCGAACGGGCGACGTCCGGGTTCGAGGCGTACACCGCCAGCGTCGAGCCGTGGACGCTCGAACGTGGCGCGGAGGTCACCGGCGTGCCGGCGGACCAGATCCGCCGGCTCGCCCACGCCTACGCGCGGGCGGACCGGGCGCAGCTGTGCTGGACGCTCGGCATCACCGAGCACCACGACGCGGTCGACAACGTCCTCGCGCTGATCAACCTCGCCCTGCTCTGCGGGCACGTGGGCCGGTACGGCTCGGGGTTGAGCCCGCTGCGGGGACAGAACAACGTGCAGGGCGGCGGCGACATGGGCGCGATCCCGAACCGGCTGCCCGGCTTCCAGGACATCCTCGAGGACGAGCTCCGCGGTCGTTTCGACGCGGCGTGGGGCTCGTCGATCCCACCGCGCTACGGCTGGCACCTGACGCAGATGTTCGAGGCGATGGAGCACGGCGAACTCACCGCGCTGTACGTGATCGGTGAGAACCCGGCGCAGTCGGAAGCTGATGTGACACGTGCGCTCGAGCTGCTCGCCGGGCTCGACCACCTCGTGGTGCAGGACATCTTCCTCACCCGCACAGCGCAGCTGGCCGACGTCGTCCTACCCGCGGCCGCGGCGTGGTGCGAGAGCGAGGGCACCGTGACGAACAGCGAGCGCCGCGTGCAGCGGGTGCGCAAGGCGCTCGAGCCGCCCGGCGGCGCACGCCAGGACGTCGAGATCATCCTCGACATCGCCCGCCGGCTGGGCCACGACTGGCGGTACGACTCGGCGGAGGCGATCTGGGACGAGTTGCGCTCGCTGTCGCCGATGCACGGCGGCATGTCGTACGCCCGCTTGGAGGAGCTCGGCGGCATCCAGTGGCCGTGTTACGCCGAGGACCGGCTCGAGCCGCCGTACCTGCACGGCCGGCTGTGGGCCGAGGATCCCGCGGACCGGGGGCGCCCTGCGCCGTTCTCCGTCGTGGAGCACTCGCCTCCGGTCGATGTCGTGGACGCCGAGTTCCCGTTCCGCCTGACGACGGGCCGGCGGCTGGACTCGTACAACACCGGCGTCCAGTCCGGCGGCTACGCCAGCCCGCTGCGCTTCGGCGAGACGATCGACATCTCACCTGCCGACGCGGCTGCACTGGAGCTCGTCGACGGCGACCCGGTGCGCGTCGTCTCGCGCCGCGGAGCCGTGGTCGCACCGGCGCGAGTCGATCCGGGGCTCCGCCGCGGGCTGGTGTTCATGACGCTGCACTTCCCGGACGACGTCGATACGAACCGGTTGACGATCGAGGCGAACGACCCGAAGTCCGGTACGGCCGAGTTCAAGGCCGCTGCGGTCCGCCTCGAACGCGTGGACGCCGAAGGCGCCGCTGCGAGCTGACGCTCAGGACTGCGCGGCCGCGATGTGCTTCGCCGTGTCGACGTAGTGCCGGAAGCGGGTCACCTTGCCGTCGGCCCCGAACGTCCACAGGTGGAACTCCTCGTCGCGCAAGTGCGTGCCGTTGGGCAGCATGACGTCGAGCGTGACCTCCGCGCCGACCTGGTCGCCGCCGTCGAGGAAGGCCAACACCTGGAAGTCGTTGAAGGTGAAGGTGCCGATGACCCCGAAGAACTCGGCGGCGCCCCCCGGGCCGTGGCGGGGCAGCAGGTGGTCGACACCGGCCTTCTGCGCAGAGTGGTCCTCCCACTGCTCCCACGCCACGTCGTCCGCGAGCTGCTCGAGGATGAACGGGACGTCGCCGCGCCCGAATGCGGCGTAGATCGCCTGGACGGTCTCCAGGTTGGACATGTCGCACCTCCGTGCAGTGTTGGGCACGAATCGTCCGGAACGTAGCAATCGGCGGATGGCCGACTGCGCACTAGGTTCGGCGCGGCCAGATGGACCTGCATCTCTCCGACGCCGTGGCGACCGAGGTCGAGCGGAACGTGATCGATCGCGTGCTCGGCGGGCGCGACGCACGCTGGCTGCTCCTCCCGGCGTTCCATGCCGTGCAGGACCACGTCGGCTGGGTCAGCCCGGGAGCGCTGAACGAGATCTGCCGCCGGCTCGACGTCGCACCGGCCGAGGCCTACGGCGTGCTGACGTTCTACGCGCTCCTGTCCGCCACCGAGCAGCCAGCCCGGCGCGTCCACGTCTGCACCGACCTCGCCTGCGCGATCGCCGGGGCGACCGTCCCGGCGGGAGCCGAGGCCGCGCCGTGCCTCGGGTTGTGCGAGCGAGCGCCGGCGACGCTCGTCGTCCAGGCCGGCGATCCGCCGCGCCACGAGGTCATCGCACCGGATCGCCCCGCCGTCCCGCAGGCCGGCGCGCCGGGTCTCGTCCTCCTGCGCCGGATCGGTGTCGCCGATCCGGGCGACCTCGACGCGTACCGCGCCCACGGCGGCTACGCCGCGCTGCGCCGCGCACTCGAGCTCGGCCCGTCGGGCGTCGTGCGTGAGGTCGTCGACTCGAACCTCGTCGGCCGCGGTGGGGCGGCGTTCCCCGCCGGCCGCAAGTGGGAGGCAGTGGCCCGCAACCCGAGCCGCCCGCACGAGCTGGTGTGCAACGCGGACGAAAGCGAGCCGGGGACGTTCAAGGACCGCGTCCTGATGGAGGGCGACCCGTTCGCCGTGATCGAAGCGATGACGATCGCCGGCTATGCGACCGCCTGCGAGCGGGGCTGGATCTACCTCCGCGGCGAGTACCCGGACGCCCACCTCCGGCTGCAGGCGGCGATCGACGCCTGCCGCACCAGGGGCCTGCTCGGGCCGGACGTGATGGGTGCCGGCTTCCCGTTCGACGTGACGATCTTCCGTGGCGCAGGCGCGTACATCTGCGGTGAGGAGACGGCTCTGTTCAACTCGATCGAGGGCAAGCGGGGCGAGCCGCGCAGCAAGCCGCCGTTCCCCGTCGACGTCGGCCTGTTCGGCCGCCCGACGCTCGTGAACAACGTCGAGACCCTCGTCAACGTGCTGCCCATCGTCCTCGACGGTGGCCTCGCGTTCGCGACGACCGGCACCGAGGGGTCGACGGGCACGAAGCTGTTCTGCCTGTCCGGGCACGTGGAGCGCCCCGGCGTGTACGAGGTGCCGTTCGGGACAAATCTGCGCGAGCTGCTCGCGCTCTCCGGCGGCGTGAGCGACGGGCGGAACGTGCAGGCCGTGCTGCTCGGCGGCGCCGCCGGCATGTTCGTGGGCCCGGACGAGCTCGATCTACCGCTCACGTTCGAGGGCACGCGGGCGGCGGGCGCCACGCTCGGCTCCGGCGTCGTGCTCGTCATCGACGACTCGGTCGATCTCGTCCCGCTGCTCCGGCGGATCGCCGCCTTCTTCCGCGACGAGTCCTGCGGGCAGTGCGTCCCCTGCCGGGTCGGCACCGTCCGCCAGGAGGAGCTCCTCGAGCGGCTCGCGCACACCCGCCGGCCGGCCGACCTGGCCCTCCTCGCTGACGTCGGCCAGGTGATGCAGGATGCGTCGATCTGCGGCCTCGGCCAGACCGCGCACAGCGCGATCGCCTCGGCGATCCGCAAGTTCGGACTCCTTCGATGACCGACGTTCCCGTCCTGCTCAGCCGGCGGGTGACGATCTCGGTCGACGGCCGCGACGTCACCGTGCCGGAGGGAGCCACGATCCTCGAGGCCTGTCGGGTGCTCGGCGAGGAGATCCCCACGTTGTGCTTCGGCGAGACGCTCGTGCCGAAGAACGCCTGCCGCGTCTGCGTCGTCGAGCTGGAGGGCTCGCGGGTGCTCGTCCCGGCGTGCTCCCGGCAGGCGGAGAACGGCATGGTCGTGCGCACCGGTACCGAGCGCGCCCGCCACAGCCGGAGGCTCGTGCTCGAGCTCCTCGGCTCGTCCGTCGACCTGTCGACGACGCGGCACGTGGCGCGCTGGAACGAGGAGTACGGCGCGGATCCGAGTCGCTTCGGGGAGCACGTGGCGACGGTGGACCAGCCGGTCAAGGTGGACAACGAGCTGTACGTCCGGGACTACGCGAAGTGCATCCTCTGCTACAAGTGCGTCGACGCCTGCGGCGAGCAGTGGCAGGGGACGTTCGCCATCTCGACTGCGGGACGCGGGTTCGCGGCGCGGATCTCCACTGAGCACGACGTCGAGCTCCCGGCATCGGCGTGCGTGTACTGCGGCAACTGCATCGCGGTGTGCCCCACCGGGGCGCTGATGTTCCACCGCGAGCACGAGCTGCGCGACGAGGGCGTGTGGGACGAGGAGCGCCAGACGACGACCGACACCATCTGCCCCTATTGCGGCGTCGGCTGCACGCTCACGCTGCATGTGCAGGACAACGAGATCGTCAAGGTGACCTCACCGCAGGATCACGACATCACCCGCGGCAACCTGTGCATCAAGGGCCGCTTCGGCTTCCAGCACGTCCAGAACCGCGGCCCCGCCTAGAACACGCCTTGCATGCGGGCCGCGGCGACCGTGTTCTGCAGCAGGCAGGCCACCGTCATCGGGCCGGTCCCGCCCGGCATCGGCGTGATCGCGCCGGCGACCGCCTGCACGGCGTCGAAGTCGACGTCACCGACGATGCCGGCTTCCGTGCGGCTGATGCCGACGTCGATCACCGCCGCGCCGGGCTTGACGTGATCGACCGTGATCATCCGCGCGCTCCCCGCTGCCGCCACGAGGATGTCCGCTTCACGGCACAGACCGGCGAGATCAGGCGTGCGGGAATGGGCGAGGGACACTGTCGCATCGGTGCCCTTTCGCCCGAGGAGGAGCACGAGCGGCAGGCCGACGAGGGTCGACCGCCCGACGACCACCGCGCGCTTGCCAGAAACCGTGACGCCGTAGCGCTCGAGCAGCCGCAGCACACCGAGCGGCGTACACGGCGCATGTCCCGCTTCGCCGCGCACGAGCCGGCCGAGCGAGCGGGCGGTGAGGCCATCGACGTCCTTTTCCGGCGGCACGAGCTCGATGACCGGATCCGGGTCGAGCCCGGCGGGCAGTGGCAGCTGAACGAGCACGCCGTGCACCGACGGATCTGCGGCGAGCTCGCCCACGGTCGCTTCGACCTCGGCCTGCGACGCGTCGCCCGGCACTTCGACGTGGCGAGACAGCATCCCTGCCTCGGCGGCCTTCTTCTGCTTGCCGGCGACCTAGAGCCGGC
>DASZOG010000248.1:0-7272 GCA_035550895.1 Acidimicrobiales bacterium
CGACGCCGGCAGGAAGCCCCGGCCGAGCAGAGAACGTGCCGGCGGGGAGCAGCCGCCGCAGCGGCCGGACGGCGACGGCGACGCCCGCCGCGGTGACGCCGACGAGCAGCACAGGATCGGTGCTCTGCAGCCCGACGATCGCGATCGTGGCGCCGACGCCGAGCGCGACGGCGTCACGGGCCCGCCCCTGGCGCGAGACCTGCTGCGGCGGACCGAGGCGCGCCAGCGACGGCATCGCGAGCGCGGCGACGAGCGGGAGCAAGGGCAGGATGCCGAGGAACACCCACCGCCAGCCGAACGCGTCGGTCACCAGCCCCGCCACGGCCGGGCCGATCAGGCTCGGCAGGATCCAGGCCGCGGACATGGCAGCGAACACGCGCGCCTTCTGCTCCGGTGGCCAGGCGCGTCCGATGGCGACGTACGCCGTGTTCGTCAGCGCGCCGGCGCCGGCGCCCTGCAGTGCACGGCCGGCGACGACGACGGGCATCGAGGGCGCCAAGCCGACGACGACGAGGCCGCTGCCGAACGCGGCGAGGCCGAGCGAGAACGGCACCAACGGGCCTCTGCGGTCGGCGAGCTCGCCGGACAACACGAGCGTGACCAAGCTGGCGAGCATGAAGACGCTGAACGCCGCGCCGTAGAGGCGGTCACCGCCGAGGTCGTCGGACAGCGCCGGAAACGCGGCGGCGACGGCCATCGCCTCCGTCGCGACCAGCGTGACGCCCATGACGAGGCCGATCGCCAGCGACCGGCGTTGCACCCGCGGCATCCGCCGGATCATATCGAAAGGCCGTACTTGGAGAAACCTACACTGGGGCGCCGGCGGCGACGAGCGTCCACGGCCGCTCCTGCTCGGCGATCAGCGCCAGCTCGAGCAGCAACGGCTCGGTGAAATGACGCCCGACGACCTGCAGCCCGACCGGCAGGCCGTCGAGCGTCCCGGCGGGGATGGAGATCGCCGGGCAACCATGGAGATTCGCCGGAAACGTGAGCCGGCCGTTGTTGCGCGCACCGGCGTGCACGCCACCGAACGTGTCGGGCAGCGGGCCATCGGCAGCGAAGGCGACGTCGGGATTGCTCGCCGTCACGACGAAGTCGACCTCCTCGAACAGACGCGCCATCGCCCGGTTGACCTCGACCCGCCGCCGCTCGATCCTGTGCCGCGCCTCCATCGAGTACATGCCCTGCGTCGCCTCGACGGCGAAGCGGACCTCGGGCGTCAGGTCTTCGGCGCACGCCGGCCAGTGGTCGGCCAGTGCCTCGTGGATGCCGATCACGCCCGACAGCGACCACGCGCGACCCATGCGCGGCAGCGCGGTGTCGACGCCGTCGGTGCGCTGCAGCCCCGCATCGACGATCAGGTTGCCGGCTGCCTCGTCGAGCAGCTCCCACATCGACGGCGACACCGTCGCCTCGCCCCAATCGGAGACGAGCGCGACGCGCAGCCCGCGCAGCTCGTCGCCGTGCGTGCCCAGGCCCCGCTCCCAGGATTCGGCGTAACGCGGCAGGCTCAGCGGGTCGCCCGGGTCGTGCCCTGCGCACACGTCGAACCAGCGCGCGGTGTCGCGCACGGACCGGGACACGCAGCCGACAACGCTGGTCAGGCTGCCGTACTCCGCGTCCGGGCCGCGAGGGATCCGCCCGAACGTCGCCTTCAGGCCGACCAGACCGGTGAACCCGGCAGGGATGCGGATCGAGCCGCCGCCGTCGCTGGCGGTGGCGATGGGAACGAGCCCGCCGGCCACTGCGGCGGCGCTGCCTCCGCTCGACCCGCCCGGCGTCCGCTCGACGTCCCACGGGTTGCGCGTCGTGCCGTGCAGGCGCGTGCGGGTGAGATTCACGTAGCCGAACTCGCTCGACGTGGTCTGGCCGAGCACGACCGCGCCGCCTGTGTCCCGGAGGCGCGTGACCATCGTCGACGTGCACGTAGCGCGGCGATCGGCGAGGGGCACGGACGCCTCGCTGTAGGGCCAGCCCGCGACCTGTTCGAGTTCCTTGACCCCGATCGGCACGCCGCCGAAGGGGCGGCTCGTGTCGGCCGCCGCGGCAGCGTCCCGGGCCGCGTCGAGATCGAGATGGCAGAACGCGTTCAGCCCGCTCTGCTCGATGGCGGTGACGGACGCCTCGATCTCCTCGGCCGGCGACCGCTCGCCGCGGCGGAACGCCTCGACCAGCGAGCAAGCGTCACCAACCCATGGTGTCATCACGGTCATCGCCCGAGCGTACGGATCTGGGGAGGCCCGGGGTTGCTCCGCAACCACGGGGGACCCGAGAACCATGAGGCTGCCGAGATCCGGTCCAGAAACGCTGTCCCACCCATTCGTCACACTCCCACCCATGAGCAACGAGACCCTCCACACCCGAGACGAGGGCCAGCAACTGGCGCTGCTCCCGCCTCCCGACGGCGTGCCGGTGCAACTCCGGCTCTCCACGCGCACTCGCCAGGTGGGCCTGGCCGGAATCGCCCGGGCACGGGCGATCCTCGCCGAGCAGGCCGTTCGGCGCCGGGCCGTCGACGAGCGCACGGAGCACCTCCCCGAGCGTGCCGCGTGAGCGTGAGTGAGGTCAGCCGGCGCTCGGGGCCAGGCCGCGCACGGCCTCCCAATGGTCGAACGGCGCGAACGGCAGGATCGCCAGGCTCGACGTGGTGACGCCGTTGTCGAAGTAGCGCTGGATGTGGGCCCGGCACGCCGCAGGCGAGCCGTGCACGACCAGCGCGTCGACGACTTCGTCGGGGATCGCCTCCAAGGCGGCCTTCCGGTCGCCTGCCCCCCAGGCCTCCCACATCCCGGCGAGTGCCGGTCCGCGGCCGAGCCACTCGTGGAACGCGGCGTACACCGGCACGTTCAGGTACGCCGCGATCGCGAAGCGCGCTCCCTGGCGGACCGCAGCCGCGTCCTCGCTCGGACAGACGAAGATCCGCGCCACCAGCTCGCGCTCCTCGCCACCGGCTGCGTCGCGCACGATCGGCGCGACCCTGCGCACGTCGTCCGCCGACAGCCAGTTGATGATCGCACCGTCCGCCTCGCGCCCGGCGAGGCGGAGCATGCCGGGACGCAGCGCGGCCACGAGCACCGGAGGGGGCACCTCGGGCCGCACGCCGAGCTTGAAGCCGGAGACCGTGAACGAGTCGTACGTCGCCGAGACCTTCTCGCCACGGAACACCTCACGCAGGAAGCGGACGACGTCGCGCACCCGGCGGTACGGCTCCTCGAACGGCAGCCCGTTCCACCGCTCGACGATGACGTTCGACGACGACCCGACGCCGAGCGCGAACCGGCCAGGCGCCGCGTCGGCCAGCGACGCCGCGCACTGGGCGAGGCATGCCGGCGCCCGGGTGTACGCCGGCACGATCGCCGTGCCGAGGCGCAACCGCGGCTCCCACGCCGCGGCGAGCGCGAGCGGGGTGAACGCGTCGACGCTGTCGGCCTCCGACGACCAGATGTCGGTGTAGCCGAGATCGGCGAGCTCCTGCAGCCGTTCCCGGTGCGTGTGCAACGGCCCGGGCAGAGGCACCGTCATGCCGGGACGCGTGGGCAGCGTCATCGGTGAGCCTCCTCGCTGCGCTCCGCCGTTCTCGCCGCGGCGGCCTGGTCGAGATCCGGCCAGTAGCGCACGATGCAGCTCTGGCTCGCCGTGGCCAGCAAGGTCCCGTCCTCGGCGAACATGTGCACCAGGCCGTGGCCGAAGCCCCGCTCCACCGCTTGGACGTGGATGTCGAGCAGCACCCACTCCGTCGGCACGAGGCGGGCGATGCGCAACGTGTTGTCCAGGCTGTTGCCGCCGCCGCGGATGCCGAGCGCCTGACCGACGCCCATCGGCACGAAGTCGCCGAGGATCGCCAGCGTGGTCGTGTCGACGCCTTCGATGACGTCGGGGATGCGCGCCCACATCACCGTCTGCCCGTCCCCGTGCGTCCCGTCGAGCTCGTCCAGGTCGCGGGCCTTCGCCATGCGCTGCGCGAGGCGCTCGTGGATGCTCCCGCTCTCCGGCAGTCTGCTGCGCCGCTCGGGGCACTGGTCAGGCGGAGGCACCCCGGCGGGCATCCGTTCCCACTGGCCGGAGACGTCCATCGGCCGGTGTCCGAGTGCGGAGTTCGCGGTCAGGATCTCCCGGTTGCCGACGTGACACACCGCCCGGGCCTGCGTGATCTGGTGCCCCTCCACAGCGAGTGTCACGTCGATGTCCATCACCTCGCCGGGCTTGGCGTACGCGAGGTACTGCCCGGTCGCCCAGACGCACTGCCGGCCGCTCGAGCCCTCCATGGCCGAGATCGCCGCGCCCAGCCCGCACCCGCCGAAGAGGAAGCCGCTGTGCGTCGACAGCTTCGGCGTCACCTCCAGGTGCCAGCGGAACGGGTTGTGGCTCGACTGCAGTCCGAGGAAGGCGCGGCTGTCCATCGCCAGCGGACTCTACGGACTAGTGGTGCGTCGCCGAGATGGGGCGGTGGTATCGGCGAGTCAGCGGCGTGAATGGCAAGGACGGCGACGAGACAATTGCCGAAGCGCACTTGTCGAGGAGCCGGACGCCGCCATGGGCGTCGCTGGGCGGCGAGACGCCGCACCATCTCGGTGACGACCACTAGGTGGCGAGACCGGCGAACTGGGCGTGGTGCAGCCGGGAGTAAGGCCCTTCGCGGGCCACGAGCTCCTCGTGCGTGCCCTGCTCGACGATACGTCCCTCTTCCATCACGAGGATCACGTCGGCGCCGCGGATCGTCGACAGGCGGTGGGCGATGACGAAGCTCGTCCGTTGCGCCCGCAGCGCGTTCATCGCCTCCTGGATGAGCACCTCGGTGCGCGTGTCGACCGAGCTCGTGGCCTCGTCGAGGATCAGGATCGCCGGATCGGCGAGGAAGGCGCGGGCGATGGTGATCAGCTGCTTCTGGCCTGCGGAGAGGTTCTCGGCATCGGAGTCGAGCACCGTGTCGTACCCGTCCGGCAGGGAGTGGACGAACCGGTCCACGTACGTGACGCGGGCGGCCTCGCGGATCTGTTCCTCGGTCGCGTCTGGATTCCCGTATGCCAGGTTGTCCCGGATCGTGCCGCCGAACAGCCACGTGTCCTGCAGCACCATCCCGATCTCCGCCCGCAGCTCGTGGCGCGGCATGGCGGCGATGTCCCGGCCGTCGAGGGTGATCCTGCCGGAATCGAGCTCGTAGAAGCGCATCAGCAGGTTCACGAGCGTCGTCTTGCCGGCTCCGGTGGGACCGACGATCGCCACGGTCTGGCCCGGCTCGGCGACCAGATCGAGACCCTCGATCAGCGGCTTGCCCGGCGTGTACGAGAAGTGGACGTCGTCGAACACGATCCGGCCGCGCACCGCGGGAGGGCTCACCGCGCGCGGTGGATCGGCCGGCTCGTCCTCTGCGTCGAGGAGCTCGAGCACCCGCTCCAGGGAGGCGATCCCCGATTGGAACGTCCCGGCCATCGAGGCGAGGAACGTCAACGGCTGGCCGAACTGCCGCGAGTACTGGATCAGGGCCTGCATGTCGCCGACCGTGATCGCCCCGTGCGCGATCCGGACCCCGCCGACGACAGCGATGAGCACGAACTGCAGGTTGCTCAGGAACATCATCGCCGGCTGGATCAAGCTGGAGATGAACTGCGCCGCGAAGCTCGACGCATAGAGCTCGTCGTTGTGCCGGCGGAAACGCGCCTCGACCTGCTGCTGGCGGCCGAAGCTCTTCACCACGGCATGGCCGGTGAACACCTCCTCGGCCTGCGCGTTGACGCTGCCGGTGTAGCGCCACTGCGACAGGAACCGGGGCCGGGCCCGGCCGCCGATGAACTGGATGACCCAGATCGACAGGGGCACGGTGACCAGCGCGACCACCGCCATGAACGGCGAGATCGTGAACATCATCACGGCGACGCCGAGCAACGTGAGGAGGCCCGTCACGATCTGGCTCACCGTCTGCTGCAGGCTCTGCGCCAGGTTGTCGATGTCGTTCGTGACCCGGCTCAACAGATCGCCCCGCGGTGTGCGGTCGATGTACGTCAGCGGCAGCCGGTTGAGCTTGTCCTCCACGGCGGCGCGCAGCGCGGACATCGAACGTTGCACGACGCCCGCGAGGATGTAGGCCTGCGCCACGGCGAGGACCCACGACGCCAGGTACAGCACGCCGACGCCGGCGAGCGTGCGGTGGAGGGAACCGAAGTCGATCCCCTCGTCGCTGGTCACGCCACGCACGATGATGTCGGTCGCCCGGCCGAGCAGCCGTGGTCCGAGCACCACGAGCACGACGCTGCACACCGTCAGGACGAAGACGCCGACGAGCCGGGGTGTCTCCCTGCCGAGGATCTCGCCGAGACGCTTCAGCGTGGCGCCGAACTTCTCGCTGCGCTCGACGGGCATGCCCGCGCCGCCGCCCGGCCCGAACGTGCCGCGCCGGGCCTGCGTGCCGGTCGTGGCGAGGAGCCGCCGTTCGTCCTGCCCGTCGGGCCTGTCCTGGCCGTCCAGCACGTCGCGCGTGCTCATGCCGCTGCCGATCCGGTGCCGAGCTGGGACTCGACGATCTCCGCGTAGGTCGGGCACGTCCGCACGAGCTCGTCGTGGGTGCCGCGCCCGACGAGCTCGCCGTCCTCGAGGACGAGGATCTGGTCGGCGTCCTGGATCGTCGACACGCGCTGAGCGACGACGAGAACGGCCGCGTCTGTCGTGTGCGGCGCGAGCGCGGCACGCAGGCGCGCGTCGGTCGCCAGGTCGAGCGCCGAGAACGAGTCGTCGAACACGTAGATCTCGGGCCGCACCACGAGCGCCCTGGCGATCGCCAGCCGTTGCCGCTGGCCGCCGGAGACGTTCGAGCCGCCCTGGGTGATCTCGCTGTCGAGCCCGTCCGGCATCGACTGCACGAACCCGGCCGCCTGGGCGATCTCGAGCGCGTCCCACAGCTCGGCGTCGGTCGCGTCCGGCCGGCCGAACCGCAGGTTCGTCGCCACCGTGCCCGAGAACAGGTACGCCCGCTGCGGCACGAAGCCGATCCGCCCCCACAGCAGCTGCGGGTCGAGCCGGCGGACGTCGACGCCGTCGACGAGCACCGCGCCGCCGGTCGCGTCGAACAGCCGGGTGACGAGGTTCACGATCGTCGTCTTCCCGGCGCCGGTGCTGCCGATGATCGCCGTCGTCTGCCCGGGCTCCACGCGGAACGAGACGTCGCTCAGCACCGCATGCTCCGCTCCCGGATAGCGGAAGCCGACGTTCCGCAGCTCGATCGTGCCGTGCTCGGGCACGTCTGTCACCGGCTCGTCCGGGAGGCGCACCGTCGATTCG
>DASZOG010000249.1:0-4368 GCA_035550895.1 Acidimicrobiales bacterium
AACAAGTCCGGCAAGAAGCTCTGACCGCCGCGGGCCGGTCACCGGTGGACGCGGCGATCTCCGTCTCCGGGTTGGTGAAGTCGTTCGGGCCGACCCGGGCACTCGACGGTCTGGACCTCCACGTCGCTACCGGCGAGGTCCACGGTTTCCTCGGGCCGAACGGCTCCGGGAAGTCGACGACGATCCGCATCCTCCTCGGCCTGCTGCGGGCCGACGGGGGGACGGCAACGCTGCTCGGCGGCGATCCGTGGGCCGATTCGGTCGCGCTCCACCGCCGGCTCGCCTACGTGCCCGGCGAGGTCACGTTGTGGCCGAACCTGACAGGTGGGGAGGTCATCGACCTGCTCGGCCGGCTGCGCAGCGGGCTCGACCCGCGGCGCAAGCAGGAAATGCTCGAACGCTTCGACCTCGACCCGACCAAGAAGGCCCGCACCTACTCGAAGGGCAACCGCCAGAAGGTGGCCCTGGTCGCCGCGCTCGCCGCCGACGTCGAACTCCTCGTCCTCGACGAGCCCACGTCCGGCCTCGACCCGCTGATGGAGGCGATGTTCCAGGACACGATCCGCGAGGTCAGCGCACAGGGACGCACGGTGCTCCTGTCGAGCCACATCCTCGCCGAGGTCGAGGCGCTCTGCGAGCGGGTGACGATCATCCGTCTCGGGCGCACGGTGGAGAGCGGCACGCTCGCCGAGCTGCGCCATCTCACCCGGACGTCCATCGCCGTGGACACCGTGAGGCCGGTCGTGGGGATCGCCGAGCTCGCCGGCGTGCACGATGCGGTGGTCGACGGAACGCGCGCACGCTTCGACGTCGACACCGCGCAGCTCGACCGCGCCATCAAGGTGCTCGCCGGGCTGGGCATCCGCTCCCTGACGAGCACGCCGCCCACCCTGGAGGACCTGTTCCTCCGCCACTACGGCGACGAGATCGAACGGTTCGAGGCCGACGACGCGCGGAGCAGCGCCCGGTCGGAGACGACGCGGCGGTGAGCGCGTCGACGCTGACCGGCACGGCCATCCTCGTCCGCCACGTCCTCCGCCGTGATCGCGTCCGCCTGGCGGTGTGGATCGGTGGGATCACGCTCCTCGTCCTGATCACCGCGTCGAGCATCCGAGACCTGTACCCGACGCAAGCCGACCTCGACCAGGCCGCGGAAACGGCTGAGGCGAACGCCGCGTTGATCGCGCTCCAGGGCCCCGCGTACGGCCTCGACACGGTCGGCGGCCAGGTCGTGTTCAACTTCGGCGCCTTCGGGTTCGCCGTCGTGGCATTGATGGGTGTGTTCCTCGTCGGCCGGCACACCCGCGCCGACGAGGAAGCCGGGCGGACGGAACTCGTGCGGGCGAGCGTCGCCGGGCGGAACGCGCCGGTGACGGCCGTCCTGCTCGTCGGCGCGGTGGCGTTCGCCGTACTCGGCGCGCTGTCGGCGCTGACCCTCGTCGCCCAGGACCTTCCGGCGACCGGGTCGGTCGCGTTCGGCCTGGCGATCGCCGGCTTCGGGTTCCTCTTCGCCTGCGTGACAGCGCTCGCCGCGCAGACCGTCGAGAGCGCCCGTTCCACCTACGGCGTCGCTGCCGTCGCGCTCGGCGTGTCGTACGTGGTCCGGGCGATCGGCGACGCCGGCAGCGGCGCGCTGTCGTGGCTGTCGCCGATGGGCTGGGCCCAGGCGATGCGCCCGTACGCCGGCGAGCGCTGGTGGCCGCTGCTGCTCCTGCTGGCGGCGTCCGCCGTGCTGATCTGGGCGACGTATGCGCTCCTCGCCCACCGCGACGTCGGCAGCGGTCTGCTGCCTCCCCGTCCTGGACTCGCCGCGGCCGGCGCGGAGCTGTCGAGCCCGCTCGGGCTGGCGGTGCGACTCCAGCGGTGGACGGTCGTCGCCTGGGTCGCCGGCCTGGCGCTCACCGGCGTCTCGTACGGCACGGTGGTCACCGACGTGGGCGACCTCGTCGGGGACAACTCGGCCCTCGAGGACCTGATCGCCCAGGGGACCGGCGATCTGACCGAAACCTTCTTGTCCACCGCGCTGCTCACGATCGCGCTGATCGGCGGCGGCTTTGCCGTGTCGTCAACGCTGCGCTTGCGCGGTGAGGAGACGGCGGGCCACGCCGAGGTCGTGCTCGCCACCGCCACCGCTCGCGCCCGGTGGGGCGCCTCGCACCTACTGGTCGCGCTGGCCGGCTCGTCCCTGCTCCTCGCCGCCGCGGGATTCGGTCTCGGCACGACCTACGGGATCGTCATCGGCGATGCAGGCGAGATCCCGCGGCTGACGGGCGCCGCGCTCGCGTACGCGCCGGCGCAGTGGGTGCTCGTCGCGATCACGTTCGCTCTGTTCGGGTGGCGCTCGGGCGCGGCACTCGCCGCGTGGGCGGCGTTCACGGCGTTCGTCGTCCTCGGGTTCCTCGGCCAGCTGCTCGGGCTACCGGAGTGGGTGCTCGACCTGTCGCCGTTCCACCACGTGCCGGCGCTGCCGGCCGAGTCCTTCGGCGCGCTGCCGCTGATGTTGCTGACGGCTGCCGCCGTCGTGCTCGTCGTCGCCGGGCTGGCCGGGCTCCGCCGCCGCGATGTCGTGGCCTGACGCCGCCCGCTCGGCGCGACCCTCACCTCCAGCCCTCAACTCCAGATCGTCACGTACACGGGCGGGCGGAAGCGGCTGACGGGCACGCTCCCGTCGGCGCGATGCATGGCCTGCATCGCGTCGGGCGTGGCGAGGAAGCGGCGGAGGCGGGTCACGGCGGGTGAGCGGCGGTCCGCGGAGACCGTGCTCACGTACCACAGCTCGTCGATCGGTGTGCCCTCGAGGGGTAGCACCACGAGTGCGCCGCGGCCGACGTCCCGCGCCACGAGGTGGGCGACGGCCGGCGCGACACCGTGGCCGTCGGCGGCGGCCGCCCACGCTGCCGCCTGGCTGGGGAACACCTTGACGCGTCCCTCGGGCACCCGCAGCCGGCGGAGCAGCCCACCGACCTCGCTGTCCGGATCCGCTCCTGACGCGTCGACGAGCCAGTCGACACCCGCGACGCCGCGCGCCGGTGCCCGCGCGCGCCCCGCCAGGGGACCGCCGGGCGCCGCCACGACGACGAGGCGGTAGCGCATCATCGGCTCGCTCTCGAGCCCGGCCAGCCGCGGTCCGAGCGCGACGTCGGCCAAGCGTTCCTGCACGAGCGCGCTCATCTCCGCCGCAGTGGCGAGGCCGACGCTCGCTTCGACGGCACCGACCCGCGCCGCGAACGCCGTGAGCAGGGACGGCGCGACGAACTCGGCCAGCGTGCTCGTGGCGACGACACGGAGCAGCTCCGGCGCTCCCTGGGCGTGGCGGATCGCCGCTTCCGCCTCGACGGCGAGGTTGACCATCTGGCTGGCGATGCCGACGACGCGCTGGCCTCCGGCCGACAGCGCCATGCCGGTCGGCCCGCGGACCACGAGCGGGTCGCCGAGGTGCTGGCGGAGCGCGGCGAGCGCCCCGGAGACCGCCGGCTCGCTCACGCCGAGCGCCTGTGCCGCCGCCTTCACCGAACCCAGCCGGGCCACGAGCACGAACGCTTCCAGCTGCGTGAGCGTCACAGCGTCGAAGATAAGCGATCGGTTAGGTGCCGCTTCCGCCGGGCGCCGGGCTGGTGCACACTCTGGGAGCGGTCCGGGGGGTCGGGCCGCGAGTGATGCACCTCCGGGGGGACACGTGCAGACACCGGCACCGTTCGAGTACGAGCGGGCGACCAGCGTCGACCAGGCGCTGGCCCTGCTCGAGCGCCTCGGCCCCGAGGCCCGGCTCGTCGCCGGCGGGCACAGCCTGCTGCCGATGATGAAGCTGCGCCTCGCCAGGCCCGAGCACCTGATCGACATCAACGACCTCGCCGACCTCTCCTACATCAAGGTGGACGGCGACGAGCTGGCGATCGGCGCGATGACGCGCCACGCGGAGCTGCTCGACTCGGCCGTCGCCGGCGAGCACTACCGCATCTTCCACGACGCCGAGCGCGTCATCGCCGATCCGATCGTGCGCAACCGGGGCACGATCGGTGGCTCGTTCTGCCAGGCCGACCCGAGCGAGGATCTGTCGGCCGTCGGCTCTGCGCTGAAGGGCACGGCCGTGGTCCGCTCCTCCGGCGGCACGCGCACCGTGTCGCTGCGCGAGTTCCACGAGGGGCCCTACGAGACCGGCGTCGGGCCCGCCGAGATCCTGGTGGAGCTGCGCTTCCCGATCCGGCCCGGCTGCGGCAGCGCGTACGAGAAGGTCGAGCGCCGCGTCGGCGACTGGGCCGTCGCAGCCGCCGGTGCCGCCCTCTGGATGGCCGAGGACGGCACCGTCGCCGACGCCACGATCGGCCTCACCGCGCTCGGCCTGGAGGGCCTGGCCACCGACGCGGCGGC
>DASZOG010000250.1:0-13232 GCA_035550895.1 Acidimicrobiales bacterium
ACCCTGCGAAGCGGACCACTAGTTCATGCGCGGGCAGGCGTGCCCGTCCGGGTCGATCGGACCGCCGCAGAACCGGCACGCCGGCCGCCCGGCCGCGACGACCCGTTCGGCGTGACGGGCGAACGCGCGGGCCTGCCCGCGGCTGAGCAGCATCCGGGCCCGGGACCGGTCGGTCGCCGGTTCCTCGCCTTCCTCGCCCTCCGACTCCTCGTCCTGCGGCACCAGCTCCCACAGCTCGAGAACGAACCGGTCCCGGCCGGGATCGAAGGCCAACGTCATCTGCCCCACGACCCACGCCGGCTCGATCGGGTCGACGAGCTCGAGGGCGGTCGGCAACGGCCCGTCGGTCGGGGACGGCAGGTCGGCGAGCAGCCGCTCGAGCGACGACCCGAGCACGGCGACCTGCTGCTTCTCGCACTTGAACGTCACGACGGCGCGGCCGTCGCGCGCCTGCAGATAGAACACCCGCTCCCCCGGCGGACCGACGGTCCCCGTGGTGAACGCGTCGATCTCACCGAGGTCGAACGAGCTCACGGTCGGGGCGCCTGACGATCACGACGGCTTCAGGTCGGCCAGCGAACCACCCGTGCTGTTCATGGCGAGCACGGCCGGTCCGCCCGCGTGATAGGCGATCACGGTCACCGAACACGGCGAGATGACGATCCGCTGGAACAGGTCGAGGTGCGTCCCGAGGGCGTGCGCCACGGCGGCCTTGATCGGGTCCGCGTGCGACACGGCGACGACGGTGCCGCCGGGGTGGCGCGCCCGCAACCGCTCGAGCGTGCCGACCATCCGCGCCTGCATCTCGGCGAAGCTCTCGCCACCGGGGAAGCGGTGGCCAGTCGGGTAGCGCTGCACCGTCGTCCACTCGGGCAGCTTCATCAGCTCCTTCAACGGCCGCCCGGTCCACTCGCCGAAGTCGCACTCGAGCAGACCCCGCTCCACCTCGACCCTCAGCGAGAGGGCTTGCGCGATCGGCATCGCCGTCTCCCGCGTGCGCTCGAGCGGCGAGGCGAACACGGCGTCGACGCGCGGCAGCTCGGCCAGACGCTTCGCCGCCAGCTCGGCCTGCTCCCGCCCGACGTCGCTCAGGTGCAGGCCGGGCGCGCGTCCGGGCAGCGTGTTGCCGGTCGTCGGCGTCTGGCCGTGGCGGACGAGGATCAGCACGGTCGGCGGGGAAGATGTGCGCTTCGGAGGCATCTTGCCTTGTGGAACCTACAGTCGGAGCCGTGCTTCCACGCGGCGGCGACAGCGTCGGGGCGGTGATGATCGACGTCGTCGCCTGCGAGGCGTGCCCGCGCCTCGTCGCCTGGCGGGCGCAGGTCGCCCGGGACAAGCGCGCCGCCTACCGCGACGAGCACTACTGGGGACGCGCCGTGCCCGGCTTCGGTGACCACGCGGCGCGGATCCTCGTGCTCGGCTTGGCGCCGGCGGCGCACGGCGCGAACCGCACCGGGCGGATGTTCACCGGTGACCGCTCAGGTGCCTGGCTGTACCGCGCGCTGCACCGCGCCGGGCTGGCGAACCAGCCGACCTCCTCCCATGTCGGCGACGGACTCGAGCTCTCGGGCGCGTACATCACGGCCACCGTGCGCTGTGCGCCTCCGGGCAACAAGCCGCTGCCTGAAGAGCGTGACCGGTGCCGCCCGTTCCTGGAGCGGGAGCTGGCGCTGCTCCCCGAGGTGCGGGTGGTGGTCGCCCTCGGCGCGTTCGCCTACGAGGCCGCGGCGGCGGTGCTCGGCGTGCGGCCGCGGCCGCGGTTCGGCCACGGTGTCGAGGTCGCCGCTCCGGACGGGCGGACGATCCTCTGCTCGTTCCACCCCAGCCAGCAAAACACCTTCACCGGCCGGCTGACCGAGGAGATGCTGGACGCGGTGTTCGCTCGCGCCGTGGAGCTGGCCTGGCCTACGGCGTGAAGGTCTGGGGGCCTTTCGCCCCGCGCTCTCCCTGCACCGCCTCCTTGAGGAAGATCGCCGGGAGGATGATCGCCGCGAGCATCGAGACCAGCCAGACGATCAGTGTCGCCAGGACCCAGGTCACGAAGCCCTCGATCTCCAGCCCATCGGAGATGAGTTCAGTGACCAGCAACGACACGAACGTGGTGGCGAGCGCCGTCGCACCGGCCAGCGGACGCACGTACTGCATCGCCACCTTCACCATCAGTGGCTGGAGGACGATCATCAGCACCGTGAAGATCACGAGAGCGATGAAGAAGCCGGAGGCGTCGAGCGCCATGTCGTCGAGGATCCATGCCGCGACGATCAGGCCGACGGCGTTGCCGACCAGCGTGAGGAGGACCCGGAGCAGGAACCGCACCATGGGCGGCACCATAACCCCCTGGAGAGGTGGCCCCGGCGGACCCCGCCACTATCCTGTTCCAGCTTCCCGCTGAAAGGTCCTGCATGCGCCGCGCTTTCGCGTCACTCCTCGCCGTCCCCCTGGTCGCGCTCGCCGCCTGCTCCGAGTCGAACCGCTCGAAGGCCGAGGGTGCGGTCGAGGACTGGGTCGAGGAGCTCGACCTCTCGCCCGAGCAGGAGGAGTGCATGCGCGGCGTCGTCGACGACTTCACCGACGAGCAGTTGGACACGATCCAGGGCGACAGCGACGAGCTCGACGCCGTCAACCTCACGGATCCCGCCGCCCTGGAGAACGCGTCGGACGAGACGCAACAGTTCTACGCCGGCATCGCCGACTGCGTCGGCACGCCGACGTCCGGCTGAGCCACACCACCCGCCGGAGCGGCGGGCGGTGCCGCGGCCTTCTTCTTCGGAGGCGGGACGCCGACGCTCACCGCGGCATCGGCGGACGCCGGCCAGCGGCGCCGGCTGACGATCGACAGCGTCCGGAGCAGCTTCATCGCCTTCTCGTCGGTGTCGGCCGGCTTCGCCTCGATGTCGCCGTGGGCGATCATCCGGCTGACGATCTCCCGGCCGAGGTCCGTGCGGACCAGCGTCAACGTCCAGTCGTTGTCCTCACCGATCCCGCCGCAGGAGATGTCGGCGTGCTCGGCGGCGAAGTCGGGGCACAGCTTGCAGCCCTCGCGCGTCCAGGCGTGGCACTCCTTGAGATCGATCTCGTGGTACGTGCCGTCGCGCATCCAGATCTGGAAGACGCCCTTGATGTTCATCTTCACCATCTCCTCCTTGCGGAGGCCGTACTTGGCGAGGAACAGCTCCTCGAAGATGGCGTCGTCGAACGTCTTCGAGCACAGCAGGCCGACGTTGAACAGGAACGGCTTGGCGATCTTGCCCACCTTGCGGTGCCACATCACGGGCGGCGCCGAGGACTGGCAGCTCATCCCGACGAGGGCGAGCTTGGAGTAGCCCTCGGCCAGCGCCTGGTCGATCGCCAGCGTGTTCGCCGAGTACGTGTACCGGCTGCCCGCCGAGGCGAGGATCTCCTCGTTGTTGCGGGCCAGCCCGGGGACGGCCTTCCACGACGTGCCGTCGCCCTCCAGGAACGACGTCAGGACGCAGTCGATGTACCCCTCCGCCATCGCCCAGATCAGCATCGCCGAGACGAACCCGCCGTCCTGGCCCATCTTGAACACCATCTGGTCCGTCGCCCGGCAGAGCAACAGGTCCTTGGCGATGCCGTACATCTCGTCCGGCGCGCGGTCCCGACCGAAGAGGTGGACGTTCGCCTCGGTCTCCCACGCGCGGAAGCGAGGGCAGGCGCGGGTGCAGCTCGTGCAGCCCCTCACGCCGTGGATGCAGTCGGCCGGTCCGAGCTCCTCCTCCAGGTGGTACGGGCGGTAGCCCTTCTCCACGTGGTCGTAGCCGATCACGTCGTGCGGGCAGGCGATGACGCACCCGGCGCAGCCGGTGCACAGCCCGGTCGTGACAACCTCCTCGTAGAGCTCCTTCCACTGCGCCGTCCAGCGCGTGGAGGCGGGAGCCGCCGGCTCGGTCACCGTCATCACCTCGGAATCTATGGTGTCGCCCGATGAACGCCAGCATCCTCGGACACCGCGTGCCGCGTACCGAGGATCCCCGGTTCCTCACCGGTCGTGGCGCATTCATCGACAACCTGCCGCTCGCGGGTGCGGTATGGGTGACCTACGTGCGTTCACCCGTCGCCCATGCGCGCCTCGGGCCGATCGACGTCGACGATGCCCGCGGCGCGCCCGGCGTCCTCGCCGTCGTCACGGCGGACGACCTCGACGTCCCGCCGGTTCCACTCGATCTGCCCGCCCTGGCGTCCGCCCCGATGCCGCGGTCGATGCTCGCCCGCGACGTCGTGCGGTACGTGGGTGAACCCGTCGCGGCAGTCGTCACCGAGACGGTCGCGCAGGGCGAGGATGCGGCCGCGCTGGTCGTCGCGGACTACGAACCGTTGCCAGTCGTGCTCGACGTCGAGGCGGCGCTCAGCGGGGAGGTGCTCCTGTTCCCGGAGGCGGGCACGAACGTCTGCCTCGAGCTCACGGGCGATGAGGTTTCGTTCGACGAGTGCGAGGTCGTCGTCCGCCGCACGCTGCACAACCAGAAGGTCGCGCCGGCGCCGCTCGAGATGCGCGCCGCCGCGTCGCGTTGGGAGGACGACGGGCGCCTCACGCACTGGCAGGCATGCCAGGGCGCGCACCCGATCCGCGACCGGCTCGCGGCGCTCTACGGCCTGGAGCCGGCCCAGGTCCGCGTGATCACTCCCGACGTCGGTGGGGGGTTCGGCGCGAAGGCGTTCAGCTACCCGGAGGACCTGCTCCTTCCGTGGCTCGCCCGCGCCGTCGACCGGCCGGTACGCCTCGCGGAGCAGCGGAGCGACAGCATGGTCGGCCTCGGCCACGGCCGCGGCCAGCGCCAGGAGATCGAGATCGGCGGCACGCGCGACGGGCGCGTCCGGGCCTACCGGCTGACCGTCACCCAGGACGCCGGGGCCTACCCGCGGATGGGGGCGGTCCTGCCGTTCATGACCCGGATGATGCTGACCGGCACGTACGACATCCCGGCGGCGTCCTTCTCCTCGCGCAGTGTCGTGACGAACACCGTGCCGACCGTCGCATACCGCGGCGCCGGCCGGCCGGAGGCGGCGGCCGCGATCGAGCGGGCGATGGATCTCTACGCGGCCGAGATCGGGATGGACCCGGCCGAGCTGCGCCGGCGCAACGTCGTCGGTCCCGACCGGTTCCCGTTCACGACGCCGACCGGCACCCGTTACGACAGCGGCCGCTACGCGCACGGGCTCGACCTCGTGCTCGCCGCTGCCGGCTACCCCGAGCTGCGGGCCGAGCAGGAGCGCCGCCGCGCGGCCGGCGAGCGGCTGCTGCTGGGCATCGGCCTGTCCGTGTACGTCGAGATCACCGCGCTCAGCGGAGGCGGCGAGTACGGCCGCGTCGAGGTCCGTCCGGACGGGTGGGTGCGGGTGGTCACCGGCACGACGCCGTACGGCCAGGGGCACCACACGACGTGGGCGATGCTCGTCGCCGACCGCCTCGGCGTGCCGTTGGACGCGATCGAGGTGGTCCACGGCGACACCGACCTCGTGCCGGCCGGCAGCATCACCGGCGGATCGCGATCGGTGCAGCTCGGCGGGACGAACGTGTGGCGCGCCGCGACCCATGTCGTCGAGCAGGGGCGCGAGATCGCCGCCCGCCTGCTCGAGGCGGATCCGGCGGACGTCGTGCTGGAGGAGGGGCGGTTCCACGTCGCCGGCACACCGGCGCTCTCCCGCGGGTGGGCGGAGATCGCGACCGTGGCGGCCGACGAACGCGGGGAGCTCCTCGCCGGGGAGGGTGACTTCACCCAGGACGGAGGGACGTTCCCCTCCGGCGCGCACATCGCCGTCGTCGAGGTCGACGTCGAGACCGGCGCGGTGCAGCTGGTCCGGTTCGTCGCCGTCGACGACGCCGGGCGGATCGTCAACCCGCTGCTGGCCGAGGGGCAGGTGCACGGGGGCATCGGCCAGGGTGTCGCGCAGGCCCTGCTGGAGGAGGTCGTCTACGACGCGGACGGCAATCCGCTGACGACCAACCTCGCGGACTACGCGTTCATCAGCGCCGCCGAACTGCCGAGCTTCGAGACCGTGCACGTCGAGACACCGTCGCCGCGCAACGAGCTCGGGGCAAAGGGGATCGGGGAGAGCGGCACGATCGGTTCCACCCCGGCCGTGCAGAACGCTGTCGTCGACGCGCTGGCGCATCTCGGTGTCCGCCACGTCTCCCTGCCGTGCACGCCGGAGCGGGTCTGGCGAGCCATCCAGGAAGCCACGGGCGACACTTGACCAGCGGGTCAAGTGAGGCGCGACAATGGGCCGATGGACCTGACCTACCCGCCCGAAGCCGAGGACTTCCGGAAGGAGATCCGCACCTGGCTCGAGGACCACCTCCCGGAGGGCTGGTTCTCGGAGGGGTTCGAGATGACCCCGGAGGAGCGCCGCCGGTTCAGCGACGACTGGGTGCAGCAGCTCCACGGCGGCGGATGGATCTGCGCCACCTGGCCGACCGAGTACGGCGGCAAGGGCCTGTCGTTGATGGAAGGCGTCGTCCTCGCCGAGGAGTTCGCCCGGGCGGGAGCGCCGATGCGCGCCGACTTCTTCGGGGACACGCTCGTCGGGCCGACGATCCTCCAGTGGGGCACGGAGGAGCAGAAGCGGGAGTTCCTCCCGCAGATCCTGCGCGGCGAAGTGCGCTGGTGCCAGGGCTTCAGCGAGCCGAACTCCGGATCGGACCTCGCCTCGCTGAAGACGTCGGCCGTGCTCGACGGCGACGAGTGGGTGATCAACGGGCAGAAGGTGTGGACCACCGGCGGCCATCACGCCGACTACTGCTTCCTGCTCACCCGCACGGACCCGGAAGCACCGAAGCACAAGGGCATCTCGTACCTCCTCGTGCCGATGAAGCAGCCGGGCATCGAGGTGCGCAACATCACCCAGCCCGACGGCACCGCCGAGTTCTGCGAGGTGTTCTTCGACAACGCCCGCTGCCCGAAGGGCAACGTCGTCGGAGGCGTGAACAACGGCTGGGTCGTGGCCAACACGACGCTCGGCTTCGAGCGCGGCCAGAGTGCGACCACCGGCTACCGCCGGTTCCAGGAGGAGCTCGACCTCCTCGTCGCCGCGGCCCGGGAGAACGGGCGCATCTCCGATCCGCTCGTCCGCCAGCGCCTCGCCGAATACCACACCCGGATCCTGATCCTGCGGGTCAACGGGTTGCGGTCGCTCACGGCCGCGTTGCGCGACACGAAGGACGCGGCGGTCGCCGCGCTCGGCGCCACGAACAAGATGTTCTGGTCCGAGATGCACCAGCGGGCGATGGAGCTCGCTCTCGACATCTTCGGCGCCGAGGCGCTGCTCATCGACGCCGGGCCGGAGACGGGATCGTGGCCCGGGGCGGTGCGTGACAAGCGGCGCGCCGGTTATCCGGTCAGCCCGATGATGTCCGCGTTCTTCTTCAGCCGCTCGGAGACGATCTGGGGCGGCACGAGTCAGATCCAGCGGAACATCGTCGGCGAGCGGGTCCTCGGCCTGCCGAAGGAGCCGAAGCCCACCTGACGTGCTGGCGCGATATGCGCGGTCGGGACCGCGCGAATCGCGCAAACAGGAATGGGGAGGCGGCCGGTAGCGTTCAGCCGTCATGATGTTTGCTGTGAGCAAGGAACGCGCGCCCGAGGGTCGGCTGGTCACCCGGCCGTTCCTCGTCGTCACGCTCGCCGCGCTCGCCTTCTTCGTCTACGTCGGCACGATGGTGCCGATCCTGCCCCGTTACGTCGAGCGCGAGCTCGGCGGCGGCGAGGCGGCGATCGGGCTCACCCTCGCCTCGTTCAGCATCGCTGCCATCGCGGCCCGGCCGATGATCGGCGCGCTCGGCGAGCGGCGTGGCCGGCGGATCCTGATGATCGGCGGCTCGTTCGTCGCGTTCGCCTGCGGCTCGCTCCTCGCCGTGGCGACCACCCTGCCGCTCGTGCTCCTGCTGCGTGCCGGCGCCGGCATCGGCGAGGCGGCCCTCTTCGTCGGGGCGGCGACGTTGATCGCCGACCTCAGCCCGCCTCGCCGGCGAGCCGAGGCGGCCAGCTACTTCTCCGTCGCCGTGTTCGGCGGCGTCGGCCTCGGCCCGGTGTTCGGTGAGCTCCTCCTCGGAGACGATCGCTACGCGCTCGCCTTCGTCGTCGGCTCCGCGTTCGCGCTCGTCGCGGCACTGCTCTCGCTCCTCGTCCCGAGTCGCGTGCACGGCGTGGCGGTCGCCGAGGAGGGGCCGGTGCGCCGGTTCCACCCGGCGGCGCTCGCCCCCGGTCTGGTCCTCGCGCTGGGCATCGGCGCGTTCGCCACGTTCAGTGCGTTCGTGCCGACGCACACCGACGACCTCGGCCTCCCCGGGGCGAGCGGCGTCTTCCTCACGTACAGCGTGATCTGCCTCGTGGTGCGGATCCTCGGCGCCCGCCTGCCGGAGCGGCTCGGGCTCGGGCCCGCGGCCGGAACCGCGCTCCTGATGCAGGCCGTCGGCCTCGCCGTGATGGGCGCTGTGGCGAGCCCGGTCGGGCTCTACGCCGGCACGATCGTCATCGCCCTCGGCATGTCGCTGATGTACCCGGCGCTGATGGCCGCGACGGTCAACGCGGTGCCGGAGACCGAACGCGCCAGCGTCGTCTCGTCGTTCACGATGTTCTTCGAGGTCGGCGTCGCTGGCGGCGGGCTCGTCCTCGGCGCCCTCGCCGAGGCGTCGGGCGGCGGTCCGCGCACCGCGTTCCTCGCCGGAGCGCTGGTCTCGGTCGCCGGGTTCGCCGTCCTCCGCCGCGTCCTGTTGCCGCGGATCAGTGGGTCCGTGCCGTCCGCAGCGCGCACGACCGGCCCGATCCCGGCCGTGGTCGCCGGCGAGTAGCTCCGAGGCGGCCGCTCGGTCAGGCCGCGTCGGCGGCGCTCGCCTGCTGCAGCGGCGACGTCTCGCGCAGCGGCACCTCCCGGATCCGGAACGCGAGCACGAGCGCGATCAGCATCAGCGGCACCGCGGTCTTGAACACCGCCGTGATGGCATCGGCGAGCACGTCGAGGACCGTCGACTGCACGTCGTCCGGCAGGTCGCGGATCTCGCGTGGCGCCTGCACCAGCGCCGGGTCGATCCGGTCGCCGATCTGCGCGTTGAGCACAGCGCCGAACGCGGCGAGCCCGACCACGCCGCCGAGGGAGCGGAAGAAGGTCACCATCGACGTGGCGATGCCGAGGTCCTCCCAGGCGACGGTGTTCTGCACGGCGAGCGCCGAAGTCGGCATGATCAGGCCGAAACCGGCGCCGACCAGGATCATCGACACGAGGGCGACCGCCAAGCCGGTGCCCGAGTCGTCGAGGAAGCACAGGCCGAGGACGCCGACCGCGCCCAGCGCCGACCCGAGGATCGGCCACAGCCGGTAGCGGCCCGTCCGCGTCGTGATCTTGCCGGCACCGATCGCCGCGACCGTGACGCCGCCCATCAGCGGCACCATCAGCAGGCCGGAGGCCGTCGGCGAGACACCGGTGACGCCTTGGAGGAACAGCGGGAGGAAGGCAGCAGACCCGAACATCACCGCGCCGAGGCAGAGCATCATCGGCATCGTGACGCGGAACGTGTCGTCGCCGAACAGGCGCAGCGGCAGGATCGGCTCGCGGGCACGGCCCTCCCACCAGACGAACGCGGCGGTGAGCGTGGCCGAGCCGGCGAGGAGGCCGAGCGTCGCGGCGTGCGTCCAGCCGTAGTGCTCGCCGGACCAGGAGAGCGCGAGCACGAGCAGGGACACGGCGAGCACGAGGCTGACCGCACCCCACCAGTCGATGGCGTGATCACGGCGGGCGAACGGCAGCCGCAGCGAGCTGGTCGTCACCACCAGCGCGACGATGCCGAGGGGCACGTTGATCAGGAAGATCCACCGCCAGGTGAGGTGGTCGACGAAGAACCCGCCGAGCAGCGGTCCGGCCACGCTGGCGAGGGCGTAGACCGACGTGATGAACCCGGCGTAGCGACCTCGCTCGCGGGGTGGGACGACGTCGCCGATGATCACGAACGCCATCGCGTTGAGCCCGCCGCCGCCGATGCCCTGCACGGCGCGGGCCAGGACGAGCGCGCCCATCGACGGCGCCAGGCCGCAGGCCAGCGAGCCGAGCATGAACGTGAGGATCGCCGCCTGGAACAGCTGCCGCCGCCCGTACAGGTCGGACAGCTTGCCGAACAGCGGTGTCGCCGCCGTCGTGGTCAGCAGGTAGGACGTGCCGATCCACGTGTAGGCGTCGAGACCGCCGAGATCGCCGACGATCGTCGTCAGCGCGGTGTTCACGATGGTCGCGTCGAGGGCCGACAGCGCGAGCCCGGTCAAGATCCCGGCAAAGATGATGTGGATCTGGCGTGTCGTCAGGCGCTCGCCGGCGGGCATGCTGGTGGCGAGCTCCGACATCATTTGCACGCTACAAACTCCCGTCCGGAAGGAGCACACCGATGCCCGCCCCGTACCAACTGCCCGACCTGCCGTACGACTACGCCGCGCTCGAGCCGCACATGTCGGCGCAGATCCTCGAGCTGCACCACGGCAAGCACCACGCCACCTATGTCAAGGGCCTGAACGACACACTCGACAAGATCGCCGCGATGCGCGACGGCAAGGACTTCTCCGGCGCCGTCGGGTTGGAGAAGACGCTGGCGTTCAACCTCTCCGGCCACATCCTGCACTCGATCTTCTGGACGAACCTCGGCCCGGGCGCGGGTGGGCGCCCCGAGGGCACAGAGCTCGCGGCCGCGATCGACGAATCGTTCGGTTCGTTCGACGCGTTCCGTGCCCACATGACCGCGGCGACGGTCTCCGTCCAGGGATCCGGTTGGGGGGCGCTGGCCTGGGAGCCGGAGGGCCGGCGGCTGCTCGTCCAGCAGCTCTACGACCACCAGGGCAACGTCGGCGCCGGCACCACGCCGCTGCTCGTGTTCGACGCCTGGGAACACGCCTACTACCTGCAGTACGCGAACGTGCGCGCCGACTTCGTCGAAGCGCTGTGGAACATCGTCGACTGGGGAGACGTGGACCGTCGCTTCGGAGAGGTGTGCTGACCTGGCAGGATGCGCCGATGCCTGAATCGACGGCCGGCCAGACCCACGACGAGCTCGACGAGCAGATCGCCACGACCGTCGCCAGGGGCGAGGCGTACACGCTCGTCCTGCTGTGGGCCGGCCCGCACCGCGACCAGGAGGAGGTTGAGCAGGACCGCCTGCAGCAGGCGCACCTGCGGCACCTGTTCGGGTTGCGCAACGCGGGCAAGCTGCTGATGAACGGGCCCGTCCTCGACGACAGCGACCTGGTCGGCATCGCCATCTTCGCCGGCGACGACCTCGACGAGGTGCGGGCGCTCGCCGAGGCCGATCCGTCGGTGCAAGCGGGCCGGATGCGCGTCGACGCCCGCCCGCTGTTCGCCATCCCCGGCGACTCCATCTGACCGCCGGGACCTCCGCCCTGGCGCGGCGGGCCGAATCGGCGCACGCTGGGGGCATGTCGATGCGCCCTCACGTCCACCAGTGCCCGTACTGCGAGCTGCGCTTCACGTACCTCAACGAGGTGAAGGACCACATCCTCCACGATCATCCCGACCACGCCGCCGGCTTCGCCAGCCTGGAGTTGCACGAGCTCCCGGAGGAGTGAGCCCACGTCCGGGGTGACGTAGCGTCACGGCCCATGGGGGAGCGGTTCAACGCTGCGGAGTGGCTGCTCGACCGCCACCTGCTCGACGGCCGCGGAGACCGCGTCGCCGTCGAGTGGACGGGCGGCACCCTCACGTACGAGGCGCTCGCCGGCATGTCCCGGCGGGCCGGCGCCCACCTGCGGGCCCTCGACGTGCGCGAGGAGGAGCGGGTCGCGCTCGTCGCCAACGACGAACCGGGGTGGATCGCTTACTTCCTCGGCGCGATGCGCATCGGCGCCGTGCCGGTCCCGTTGTCGACGATGCTCACCGCCGGCGAACTGGGGTGGATCGTCGACGACGCGCGCGCTCGCGTCGTGGTCGTCTCCGGCGCCTACGCGCCCTCGCTCGACGAGATGCGCGCCAAGGCGGCGGACCTGGAGCGCGCCGTCGTCCTCGACGACACCCCCGCCGAGTCCGCCGTCGAGGTGCACCGATGGGCTGACGCACCAGACGGCACGGACCTCGCCCCGGCGCGCACTACGGGCGACTCGCCGGGCTTCTGGCTGTACACGAGCGGCACGACGGGCTCCCCGAAGGGGGCGATGCACCGGCACGTCGATCTCCAGGCGACGGCCGACACGTACGCCCGCACCGTGCTCGAGATCCGACCGGACGACCGCTGCTACTCGGTCGCGAAGCTGTTCTTCGCCTACGGGCTGGGCAACTCGCTGACCTTCCCGCTCTCCGTCGGCGCGACCGCGGTGCTCAACCCGGCGCCGCCGACGCCGGCCAGCGTGGCCGATCTGGTCACCACGTATCGCCCGACGCTGTTCTTCGCCGTGCCCGGCTTCTACGCGGCGCTGTGCGACGCCGGGCTGCCGGCCGACACGTTCGCGTCCGTGCGCCGCGCGGTGTCGGCCGGCGAGGCGATGCCCGCGCCCCTGCACGAGCGGGTGCGCGACCGGTTCGGGCTGGACGTGCTCGACGGCATCGGCACGACGGAGGCGTTGCACATCTTCCTCTCGAACCAGCCGGGCACGGCGCGCCCCGGGACGAGCGGCATCGCGGTCGCCGGGTACGAGGTGAAGCTCGTCGACGACGAGGGCCGCGACGTGACCGAGCCGGACGTGCCCGGCAACCTCCACGTGCAGGGCGAGTCGGTCACGACCGGGTACTGGTGCCGCACGGAGGCGACGCGCAACGCGCTGATCGGGCCGTGGCTGCGCACGGGTGACGTGTACACCCGCACGGCGGACGGCTTCTACCAGTTCCTCGGGCGGTCGAGCGACGTGATCAAGCAGGGTGGGATCTGGGTCTCCCCGGCCGAGGTCGAGACGGCGCTCGTCGCGCACGCCGACGTGCTCGAGGCGGCGGTCGTCGGCAGCCGCGACGCCGACGGGCTCGAGGTCGTGGTCGCCTTCGTCGTCGCCCGGGCAGGCGCGACGCTCGATCTCGACGAGCTGCAGGCGCACTGCCGCTCCCGGATGGCCGCCTTCAAGCGTCCCCGGGAGATCCACGTCGTCGACGCGCTGCCGAAGACGGCAACGGGGAAGGTCAAGCGCTTCGAGCTGCGCGACTCCCTCGCGACCGGCTGACACCCGTGGAGACTTCTCTCGTAGAGCCACGTCACAGCGACGTCGATCTTCGTCAGAACGTCGGGCGAGACCTGGATC